>DATHTR010000153.1:0-23465 GCA_035463095.1 Candidatus Angelobacter sp. | reverse complement strand
CCGATCTCCTCGCCGTAGAACAGGACCGGGGTCCCGGGCAGGCTCATGCACAGCGAGTACATGAGTTCGATCCGGCGCCGATCCCCGTCCACCATCGTCGGCAGCCGGCGCCGGATGCCGCGATCGAACAGCCGCTGCGACTTCTTCGGCGCGAACGCCGCGAAGACCTCCTCGCGCTCGGCGTCGGAGAGCTTGTCGAGGCTCAGCTCGTCGTGGTTGCGGACGAACGTCGCCCACTGGCTCTCGGGCGGGATCGGCGGGAGGGAGCGGACCGCCTCGGCGACCGGCGTCGCCTCGCCGCGAACCAGCGCCAGGTACATGGCCTGGTTGACGACGAAGTTGAACGCCACGTGCATCTGCTCACCGTGCTCGCCGAAGGAGTTCGGCAGCAGGTCCAGCGGTTCGTTCGCCTCCGCCAGCAGCATGACGTCGCCGCGTCGCCGGCTGGCGAAGTCGCGGATGTCCCGAAGCTAGTCGTGCGGGTCCTTGACGGCCTCGTTCTCGAGGCCCTCCTGTTCGATGAGGAAGGGGACGGCGTCGATCCGGAACCCCGAGAGGCCGAGCTCGAGCCAGAAGCCGATGACCTTGTGGATCTCGTTCCGGACCAGGGGGTTGTTGATGTTCAGGTCCGGCTGGAAGGGCATGAACCGATGCATGTACCAGCGCTTCGCGGCGCGGTCGTAGCTCCAGATGCTGTCCTGCTTGCCGGGGAAGATGACGCCCTCGTCGGCATCGGGCGGCTTCTCGTCGGCCCAGACGTAGAAGTCGTGGTAGACCGGGTGGCGCCTGCGCGCCATCTGGAACCACGGGTGGTCGATCGAGGTGTGGTTGATGACGAGGTCGGCGATGACCCGGATGCCTCGCTCGCGGGCGGTTCGCACCAGCTCGACGAGATCGCCGAGACTGCCGTACTTCTCGGCGATTCCGTAGTAGTCGGCCACGTCGTAGCCGTAGTCCCTCTCCGGCGAGGGATAGATCGGCATCAGCCACAGGCAGGTGACGCCCAGGCCGGCGAGGTAATCGATGCGCTGGGTCAACCCGTCGAGGTCGCCGACTCCGTCACCGTCCGTGTCGAGGAACGACTGCGTGTCGACGCAGTAGATGATGGCGTTCTTCCACCACAGGTCGCTGGTTGCTTCGAGGCTCATGGTGCCAACCTCTGCACGGGGCATACCCGAACGGACGAGCGGTCGCTCGCTCCCAACCTCCTGTGGGACGGCGCTCCACCCGGGTAGCCGCGGCGGGAGGCGGGGGCCCTACCATGCCGTCATGGGCGAACCGATCGAGCTGGCGGTCCACGAATGGCCACCGCACGGCGACCCGAACTCTCCTCGCGTCGCGATCCTGGTGCATGGCCTGGCCGGCTGGTCGCGCACCTGGTGGCGCGTCGGGCCCGCATTGGCCGATCGAGGATGGCGGGTGCTGGCCGTCGATGGTCGGGCCCATGGTCGGAGTCCGGCCGCGCGGGCCGCCACCGTCGACGAGTTGGCCCGCGACCTGGAGGCGGCGATCGAGCGGCACGCGACCGCGCCTGTCGACGCACTCGTCGGCCATTCGCTCGGGGCCGCCGTGAGCCAGCGCCTGGCCTGGCAGCGACCGGACATCGCGCGACGGCTCATCCTCGAGGACCCCCCGAGTCTCGACCGTCGCGACGATGGCGACTTCCTGGATCGCCTGCGTGCCGAGGTGGAGGCTGCGCGGACCCGGCCGGAGGACGAGATCACGCGCGAGCTGGCGGAGAATCCGAGCTGGATGGAGGGGGACGCACGGCAGGACGTCGAGGGACGTGCCCTGATGCGCGTGGATGTGGTGGTGGAGTCGCTGCAGCTCGGGCGAGGCTTCCACGTGTCCGAGCTCGCCGGCGAGCTGCGGATCCCCGCCCGGTACATCCTCGCCGCGGAGGATCGGTCGGTGATGGTCGGCGAGGCGCGCCGGCGGCTGATCGCGAACCTGCCGGAGGGCAGCGACGCCATCATCCTCGACGGCGGGCACACGCTCCATCGCGACCGGTTCGACGACTACCTCGCCGCCGTGTTGAATTTCGTTGGCTGACATCGGCCCGGCCCTCGCGGAGGTCGCCGGTTGGCTGCGGGCGTCGCGCTCGACCGTGGCGCTCACCGGGGCCGGCGTCTCCACCGAGTCGGGGATTCCCGACTTTCGCGGCCCGAACGGGGTATGGACCCGCGACCCGAAGGCCGCGCGCCTGTCGAATATCGGCTACTACGTCGCCGATCCCGAGGTGCGTCGTGCGTCCTGGCGGGGAAGGCTGACGCATCCGGCCTGGGGTGCGGAGCCGAACGCCGCCCACCGCGCCCTGGCCGCGCTCGAGGACGCAGGCCGCCTCGACCTGCTCGTCACGCAGAACATCGACGGCCTCCATCTGCTGGCCGGCAGCAGTCCGGAGCGGACGGTCGAGATTCACGGCACCATCCGCGAGACAGCCTGCCTCGGCTGCGGCGATCGTCGACCGATGATCGAGGTCCTCGACCGCGTGCGTGCCGGCGACCCGGACCCGGCCTGCGAGCGGTGCGACGGGATCCTGAAGTCCGCCACGATCAGCTTCGGGCAGAACCTCGATCCGGGTCTGCTGCGCAGGAGCCAGGACGCGGCTGCGGCCTGCGAGGTGTTCCTTGCCGTCGGCACCAGCCTCACGGTGTACCCCGTGGCCCGGCTGCCCGAGCTCGCGCTGGCCGCCGGAGCTCGGCTGGTCATCGTCAACGCGGAGCCGACGCCACTGGACGATGAGGCCCACGCCGTCCTCCGCGGCCAGGCGGGCGAGATCCTTCCGGGCCTCCTCGCGGCCTCGCTCGATTAGGATCGGGACCGATGGAGCGCCTCACCCTTCGCGACGTCCCGGGCATTCGGGTCGGTCACTGGACCGATGCGAAGGCACGCACCGGGTGCACGGTCGTCCTGGCCCCCGACGACGGTGCGGTGGCCGGCGTGGACGTGCGCGGGGCGGCGCCCGGCACGCGCGAGACGGACCTCCTGCGCCCGACGGCCCTCGTCGAGCGCATCAATGCCGTCTGCCTGGCCGGCGGCTCCGCATTCGGCCTGGCGGCGGCCGACGGGGTGATGCGCCGGCTCGCCGAGCGCGGGCTGGGCTTCGCCACGGGCGTGCGCCCGGTGCCGATCGTCCCGGCCGCGATCCTGTTCGACCTCGGCGTCGGCGACCCCGAGGCGTTCCCCGATGCCGCGGCCGGCCATGCGGCGACGCGCGCCGCGGAGGCGAACGCCGGACCGCTCGAGGGTCGCGTCGGCGCCGGCACCGGCGCCACCGTCGCAAAGCTGACGGGCGTGGACGCGGCGCAACCCGGCGGGACGGGCAGCGCCGCTCGGCGTCTCGCCGACGGCCACCTGGTGGGGGCGCTCGTGGTGAACAATGCGCTCGGCAACGTGATCGCCCGGGACGGCCGGCCCCTCGCCGTGGCCGGGGACGGGCCGCTGCCGCCGCCCGCGGTCAACACGACGCTCGTGGTGGTCGGCACCGACGCGGCGCTCGACCGTGCGCAGTGTCGTCGCGTCGCGGAGCTCGGCCATGACGCGCTGGCGCGCACCATCCATCCGGTCCACACCATGTTCGACGGCGATGTCGTCTTCGCGCTCTCCACCGCCGACGGATCGCGGAGCGGCCCGGAGGCGTTCTTCGCGCTGTGCCTGGCGGCCCAGGACGCGATCGGCGAGGCGGTCGAACGCAGCGTTCTCGCCAGCCGGGATCCCGAGGGCTAGCCGGAGGGCGTCGGGTCGAGGCCGGCCTCGAACGCGCGCAGCTCGTCCTCGGCGATCTTGTAGGCGTGCTCTTGGGCCGGATAGGCCCCGGATCGCACCTCCGCGGCGAAGGACTCCAGGCCGCGTCGCACCTCACCGGCCACGTCCGCGTAGCGCTTCACGAACCGGGGCGCAGCCCCTTCGTTGATGCCGAGCAGATCGTGCCAGACGAGCACCTGGCCGTCGCAGCCGGCCCCGGCGCCGATCCCGATGGTCGGGATCCGCAACGCTTTGGTGACGTGCGCCGCGACGCGGGCCGGGACCGCCTCGAGGACGAGCGAGAAGCAGCCGGCCTCCTCGAGGTCGCGGGCATCGGCCAGGAGACGGCTCGCGGCCTCGGCGGATCGGCCCTGCGCCTTCATGCCGCCCAGCATGGTGGCCGATTGGGGTGTCAGCCCGAGGTGACCCATCACCGGGATGCCGGCACCGACGATGGCCCGAACGCGGGCGAGCATCGGCCCGGCGCCCTCGAGCTTCACCGCATCGGCCCCGGCCTTCACCAGGCGCGCGGCGTTGGCCACCGCCTCCGAGTCGGAGGCCTGGAACGAGCCGAACGGCATGTCGCCCACGATGATCGACCGCGGCCGCGCGCGGGCAACGGCCGAGGTGAGCATGACCGCCTCCTCCATGGTGACCGGGACCGTCGACTCGTAGCCGAGGACGTTGTTGCCGGCCGAGTCGCCGACGAGGATGAGGTCGATTCCGGCTTCCGATGCGAGCCGGGCTGAGGGGTGATCGTAGGCGGTCACCATCACGATCTTCGTCCCGGCCGCCTTCATGGCGCCGATCTCGGGGAGCGCGAGGGGAACGCGTCGCACGTCGGTCATCGTGTCCGAAGCGTGGTGGTCGGGCCGCCGGTTGTCAACGCGACCCGCGGATGCCGGTGGAACGCCTCTCGTTGTCCGAGAGTCCCGCTGAAGGCCACCGGCACCAGCGACCGCTCGCGGGCTCGCTTCAGTCCGCGCCGAGGCGCACGTTGTCGATCAGCCGCGTAGAGCCCACCCGCACCGCTGCCGCAAGCGTGGGCCCGTCGAGATCGGCCACCGCCACGTACTCCACGGTCAGCCCCTGCTCGCGGTCCAGCACCTCCCGCGCGCCGGCGACCGCGTCGCCGCCAGACCGGTGCGCCGCCAGACCGGCGTCGAGCGCTCGCGGCAGTGCCCGCGCGACCTCCCGCTCGACGGCCGAAAGGAAGACGTTCCGCGAGCTGAGCGCGAGGCCGTCCGAGTCCCGCACGGTCGGCACGGCGACGATCTCGATCGGCAGGTTCAGGTCCGCGACCAGGCGCCGGATGATCGCCACCTGCTGCGCGTCCTTGCGGCCGAAGACGGCGACGTGCGGCTGGACGACGGCGAACAGCTTGGTGCACACGGTCGCCACGCCGCGGAAGTGCCCCGGCCGCATCTCTCCCTCGAGGATGCGCGCCAGCTCGCCTGGCTCGACCCACGTGTCGAAGCCGGGTGGATACAGCTCCTCCGCGCTCGGTGCGAACAGGACGCTTGCCCCGGCAGCCTCGGCCGCCGCCGCATCGGCGGCCTCGTTCCGCGGATAGCGCTCCAGGTCCGTGGGCTGCGTGAACTGCGCCGGATTCACGAACAGGCTGACCACCACCACGTCGCATGACGCGCGCGCCGCCTCGAGCAGCGCGAGGTGGCCGGCATGGAGCGCGCCCATGGTCGGCACCAGGCCGATGCGCGCACCGTGCCCTCGAGCCCCGCGCAGCACCTGGCGCACCTCGTCGATGGTGCGGACGATCCTCACCTCCTGGTCGCCTCGACGAGCGCGCGATAGAGCGGGATGAGATCGGGTGCGCGCTCCTGCAGCGCGGCCAGATGCGCCTCGACCGTCCCCCAATCGCCGCGGGCGATCGGCCCGGTCAGGTCGAAGCCGTTTTCGATCGTCCGTGTCATGAGCGGAACGATCGCCTCGGGAGGCGCCCCGACCTCGGCCAGCAGGCGCGTCGCGGCTCGGTGCAGGGTGACGAGGAAGTTGCCGCCGATGACCGCGGCGGCGTGGTACAGGGTCTTGTCCGCATCGGCCACCTCGAACGCCCGGAGGCCGAGCGTCTCGGCCAGCCAGCGCGAGCGCGCGAGGGCATCCGGCGTCTCGCCGGTGATGCCGGCCCATGCGCCGTCCAGCTGCTCCGCCCCTCGCTCGCGCGTGAGCGTCTGGAGCGGATGCATGCTGAACCGGAGCCGGTGCGGCTCCAGGGCGGCCAGCGGGGTCGCGCCGGACACGTGGGCCACCCACGGGCCCGGTGGGACGGCCGCCGCAACCTGCTCGATGACCGTATCGGGAACGCACAGCAGGACGAGCCCGGCATCCGGCTCCGGCGCGCGCCCGTCGGTGACGCGGAGGTCCCGCTCGCGCAGCCGCGCGCGGATCGCGCCACCGGCGCGCCCGGTGCCGATGATATGGACCGACAGGAACATCGGGCTGAGTGTAGGCGCGCGCTGGGTCCTGCGCGTGTCAGCGAAGGACGCCTCGCAATGCCGACTCGGCGGCATTGGCGCCGCACAGGCCGTGGACCCCGCCGCCCGGCGGCGTGGACGCGGAGCACACGAAGATCCCCGGGTCGGGCGTCGCGTACGGGTCCCACCGCAATGCCGGACGCGTGAAGAACTGCGCCCAGTGCATGAGCCCACCGTTGATGTCGCCGCCGATGTAGTTCGGGTTGTAGGCCTCGAGCTCCGCCGGGCGGATGACCTGCTGCGCCAGGATCCGGTCCCGGAAGCCGGGTGCGAATCGCTCGACCTGGGCCAGGATCCGTTCGGTCGCGTCGCCTTCCCAGCCGTTCGGGACGTGGCAATAGGCCCAGACCACGTGCCGGCCGCCTGGCGCGCGGGTCGGGTCGAACGCCGATGGCTGGCTGAGCAGCACGAAGGGCCGATCGTGAACGCGTCCGCGGCCCACGGCCTCCTCCGAGGCCTCGATCTCCTCCAGGCGCCCGCCGAGGTGGACGGTGCCCGCTCTCGCCACGTCCGGGTTGCGCCACGGGATCGGCCCGTCCAGGACCAGGTCGACCTTGTAGGCGGCCGGGCCATGGCGGAAGCGTCGCAGCTGCGCGGCGTACGGCCCGCGCAGCCGCCCGTCGCTCACGGCGAGCACGTGCGCCGGCGACAGGTCGAGCATCGCCACGCCGTGGGCCGGCAGCTCGCGCAGGCTGCGCACCGTCCGGCCCGTCTCGATCTCACCGCCAGCCTCACGCAGGACCGCCGCCAGCGCGTCGGCGATCCGCTGCGATCCGCCGCGCGGGATCGGCCAGCCGACGGCATGACCGCTGACCAGCAATGCCAACCCGAGCCCGCCGGACAGCGCCCTGGTCAACGGCAGGAAGGAATGCGCCCCGGCGCCCGCCAGCAGTGCCCGAGCCATCGGCGACCGGAACCTTCGTGCCAGTGTCGAGACCGGCAGGAGGGCGGGCAGACCGAAGCGCGCGAGCGCGAACGGGTGGCGGACGACACGCCCCGGCCGCAGCGGCCCGATCAACGACCGCACGATGAGCTCCCAGTCGTCCACCATCGGTGCGATCCATCGGCGGTAGGTCGCGACGTCCGCCGCGCTGCCGAAGCCCGAGACGGTCGCGTCGATGTCGCGGAAGAGCAGCGCCGCCGAGCCGTCATCGAGCGGGTGGGCCAGCTGGATCGGCGGCTCGATCCATTCGAGCCCGTGGCGCCCGAGATCCAGCTCGCGAAACAGTGGCGACGAGCGGCCCATGGGGTGGACCGCGCTGCAGACGTCGTGAACGATGCCCGGCAGGGTCAGCTCCGCCGAGCGGCACCCGCCGCCGATGGTGTCGCGAGCCTCGACCAGCCGCACGCTGCGACCGGCGCGCGCCAGAACGATGGCGGCGGCCAGCCCGTTCGGACCGCCGCCGACCACGACCGCGTCGGTCAGCTCCGCCATGGGCCTACGGTACCGGGTCGAGTCAGCGCGCTCTGCGCAGCCAGCGCACCGGAGCTGTCATGGTGTGCAGGGCCGACCTGAAGACCGCGCTGTGCCGGAGGTTCCCGGCGTAGCGCCACTGCCGGCGCCGATCCACGCAGACCACCGTCGTCTCGCAGGTCGCCTCCACGCCGTGGTGGCGCGCCAGGGCCTCGACGGTGTGCTGCCAGAACCGGTTGTTCATGCGGTGCATCCCCGGGATCAGGAAGCCGAGCTCGAACATCGGGTCGCTGGCGCGTTCCAGCGCCTGCGCCTGGGCATAGACGATCCCGTCGGCGGTTCGTCCGGCGGAGAACGTGATCCACGCCGCGAGCATGTGCCCCTGCGGAGTCATCAGGGTGAACGACTCGTCGTCGGCGTAGGTCACCATCACGCCGGTGTGCAGTGCGACCGGTCCGACTCCCCCCGACAGCAGGGCGACCTCGCCGGGACGGATCCCGTCGAGTGGCGCGTAGAAGGTGTTGCCCTTCGGCCAGAACTCCGGGAAGTGCTCCTTCCAGCTCGCGATCACCGACTGCGGGGTGGTCTCCGGCCCGGCGCCGTCCAGCGAGACCCGGAACGTCTTCTGCCACATCTGCCCGAACCCCTGCAGGGGACCGGCGAGGCGCTTCCCATGGACGGTGTCGGCCAGCGCGCCGTCCGCTCGCCGCTCGACGGTGAGCCGGTCGACCGGCCTGGCCCAGGCATCGGCATCGGTGCGGCGGGACGCTTCGGGGGTGGCGTGGGGCTCGAGGCTCATCGGTCTGCTCTCCAGCGGTGGTTCGTTGAGCCATCCTGTCGTTGCCGCCGTCCCGGAATCGTTACGGGACCGATGTGGCGGCGTCGACGCGGATCAGGTGGGGTCGACGCGGCTGCGTCGCAGCCAGACCGATGCGCTCGCCGGCTGGAGCGCGGAGGCGGCGACGGCCACCAGCAGCGCGGAGATGTGGTCGGGCACGACCTGGTCCCGCAGCTGGGACGCGAGGGCCTCGACGGTGTGTCGAGCGTCGTAGCGTGATCGGTAGAAGCGTCGGTCGATCGCGACCTGGATGCGCCGCCGGGCCGGGCCGAACATCCCCGCGACGGCGAGCGTCGACAGCGCCACCACCGGCGCGCTGTCGGCGATGAATGGCCGAACGATGGCCTGGAGCGTCAGCACCAGCCCGACGTACGACGCCCCCAGGACGAGCGACAGGGTGCCGTAGACGAGGGTCCGCCGGATGATGAGGTCGATGCCGTACAGCCGGTAGCGGAGCACCGCGATGCCGATCGACAACGGGATGCCCAGGATGCCCGCGTAGACGACCACGGTCGAGACCAGCAGGCCGTCGTCGGTCCTCAGCAGCGCCTCGACCTCGATCCCGATGAAGCCGAGCACGCAGACGGCGATGGCCGCGCCGAGCCACCGCACCTGGAGACGCTCGACCGGGCCGGCGCGCCGATACCGGACGACGAGGGCGACGGCGGCCAGCGCCACCGTTCCGAGCAGCACCAGGGGAATGGCGTCCACGAGGACCTGGAGGAACGGCGGCCATCCGTCGATCGCGATCGGACTCTCCAGGTCGACCACATCCACGACGGGGCCGGGCCGGACCGCCCATGCCGCGAGCCCCGCGACGAGGAGCACGAGCAGGACCGCCGCGGGCAGCCGCCACCGCGGGCCTGGCAGCGAGCCGGTGGGAAAGAGAAGCGGGATCCACCCCGCGATGAGCAGGACGCCGGGATAGGAGAGGATGGCGCCGAGCCAGTTCACGACTGCCCACGCGCGCTCGTCGACGTGGCCGGCGAGGGCGTCGCCGGTCGTCCACCCGGCAGCCAGGAAGGCGTACAGCGGCCCCCCGAGGAGCAGCAGCCGGCCGATCGCGTGACCGCTCCGACGCCATTCGATCAGTCCACCGACCGCGGACATGGAGATGCACGCCACGTTGAAGGTGGCGATGCTGATCAGGATCTCGGCGGGCACGGCGCCGCCGTAGACGAGCAGGGCCACGTTCGTGGCCACGGACAGTGCGACCGACCCGGCCAGCGAGGCCACGATCATGGCCATCGAGCCAGCCCCCGGGCGGCGGGGCGGCGGCCGTGTACCGCGGTGTGCGCGCACCCGTTCAGTCATGGCGAAGCCACACGCTGATGCTGGCCGGCTGCAGGGTCGCGCCCGCGACCGAGCGCAGCTCCCCGACGATCTCCCCGCGGTCCACTCCGTCCCGGAGCCGGAGCGCCAGCACGTCGAGCAGGCGCTGGGCGTCGTACCGGGCACGGTGGAAGCGGCGGTCGACGGCGGCCTGCACCCGGCGACGGACCGGCTGGAAGACAACGAACGTGACGAGCGTCGAGATGGCCACCGCCAGCGCCCCGCCCTGGACCGGGCCGGCCAGCACCGCCTGCAGGGCGAGCACGATCGCGACGAACACCGTGCCGAGCACCGCCGTGACCACGGCCCAACCGATCGTGCGGCTCACGATCCGGTTGATCTCGTACAGCCGATAGCGAAGCACGGCGATGGCGACCGAGACGGGGATCAGCACGAATCCGGCGAACAGCAGGATGACGGCGGGGGGCGTCCCCACGCTCGGGTCGATGAGACTGTGCGCGACGGACCCGCCGATTCCGAGCGGCACGAGGCTGGCGGCGATGAGGAACCAGCGCAGCTGGGCTCGCACGAGCGCGCTCCCATTCCGGCGTCGCGTCACGACGGCCGCGATGGCCAGTCCGCCGAGCGCCATCAGCGATCCGAACGCCACGACACTCAACAGTTCGGCGAACGGCTCGAGCGCCGGCAGCTCCATCGGCTCGAAGCGCACATCGCGTGCTCGGCCCGGCGCAAGCTTTCGCAGCTCGCCGGGGGTGACGCTCAGCAGCAGCACGCCGGCCACGACCGCTGCCGTGACGGCCAGCACCGGCACGCGCCAGCGCGGTGACGGCAGCCTGCCATCCGGGAAGAGCAGCGCCAGCCCGGGTCCGGCCAGGGCGATGGTGTAGAGGGAGACCACGACCGTGAGCCACAGGTACACGGACTCCCAGCCGGCCGGTGGTTCCAGGAAGTCGGCGCCAACAGAGAACGCCACGAGCGGACCGAGGGCGACGAACAGCCATGAGATCCGGTTCTCCGGACGGCGCAGCGCCAGGATGACGCCCACGCTCCCGACGCTCGCCACCCAGGCCGGCTGGGCCAGTGCGGCCATGGGCCCGGCGATCCCGGTCAGACCGTCGCCCCGTGGGCCGAGGGCGGGCGGCACGAGCGCCACCGCCCCGGCGAAGGTGACCAGCGCAGAGGCGATGACGATCGTGAGGCGTGCGACCCCCATCACCGTGATCTCGGCGCGGGGTCAGGCGGCGGCCAGGGCATCGGTCTCCGACTCGACGATGGTGATCGCCTCGTCGAGGCGGGTGAGGCCGAAGATCTGGCGATAGTGCTCGTCGAGGCCGTAGGCGACCAGTCGCTGGCCCTGTCGCTGTGCCCGGATGAGCACGGTCACGAGCAGCCCGATCCCGGTGCTGTTCATGTACTCGAGCCCGCCGAAATTCAGCGCGATGAGTCGCACCCCGGGCCTCGACGCGGTCTCGTGGGCCTCGGCCAGGGCGGCCTCGCTCTCGCCGGTCAGCTCTCCGTTGATGTCGATGACGGCGATGTGATCGCCTGGGTGTCGGACGTCCATTGGCGAATCTCCTCTCGCTGAGCGTGGCCGTCAGGCCACCGCGCTCTCCTCGTCGGGGTGGATGGTCACGAAGTCGCTGAGCCGGGTGATCTCGAAGATCTGGCGGTAGTGATCGGAGAGGCCGATGGCATGCACCGACCGGCCCTCGCGCCGCGCGCGGGCCAGCAGCTCGACCACCAGGGCGATGCCGCTGCTGTTCATGAACGTCATCGGCCCGAAGTTCAGGACAACGCGGTCCACATCGGCCGATGCGCGGGCATACGCTTCGGTCAGGGTCGTGGCGGCGTCGCCGTCGAGCTCGCCGGCCAGGTCGATGATCCCGGTGGCGTCCCGCCGTCGGGCCTCGGCGGTGAATCGGTCGGTCATGCGTGATCACCTCTCTCCGTTCGGAGCACGAGCTCCACGGTGTGCGTCTCGGTGTCGCTGTGCTCGCGAACGTGGTCGACGAGGCTCTGGATGAGGAAGAGCCCCCACCCACGCGGCGTCTGCTCCCCGCGCAGCTTGGCCTCGATGTCCGGCGTCTCGGTGATCGGAATCGAGCGGCCGCCGCCACGGTCGACGACGCTGACGACAAGCTCCTCGCGCCGTCGCTCCACGGACACGACCACCGGGAGCGACTCGTCACCTCGGTTGCCATGTTCCGCCGCGTTCATCACGGCTTCGGCCACTGCGGTCTTCAGGTTCTCGACGCGCGCCGGCTCGATGCCCAGTGGCGCGACGGCCTCGGCCAGCCAGCGCGTCGCTTCGCGCTCGACCCCGCGACGGCTCGGGAACGACCGATGGTCGACGTGGTCGACCTCCTGGCTGCCGAGCGTCCAGGCCAGTCCGAGCAGGGTGATGTCATCTTCCTGCTCCCAGTCGGCTCCGGTGAAGTCCTCGAGCGCGTCCAGCACGTCGGCCAGGACACCACCGCGACCGGCGCCACCGCGCCCGACGATGTCCTGCAGCCGCGGCGTGCCGAACATCTCCCGGTCGGCGGCGTGTGCCTCGGTGATCCCATCGGAGTGCAGGAGGAGGTGCTGCCCCGGAGCCAGCCGGTGCTCGACCTCGTCGTACGTCATGCCGGGCATCAGCCCGAGCGGCATCCCGGTGGCCCGGAGCTCCTCTGCGGAGGAACCGGCCTTGAGCAGCGGAAGGTTGTGGCCCGCGTTCGCGAAGCGGACCGTACCCGTGGCGGGATCGAGTACGCCGTACAGGCAGGTGACGAACATGCGGGACGGGATGTCGCCGTGCAGCAGCTCGTTGACCTGGGCAAGCACCTGGCCGGGGGAGAGGTCCTCGCTGCCCGCCGATCGCAGGAGCGATCGGGTGGCGGCCATGACCATGGCCGCCGGCACGCCCTTGTCCGTCACGTCGCCGATCGCGAACGCGATGCGCCCATCCGACCGCTGCACCACGTCGTAGAAGTCTCCGCCCACGGCGCGCGCGGGTCGGTAGTGGGCCTCGATGCTCCAGCCCGCAGGCTGCGGGAGCTCGGTCGGCAGGAAGTGCTGCTGGATGAGCTGCGCGACCTGGAGCTCCTGCTCGATCCGTTGGCGCTCTCGGGCCTCGGCCTCCTGCTGGCGGACCAGCTGGGCGACGCGCAGCGCCGGCGCGGCCTGGCCGGCGAGGTTCTCGAGCAGGCGCCGATCGTCCCGGGAGTACTCCTGCTCGCTGAGGCGAGGGCCCAGGTTCAGCGTTCCGATCAGCTCACCCTGCGTGACGAGCGGGACGACCAGCTTCACGCCCGCCTGGCGGAGCTCGTCGACCGCCGGCGACGCGAGCTCCAGCCCATCGAGGTCGATCGCCCCTGCTGCTGCCTCCAGGTAGGCGAGCAGCGGGTCGTTGTCCGCGATCTCGATGCCCGGCGCAACGTCAAGCGCGGCCGGCGTCTCGGCGATCGGTTGCGCCGGCGATGCAGCCGCATGCCGGCCGATCACGCGACGGAGGGTGCGGGTCAGTGCGGTCATCGTGCTCCCTTGTACGGGTCGCGCGTCCGGAGAACGTTACGATCCTGGGGCGAGCGCGCGCGGAGCCACACGCCCGAGTGAACCGGCTGCACCGCCCGGATCGCCACGTCGCGAAGCGCTGCGCCGAGTGTCAGCGGATCCATCTCTCCGCGGAGGCGCTGCCCGAAGCCGGAGATGATCCGCGTCGAGTCGTAGCGCGACCGATAGAAGCGCCGATCGACCGCTCGCTGGACCCAGCTTCGCGCGGGGCGGAACAGCGCGGCGGCGGCCAGCGTCGCCGATGCGACCGCGAGCTGGTCGCCGTTCGCCACGCCGCCGAGCAGCTGGCTCGCGGCCAGGACGACGGCGAAGTAGGTCGCGCCGATGACGGCGGTCACCCCGGCATAGACCAGCGTCCGGTTGATGACGACGTCGATGTCGAACAGCCGATGGCGCAGGATGCCGATGCCGGCGCCGATGGGGACGCCGGCCAGTCCCAGGAGTGCTGCCGTCCAGAGCAGATCGAGTTGCGTCATGGCCGCGGCGCCGATGGCGGTCACGAACAGGCTCGCCGGATAGAGGATCCACTTCAGCTGCTGCCGCTCGATGCCGACGGCGCGGCGCAGCCGGAGAATGAGGCTCCCGACCGCCACGGCTCCGAGCGCGCAGAGCACGAGGAAGCTCAGGTCGTTGACGGCGACGAACACGTCGCCGAGCGGGCCGTGGATGCCGAGCGGGTTGGGGACCGCATCCCCGTATCCCTCGATCGGCCCCGGGAGAAGAGCCGAGCTCAGCGTCACGACCGCGAGGCCGGCGGCGGTCAGCCAGGCGAACGGGCGCCATCGTGGACCGGGGAGCCTTCCGGTCGGGAACAGGAGCAGCACGAAGGTCATCGCCAGCCCGCCGGACAGGGCCCAGCCCCAGGTCCCCAGCCATGCGAGCAGAGGAACGGCCGGCAGCTCCTCTCCCGCGAACACGCTGCGCCCGACGTACTCGGCCGCGAAGGTGGAGCTGATGATTCCGAGCCCGGACGCCAGGAACAGCCAGCCGATGGGATGCCCGGGCCGATGCCACGCCACGAGGGTACCGACGCCCAGGAAGGCGAAGAAGGTCGCGGTGAAGGCGAGGAAGTCGGTCACGGTCGGCCGGTCGGGGATCAGCTCGGTCCCCGGCGAGACGAGCGACACGTACGAGTACACGGTCGCGGCGACGCCGGCGACGAGCAGCACGAGGGCGAGGGCACGAGCGATGCGCCTGCGCGACGCCGGGTCGACCGATGCGGTGCGTTGCATGCGATGTCATTGTGCAGGGGCACCGTCCCGACATCGTTACGAACGCCGCACCCGAACCGATGAAGGGCGGCGTTACGGGATCGGTCTCACCACGGGCACCGTCACGCCTGCGGTATCGTGCCCGCGTGCCGATCCTCGTTCGCCTGCTGGGTTCCCCGGACGTCACCCGTGATGGTGCGGCGGTCCGGTTCGACACTCGCAAGGCGATCGCGCTTCTGGCCCGACTGGCGGTCCGCGGCCGCCCGGAGGCTCGCGAAACGCTGGCGTTGCTGTTGTGGCCGGAGTACGACCAGGCGCACGCGTCGGCCGCGCTCCGACGCACCCTGTCGGTGGCCCGCGCCGCCCTGGGTCCGGGCGGCATCGAGACGCAGGCAGGCACGGTCGCGCTCGGCGAGGAGGTGACGAGCGACGTCGAGCAGGCCCGGGTGCGCGCCGCCGCGGCCCGCGATCACCACGCCGCCGGGCAGCCCCTGTGCGACGCCTGCCGAGAGGCGCTGGAGGAGGTGGTGAGCCTCCACCGGGGACCATTCCTCGAAGGCTTCTCCCTGCGGGACAGCCTTGAGTTCGACGACTGGCAGGCGGAGATCGCCGCGGCGCTCGCGGAGCAGCACGCCGGGGCCCTTCGGCGGCTCGTGGACGCGCACATGGCTCGCGGTGGATGGGGCGACGCGCTGGAGGCGGCACGGCGGTGGGTTGCGCTCGATCCGCTTCAGGAAGCGGCGCACGTCGCGTTGATGACCGCGCACGCGCGGGGCGGCGATCGCAGCGCCGCCCTGCGCCAGTACCGGGAGTGCGTCCGAATTCTCGAGGACGAGCTGGGTGTCGCCCCCCTGCCGGAGACGACGGGCCTGAGCGAGCGGATCCGCTCCGCGGCCCTGGAGGAGCTGTCCACGGAGCCGATGGTGCCGGCCGCGGCCACCCCGGCGCGCCCGGCGGCGCTTCCGTTCGTCGGCCGCGACATCGAGCTCGAGCTGCTCCTGCACGGCTGGCGGGAGGCCGCGTCACGGAACGGGCGGTTGATCCTCGTCGAAGGAGAGCCGGGGATCGGCAAGACCCGTCTGGTTGCCGAGGCGACCGCGGCCATTGCGCGCGCGCGCGGGCGCGTGCTGGCGATGCGGTGCTTCGAGGGCGAATCGACGCTGGCGTTCGCCCCTCTGGCCGATGCGCTGGCGCGGCTTGCGGAGGACGAGCGGCGCGCGTTCGTCGACGGGGCCTCGCGTGACGTGGTCGGTGCGGCCGCCCACCTGCAGCCGGACCTGCTCCCCGGCCGCCCCGATGCCGAGGCCGACCTCGACGAGCCCGCGGCCGCCCGTCGCACGATCGAGAACCTGGCGGCGGCCATCGCCGCGCTCGCCACGGATGCCGATGGTGCCGGGCTCGTGTGGGTCGACGACGCGCAGTGGATGGATCACGGGACCGCCTCGGTGCTGGGGTACCTCGCCAGGCGGCTCGACCGATTTCCACTCACCCTCGTCGTCGGCCGGCGGCCATTGGGCGATCGGTCCGACCCGCTCGCGACTGCGATCGAGACGGCACGCCGTGATGGCCGGCTGCTCGCGATCCCGGTCCCGCGCCTCCACGCGACCGCCATCGAGCGGCTCGTTCGCGAGCTCGAGCTGGATGCGGACCATCGCCTCGTGTCCGAGCTCGTCGCCGAGAGCGAGGGCAATCCGTTCTACCTGTCGGAGTACCTCGGGCAGGCAGCGGTCGATGCGGACCAGCCCAGGCCGGTTCCGCCGACGGTCCGAGCGCTGGTCATGTCGCGCCTGGCCGCGCTCTCGGACCTGGACCGGCAGATCCTCGGGGCGGGGGCGATCCTGGGCCGGACGTTCGATGTCGAGCTCGTCAGACGCGTGAGCGGCCGCGGGGCACAGGAGACGATCCTGGCCCTCGAGAGGCTCCGCGATCACGGGCTGCTCGTCGAGCGCAGTGTCGCGGGCCGGTCCGAATGGGACTTCGACCACGACAAGACCCGGGCCGTCGTCCTGGACGAGATGACCGTCGCGCGGCGGCGTCTCCTCCATCGCCGGGCCGCGACCGCACTCGAAGCGTGGCGGCTGCCCGGCGGCCGTCGCCCGTGGGGCTCGATTGCCGCGCATCTGCTGGAGGCCTCGGAGCCGCGGGCGGCGGCCCACCGATTCCGGAAGGCGGGGGACGAGGCCGCCGCGCTGCACGCCAATGCCGAGGCGCTCGAGCACTACCGTGCGGCGCTCGCGCACGCGCCGCTGGAGATGGCGTCGCTTCGCGTGCGCATCGGTGATCTGGAAACCCTGCAGGGCAGGTATCGGCTGGCACTGGCGGCGTACGAAGCCGCGGCCGCGACGGCCTCGGCCTCCGAGCTCCGAGATCTCGAGCATCGGATCGCGCGCGTGCACCTGCGCCTCGGGCAGTGGACGCTTGCCGCGGAGCGGTTGGAGTCAGCGCTCGACAGCCTGCCCGATGCCGACCACCGGCAGCGCGCCAGCCTGTTGACCGACGCGAGCCTGGCCGCGGCGCGAACCGGCGAGGCCGTTGCGGCCGAGGATCATGCTCGTGCTGCGCTCCAGGCTGCGGAGCGCTCGGGTGACGCCGCGCTTACGGCGGAGGCCCACAACCGGCTCGGCCTGCTGGCACGCGGCGTCGACGACGAAGCGGCACGCCGGCACCTCGACGAGGCCGTCCGGCTCGCCGACGCCTCCGGCGTTCCCGCCGCGACCATGGCGGCGCGCAACAATCGGGCACGGCTCGCGCTCAGCGACGGCGACACCGCCGAGGCCGAGCGGCTGGCCCGCGCCGCC
This sequence comes from Candidatus Angelobacter sp., assembly GCA_035463095.1. Lineage (GTDB taxonomy): Bacteria > Chloroflexota > Limnocylindria > QHBO01 > QHBO01 > JACDBZ01. The sequence goes on along the minus strand of DATHTR010000153.1, from coordinate 6,120 downwards.
CTCGCCACCGCCACCGAGATCGGCGACCGTCACCGTGAGGCGGCGCTGCGCACGAATCTCGCCGACGTGCTCCACGCCGCAGGTCGGCGCATGGAGGCTCTGGCGGAGGTCAAGCGATCCGCCGTCCTGTTCACCGACGTCGGCGAGCCCGGGAGGCTCGAGCCGGAGATCTGGAAGCTCGTCGAGTGGTGATTGGAGCGCGGGCCTACTCGAACGTCACCTCGACCAGCGGCGCGGATCGAACCATGAGGGCGTGGTTCGTGCGCCACGTCGCCGCGATCGGCCGCAGCAGCTCCTCGCGCTCGGCCCGATCCTCGATGACCCGGCCCCGCGCCGGCAGGTCGACGACGAGTCGACCCTTCAGGTGGAAGGTCATCCGCGGGTCCGCCCGGAGGTTGGCGACCCACCCTCGTGGGAAGCCGGGACGGCCGCTGATCAGGATCCGGCCACCGATGTTGTGGAAGACCAGCTCGATCCGGCGCGGCTGTCCGGTCCTGCGGCCTCGCGTCGTGATGTCGATCCGCTGCGGTCGCTCGAGCTCCGCTCGGACGTCCCGCGTGAGCAGCATCACGGTGTCACCGTCAGGCTGAGCTCCTCGACGCCCCGGACGAGGGTCAGCTGGATCGGCCCTTCTCCGGCGAGGGCATCGAACAGATCGTCCGCGGAAGCCACGGATTGCGCTCCGGCGGCGACGATCAGGTCGCCCTCGGCGATCCCGGCCGTCGCGGCAGGCGAGCCGTCCTCGACCTCGCGCACGAGGAGCCCGTCCCGCTCGGGCAGCCCGACCGCCCGGCGCAGGCGCCGCGCGACGTGGGCAGGGGCGAGGCCGACGCCCAGGTGACGCCGCTTCGGCTCCTCTCCGCGGCCGAGTGCGGCGATCCGGTCGGCCAGGGTCGCGTCGGCGGGAATGGCCTGGTAGAAGCCGTGCCCGATGCGGTTCGTGTTGATGCCCACCAGGCTGCCATGCATGTCGACCACCGGGCCACCGGAGCTGCCGGGCAGCAGGGGAGCGGTGTGCTCGATGGCGCCGGCGACCCGCCGGCCCCGCGGACCGCGGAACGAGCGGTCGACGCCCGACACGAAGCCGAGCGTCACGCGCGCCCCGCGACCGCCGGGATTGCCGAGGGCAATCACCGGGCTGCCGATGCTGACGGCGGTCCCGGCCGCATCGAGCGGGCGCGCGTCGCCGGTCTCGACCTCGAGCACCGCGAGGTCTCCGTCGGCGTCCACGCCGAGGGCCGTCGCATCGGCCGTGCGTCCGCCGGCAAACGTGACGGTCACGTCCTCGCCGCGCAGGTTGTGGGCATTGGTGAGAACCCGGTTCTCGGCGATGACGACGCCGGACCCGCCGCGCCATCGGTTGCCGATCCCGACCACGGATGGGCCGATCTGCTCCGCCAGCTCGCTGATCTCCCGGCCCAGCTCCAACAGGGATGTCATGTGATTCCTCGCTCAGGTAGCATGTAACTTGCAATGCGCAAGTTACTCCGACGACAGCCCGTGTCAAGCCCGATGCCGTACGCTCCGCCCATGGGACTCCCGCAGACCCCGTTGGCGGCCGCGCTCGAGCGGGTCGGTGATCGATGGAGCCTCCTCGTGATCGAGGCGCTGCTCGACGGACCGCGTCGCTTCGGCGAGCTGTCCGAGTCGGTCGGCGGCATCGCGCCGAACATCCTGGCCGATCGGCTGCGACGGCTCGAGCGCGAGCGGATCCTGCGCGCGACGCCGTACCAGGAGCGCCCGCCGCGTTTCCGTTACGCGCTCACCGACGAGGGGCTCGAGCTCGCCGGTGTCCTCCGCCTGCTCGGCGATTGGGGCGCGCGGACCTCCTCACACGCGGAGCCGATGCGACACGGTCCGTGTGGAACGCCGGTCGAGGCACGCCTGTGGTGCCCGACCTGCGCGCGATCCGTCGAGGAGCCGGAGGCCGACGAGCTGCGGTTCGTCTAGCGTTCCACGCCGGTGGCCCGGAAGATCGGGCCGATCTGGCAGATCGACGCCATGTCGGTGGCCTCCTCGCCGACGACGGTGACCGTGTCCCCGCCGCGCGCCACGACGTCGCCGTCCGGATCACGCAGTTCGAGCGGCGAGAGCGTCAGCTCCCAGCCGTCGGGGTAGAGCACCTCGTAGCGCGTCCCGTCCCCGGCCTGCAGGTAGCCGCAGCCGCCCTCGATGGTGTCGGCACCCAGGCTGCCGGTCAGGCGGTCGCCCTCCATCGGGGCCTCGGGGCTCGGCTGCTCCGAGGCTGGGGTCAGCGTGGGGGAGGTCGACGGCACCGACGAGGGCGAAGCCGACTGGGTGCCATCGGGCGAGTCGCCAGCGTCGGCGGCGCACGCGACCGCGAGGATCGACACCGCCGCGAGGGTCAACGGAAGACGGGGGATGGTCATGGATCGTCCGGGCATTCGTATCACGACGCTCCTCGTGCAGAATCGGTTCCGAATCGATGGTGACCGCGGGCACCACGGTGGCGGCGCGCCCCTGTCCGCGGCTCGACAGGCGGCGTAGAGTGACCATTCTGCACGCGCCACCACCGAGCCCCCATCTGAGGGGGATGTGTGCGCATTGGGAGGGTCTGGTATCGATGCATCGCCGACCGTTGCGGATCTCCGCTGTCCTGCTCCTGAGCATGACGTTTCTTCCCTCCTCGATGGGCTCCGCGCTCGCCGTCGACAGCTCAGAGCTGACGGCCACGGCACTCCAGCCTGACGGGCCTCCGATCGAGGTCGCGAAGTCCCGAAGCGGCCAGCTGGCCGAGACCGATCCGGCCCTGTTCGGCCGGACGGATTCGACCCCCACGCTCGTGGTCATCAAGCTCGACTACGACCCCGTGGCGTCGTATGCCGGGACGATCTCGGGCTTCACGGCGACGAGCCCGGAGGTCACCGGGCGACCGCTGCGCGAGGGTGATGCGAGCGTCCGAAACTACGTCGGTGAGATCGCGCGTATCGAGGCGGCGGCGATCGCCGGCATCCGCGCCGCGGTTCCGCAGGCTCAGATCCTGCGCTCGTTCCGGATCGCCTACGGCGGCCTCAGCGCCATCGTCCCGGCCAATCGCGTCGAGGCCCTGCTCGGTGTCCGCGGCGTGGCCGCGGTCCAGCAGGACACGCTGGCCGAGCTGACCACCGACACCACGCCCGACTTCATCGGGGCTACCCAGGCGTGGGACCAGATCAGCAACTCGACCACCGCCGGAGAGGGCGTCGTGGTCGGCATCCTTGACTCGGGCATCTGGCCCGAGCACCCATCGCTCGCGGACAACGGCATCACCTACGCCGGGCCCGAGCTGGACTGCGACTTCGGCGACGGGTCCGATCCGGACCTCGGTGCGGCGTTCGAGTGCAACGACAAGCTCATCGGGGCCTACACGTTCGTCGACACGTACCTGTCGGTCTACCCCCCGCTCGACGGGGAGTTCTGCAACGACGCGGCCGACACCTGCACCGCCCGTGACGCGAACGGACACGGCACGCACACCGCCACCACCGCGGCCGGCAGCCACGTCGAGGAGGCCGTCCTGCTCGGCGTCGACCAGGGGCCGATCAGCGGCATCGCGCCGGGCGCGCACGTGGTCGCCTATCGCGTCTGCCTCGACGAAGGATGCTTCCAGACCGACTCCGTGGCCGCGGTCGAGCAGGCCATCCTCGACGGCGTCGACGTCCTCAACTTCTCGATCTCCGGCGGCGCGAACCCCTACACCGATCCTGTCGAGCTCGCCTTCCTCGACGCGTACGCGGCCGGGATCCTGGTCAACGCGTCGGCCGGCAACGCCGGGCCGGGGGCGGCGACCTCCGGCCATGCCGGCCCGTGGACGAACACGGTCGGCGCCTCGACCTCGAATCGCCACTTCCTGACCGATCTCGAGCTGACCGCGGGCGGCGCGTCGCTGACGCTCACCGGCGCGACGGTCACCGACGGGATCGACACCCCGGCCGAGGTCGTCCTCGCCCAGGACGTCCCGGGCTACGACGACTCCCTCTGCCAGACGCCGCTGCCGGCGGATTCGGCGACGGGCATGATCGTGGCCTGCGAGCGCGGCGTCATCGCCCGCGTCGACAAGAGCCTGCACGTCGAGCCGAGTGGCGCGACGGGCATGATCCTGTACAACCTGAACCCGGCCAACGGCACGGGGCTGAACACGGACAACCACTTCATCCCGACCGTCCATATCGACGTCGCTGCCGGCGAGGATCTCCTCGAGTTCCTCGCCGCCAACCCGGGGGCCGAGGCCGCCTGGGATCCCGGGACACCGACCGCGGTTCCGGGTGACGTGATGGCGGGCTTCTCGTCCCGCGGTCCGCAGGGCGACTTCCTCAAGCCGGACGTCACGGCGCCCGGCGTCCAGATCCTGGCTGGCAACACGCCGGAGCCGGTGGGCGAGGGGACCGGGCTTCCCGGCCAGCTCTTCCAGGCCATCCAGGGCACCTCGATGTCGAGCCCGCACGCGGCCGGCGTCGCCGCCCTCGTCAAGGCAGCGCATCCGGACTGGACTCCGGGCCAGATCAAGTCCGCCCTCATGACCTCGTCGCTGCAGGCAGTGAAGAAGGAGGATGGCAGCACGAACGCGACGCCGTTCGATCGCGGCGCCGGATCGATCCGCGCCAACCGCGCGATCGCTCCGACGCTCACGTTCGACGTGCACGCGGACGACTATTACGCCAGCGCGGGCGACGAGCTCGGCCGGCTCGACCTCAACCTGCCGAGCATCTACGCGGACCCGATGCCCGGCGCGGTGGTCACCCAGCGGACGATGAAGAACGTCAGCGGCTCCTCGAGGAGCGTGACGGTCTCGGCGAGCGGGCCGGGCGGCGCGATCAGCGTCACCCCGGCCAGCTTCGTCATCGGCGCCGGCGCCACCCAGACGATCCGCATCACCATCGACGGGCGCAATCTCGCCGACGGCTGGCACTTCGGCCAGGTCCGGCTCGACGTGGTCGGCTCGTCGAACGACGCGGTCATCCCGGTCGCGTTCAACAAGATGCAGGGCGAAGTGACCCTCGATCATGGCTGCAGCCCGTCGTCGGTGACGGCCGGCACGGCTGCCGACTGCGAGGTCACCGCCACCAACCTGTCGCCGGTCCCGGCCCAGGTGAGCCTCGACGTCAAGGCAGCGGCCAACGCGTCGACCCAGCTCGAGGTCACGAACATCGGTGCACCGGGCGTCAAGTCCGGCAACGGGTTCGTGTGGAACGGGACGCTCTCCGCCGCCGAGGCGCCGGAGATCGACAGCGTCGCCCTCGTGCCGCTCGGGTCACCGGCCGGCTATCTGCCGCTCTCGCTCTTCGGCATCGGGCCGATCGGCGGAATCGGCGACGAGACGATCGTGAACTTCAACGTGCCGAGCTTCCGGTACGGCTCGGAGACGTACAGCCGCATCGGCTACACGTCGAACGGCTATGCCGTGGTCGGCGGCGGCGAGTCCGCCGATGTCGACTACATCCCCCAGGACCTGCCGGATCCGACGCGGCCGAACAACGTGCTCGCGCCGTTCTGGACGGACCTCGACTTCACCAAGGGCGGCGAGTTCCGCGTCGCCACCCTGACGGACGGGGTGAACACCTGGCTGATCGGGGACTGGACGAACGTCTCGACGTGGGACGCCTCGGGCACGAACAGCTTCCAGATCTGGATCCAGCTCGGTGCCACCGAGGACATCACCTTCACGTACGGGCCGATCGGAGGTCCGGACTCCATCGGCCTGACGGTCGGTGCAGAGAACCGTGACGGCACCAGCGGTGCCGAGTACGGATCGGAGCCCGCCGAGGACGACGAGCTCGTGGTCTCGACCTCACCGCCCACCCCGGGTGGAGCGATGTCGATCGGGTACGACGCCCTCGGCAAGGGTGCCGGAACGTACGACATCACGGCGGTCATGACCACGAACCTCATGAATGCCTCCACCATCGAGTCGGCGAAGGTCAGCGTGACCAGCGTGCCCGGCCTGCCGTTCAATGACATCGCGGGATCTCGATTCCTCGATGACATCCTGTGGCTGCACGACCAGGGCATCACCGCCGGCTGCTCGACCAACCCGCCGCTGTTCTGTCCGGACGGCCGGGTGACGCGGGCCCAGATGGCGACCTTCCTGACCCGGGCGCTGAACCTGCCGCCGGCGTCGCG
>DATHTR010000152.1:0-5687 GCA_035463095.1 Candidatus Angelobacter sp. | reverse complement strand
GCTCCTCGGCGGCCTCGAGGGCACCGCGAAACATCGGCCCGTCCTCCGGACCTCCCTCGATCGAGCCGGTCGTGACCAGGAGCTCCTCCCCCGCCTCCCGCTCCAGGTCGTGCCACAGCTCGTAGGCACGGCGCAGGAGCGGAACGTAGGACGGATGCTCGTGGTACGCGAGACGGATGATCCGGGTCAGACCGTGTGACGAGCCGAGCTCGTGCAAGGGGGCGAACTGCTCGAGCCCGAGCACGCGCTTGCCGCGACGGGCCAGGTGGTGTGCCGATGCGGACCCCATGCCGCCCAGGCCGATGACGATGACGTCGTAGCGGTCGGACATGACCGCAGTCTACGGAACGGCGGGAGGAGTGGTGCCGCATACGGGATTCGAACCCGTGATCTCCGCCTTGAGAGGGCGGTGTCCTAGGCCTCTAGACGAATGCGGCACGAGGCGGCTGCCGGCTCCGATGTTACCCCGAGCGACCCGTCCGGCGCAGCGCGCGCCGCCGGAGCCGATACGCGACGAACGCGGCCAGCAGGGCCGCCAGCACTCCGATCACGATGAGCTCGTAGCGGGTCAGCCACGGCCGGATCGTGTCCCATCGCTCGCCCAGCGCCCACCCGGCGCCGATGAGGAGCGCGTTCCATGCCCCGCTCCCGATGGCGGTGTAGACCAGGAACCGGCCGAGCGGCATGCGCTCGATGCCTGCCGGAAGCGAGACGACGCTGCGCACGACCGGGACGAGGCGGCCGAACAGCACGACCTCAGCGCCGTGGCGCGCGAACCAGGCGTGCGCGCGGTCGGCATCGCGCTCGTCGAGCAGCGGCGTTCGGGCGATCCAGCGGCGGATGCGCTCCTCGCCGACGAGCGCGCCGAGGCCGTAGAGGACGAGCGCTCCCGCCAGCGAGCCGGCCGTGGCCACTGCCAGGGCAATCACGAAGTCCATCTCGCCCCGGCTGACGAGGAACCCGGCCAGCGGCAGGATGAGCTCGGACGGGATCGGCGGGAAGAGGTTCTCGGCGGCGACCAGGAGGAAGAGGCCGATCTCGCCAAGCCGATCGACGATCCCGGCGATCCACTCCGCCATCCCGCTCAGCACGCCGTCACATCCCTGGGCTCATCCGTCGTGGTCGTCGTCATGCGGCGGTGATGCTACCGTTGCGCCGTTTGGCTGGCACACCTGACCGCCGCGATGCGTCGGTCGACCCCCTGCTCGAGGTCCACGAGCGCCGGCGGGGACGGCGCCCGGGCGACGCCTACGTCCGGATCGCCCGCCCGTTCGACGACACGTTCCGCCGCGGCGCCGACGGCGGCCTGGTGGCGACGGACCGCACCATCCTCGAGCGGCGCGGCTGGAAGCGCGGCCTGCGCGGCTTCCGCACCTGGCTCATCGGCCGGCCCATCAGCAGCGACCTGGAGAGCCACGAGCGGCTGACGAAGCTCAAGGCGCTCGCCGTCTTCAGCAGCGACAACATCAGCTCCTCGGCGTACGCCACCGAGGAGATGATGCGGATTCTCGTCCTGGCGGGGCTCGGCGCGCTGTCGCTGACCATGCCCCTGGCGGTGGTGATCTGCGTCGTGCTCGCCATCGTCGTCGTCAGCTATCGCCAGACGATCCGCGCCTACCCCGACGGCGCATCGGCCTACCTGGTGGCGAGCGACAACTTCGGCGCCCGCGTCGGACTGGTGGCGGCCGCGGCGCTGCTCGTGGACTACGTGCTGACGGTTGCGGTCTCCGTCTCGGCCGGCGTCGCGGCCATCACCTCGATCGCACCGGTGCTCTACCCCGAACGTGTCCTCCTGGCCGTGGTGATCGTGGCGGTGCTCATGGTCGGCAACCTGCGCGGCGTCCGCGAGTCCGGCTCGATCTTCATGGCGCCGACCTACCTCTACCTCGTCACGGTGGCGGGACTCATCGGCTACGGGGTCGTCCGCTCGCTGACCGGCGAGGGGCTGGGCACGTTCGACGCGCCCGCGTCCTGGCTCGAGTCGGAGGAGGTCGGCTCGGCCGGCGCCCTGACCGTCTTCCTCGTGCTCCGCGCGTTCAGCTCCGGCGCTGTAGCGCTCACCGGGGTCGAGGCGATCTCCGACGGCGTCACCGCCTTCAAGCGGCCGGAGTGGCGCAACGCGCGGACCACGCTCACCGCGGCGGCCGCCATCTTCGCCACCGTGTTCCTGGGCATCAGCTGGCTGGCAGCCTCGATCGAGGTCGTCCCCGACCCGACCGAGCAGCAGACGGTGCTCGCGCTCATCGCGCGACACCTCACCGGGGACGGCCCGTACCTCTTCATCCTCCAGATCAGCACCGCCGCCATCCTGACCGTGGCAGCGAACACGAGCTTCGCGGACTTCCCGCGCCTGTCGTACTTCCTGGCACGCGACGGCTTCATGCCCCGCCAGTTCGCGTTCCGTGGCGAGCGCCTGGCGTTCACCACCGGGATCATCGCCCTGTCCGGCATGGCGGCCGTCCTGCTGATCACGTTCGGCGCCAGCGTCACGGCGCTCATCCCGCTTTACACCCTGGGCGTGTTCCTGGCGTTCACGCTGTCGCAGGCCGGCATGGTGCGCCGCTGGTGGTACCGCCGCGAGCAGGGCTGGCGCCACGGCGTCGCGATCAACGGCCTGGGCGCGGCGACGACCGGCGTCATCGCCGTGATCGTGGTCGAGAGCAAGTTCCTCACCGGCGCCTGGATGGTGGTGGTGGCCATCCCTGTGCTCGTCGCCGTCCTCGTCGCCATCCGGCGTCACTACCGCGACCTGGACGCTGCCCTGGCCCTCGACCGCATCGACCCGGACGCGGAGGTCGCCCAGCGGCCGATCGTGATCGTGCCGATCGCCCGCCTGGACCGCCCGGCGCGGCGCGCGATCGCCTTCGCGAACTCGATCAGCTCCGAGGCGGTCGCGGTCCACGTCACGAACGAGCCCGCCGATGCCGCCGCCATGCGGGAGCGCTGGCCGACGTGGGCCGGGTCGACCGAGCTCGTCATCGTCGAGTCGCCGTACCGGGCGCTCATCGGCCCGTTGCTGGCCTACATGGACGCGCTCCAGCAGCAGGCGCCGGACCGGCCGATTCTCGTCGTCATCCCCGAGTTCACGTCACGCCACTGGTGGGAGAACCTCCTCCACAACCAGACGGCCCTGCGCCTCAAGCTGCGCCTCTACCGCCGCCCGAACACGATCGTCGCCGACGTCCCGTATCACGCCACCCGCTGACGCCGGCTCCGGTCCGGGACCGTCAGCTCGCCGATCCCTCGTAGGCGCGGCGCAGCTCCGCGAGGTCGAGCTTGCCCATCTGCAGCATGGCCTGCATCGCCCGTCGCGCCGCATCGGCGTCGGGGCTCTCGAGCATGTCGTTCAGCTCCTTGGGGGTGATCTGCCAGGACAGGCCGAATCGGTCCTTCAGCCAGCCGCAGGGGCCGGGCTCGCCGCCGTCGGCGATCAGGGCGTCCCAGAGCCGATCCACCTCCGCCTGGTCCTCACACTCGATGACGAGGGAGATCGCCTCGGTGAACGTGAAGTCCGGCCCGCCGTTCAGGCCCTGGACGTGCTGCCCGGCCAGGGTGAAGTCGACGAGCAGGACCATGCCCTCCGGCCCGCTCGGCGTCTCCGCCGGCGAACGCCAGACCTTGTCCACCCGGCTGTCAGGCAGGAGGCTGGTGTAGAACTCGGCTGCCTCCTCGGCCCGTCCGTCGAACCAGAGGCAGGGATAGACCTTGGGTCGCGCCATTCCATCGTCTCCGTGCGATTCACCGATGCCGATCAGACGCCATCGGTCGCGAGGACTCATCGGCCGCCGAGGCCGTGCACGCCGCTCAGGGCGATTCGGCGGCTCGTTTCATGCCCTCCGCCTCGAGGGTCATGTAGCGGTTGGTGAGGTCCCTGTAGAACAGCGCGACGATCGGAATCAGGAATCCGCGCATCTCGAGCGTCAGGGTGAGGCGCGAGCGGCCCTCGTCCAGCGGCTGGACCCGGTGGCCCGCGACGCTCGTCGTGCCGCTCGTCTTCTGGGTCCACGCGAAGAAGGTCGGCGCCTTCCACTCCGTCACGTCCCAGGTGCCCTCCGGCAGCTTCGGCTGCTTGAGCCGCACGCGGCTGCCGGTGGTGATCGGCGCCGGAGTCAGGAGCTCCACCGACTCGACGGTCTCGATCCGCCGCGGCCAGGCCTCGAGGTCGCTGAGCACCTCCCAGACGCGCTGCGCGGGAGCGTCGATGTCGATGGACGTCTCGAATCGCATGTCGTCAGCTCCTTGGTTCGGTCACGGGGATCGTCCGCACCACCAGGCCGTCGATCCTGCCGAAGTCGGCCGGGTTGGCCGTGGACAGCGAGACCAGCTCACCGAAAGGCCACCGAAAGGCCCGATCTGAGCTCGGATCGAGCCTTTCGGCACCGGCGAGCGTCTCCCGCGTATCAGTCTGCCGCGCGGTGGAGGAAGGCAGCCATCTGGCCGCGGGTCACGATCCCGGCCGGGCAGAAGCGGGCGCCTCCGCAGCCGAACGTGACCCCCGCCGCACGGAGTCGGTTGATGTTGGCCTCGTGCTTGTTGGTCCCGTCGTCGGTGAAATAGTCTGTGGTGGTGGTCGGGAGATCGAAGGCGCGGACCAGGAAACTGGCCATCTGCCCACGGGTCACGAGCCCCTCCGGACAGAACGTCGTGGGAGTACAGCCGAATGTGATGCCCGCGGCACGCAGGCGGTTGATCCTGTCCTGATGGATGTTCGTCCCGTCATCTGTGAAGTAGTCGATGTCGGTCGGTGGCAACTTCAGCGCCCGCACCAGGAACGTCGCCATCTGGCCGCGGGTGACGAGCCCGTCAGGGCAGAAGGGCAGCGGGTAGCTGTTCCAGTTGGGCGAGCGGCAGCCGACACTGATCCCTTCGACGTACGCCCATTTGATGTCGAGCAGGAACTTGCTGTCGAGCACGTCATCGAACGGCGCCACCCGGACGCTGGCCTGGGCAGAGCAGGCGGGATCATCCTGGCTGAGCGTGATGCGCCGACCCCCATTGCTTCCGAACGTTCCTGCCGGGAACGACAGCTTCATGACCACCCGACCATCGTTCGAGAAGCGGACCGTCAGGGTCTCCAGCTCGTCTTCCTCCAGGTTGTAGATCTCGAGCGTTCCCTCGCCGTTCGGTGCGAATCCCTGGGCTGATAGGGTGAACTCCTCTCCCAGAACGACCACGACCTTCGCGGAGAAGACGCCGCTGGCATCGGCCAGCTGGAGGGAGCAGGCGGCCGCTCCATCCGTCGTGCCGTCGTCGGCCGCAACGGGATCGGCGCCGAGCGTAGTTGGTGCGAAGCCGTTGACGAGGAACACCGCCAGGATGGCGGTCAGCAGGGTGCGCATCAAGGAATCCTCCGCGACGATATGACAGCGCCGAGTCCGGAGGAACATCTCCGCGAGTCTCCGCGCCTGTCGTCCTTCTCGCATCGGTGAAAGCCGAGTCTCACAGTGTCACCTCCGAGGCTCGTGCAGCAAGTGTCGGCTCGCATCGCCAGGCGGACGAGGGCCGCGCGACCCGATCTGCCATGCCGCTCGGCCCCAGCTCCTCCGGACGTCGGCGGTAGCGGAAGCCGCTCTCTGCGTGGCGCAGCTGTGTGGTTTGGCCTCGCGCCCACAACCGGTGTGCGGGCGCGAGTGGAATACACCGACGAAGTAGTCGTCGTCCCGCCACAACACGATCAGCACGAAAAG
>DATHTR010000151.1:0-9546 GCA_035463095.1 Candidatus Angelobacter sp. | reverse complement strand
ACGAAGACGCTGGTCCCGTAGTAGGGGCAGTCGTCCATGTACGGGCCTCGGTCGAGAGCACGACAGCGCTCGAGCAGGATGACCCGCTCGGCAGGATCGGTCACCGAGGCCGATGCCTCGATCAGGTCCTCCAGGTCCGTGAGGTCCGATGAGGCGATGAAGTCCTCCGCCAGGAAGTACCGGCCGGCACGGAAGGCCACGACATCATCCGATCCCTGGCTGCCGAGCGTCCGCCGCAGGCCCAGCATGGTCCGATGGAAGGCGGTATCGGCCACCGACAGCGATGCCTCCGGCCAGATGAGCTCGAGCGCCTCGTCCTTGTCCACGCCTCGCGTATCGCGATCGAACAGGAACGCGAAGAGGGCGAGTGCCTGGTTGGCCCCGGCCTTCGGGCCGCCGATGGCGGACATGAGCTCGCCCCCGCGTTTGACGCGGACGGAGCCGAGCACCTCGAACCGCAGCGGCACGAGCGTGGGCAGCGCGATCGGGCGTGGGGCGGAGATCGCACGAAGCGAGCGGACGTCGGAGATCATGGGCGAGACGTCCATGTCAGTCACCCCTGGGCGCGGAGTCGCTGGATCGGGTCATGACAGCCCTCCCCCGAGCTGTGAATGTTTGGCAAAGGTATACCGCGTGCGCGCGCGACGTCATGCGGCATTTGTCGTAGGACGATCCGCGCAGGGCGAGGGTGAGAGCGAGAGGTGGGCCCGCTCGATGGCGAGCCCACCTCCCCGTTGATCAGCGGCCGGGCCGTCCTCCGGAGAGGTGCAGCTCATCCGCAAAGCTGGCAACGGCAAACTCGCCGTCCGTGAAGGCGAAGGCATCGACGAACACGAACGTCTGGCCCGGCCGGAAGGCCTCGTTCCCCACGATCTGCAGAGAGAACGCCGTGGCCTCCGTGGAGCACGATTCGAGGAACGTGCCTCCCTCGCCGAAGACCCCGAATCGGCCGTTCTGCTGCTGGGCGCCGGCGAACACGTCGACCTGCGCCTCGGCCGAGCAGGACACCGTCCCGGTGACGGTGATGATCCCGCTGCGCGGATCGAGCGACACGCTGTCCACCGCGAGCTCAACGCTCAGCGGCGCGTCCGACGGTTCGGCGGAGATCACGAGCGATCCACCCGGACTGTCGGCGAAGCTGCCGACCATCACCTCGTAGGTGATGCCCGGCTCCGCGAAGAAGACGGCCCGCGACTGCACGCCGAAACCGGCGTCATCGTTGCAGGCGATCTCCTCGCCGTCGGCGAGCACCACGATCACGGTGTCGTAGTCGCTCCCCGCCGTCGACAGCGCGACCCATCCTGCCGACTCCGTGGTCGTGCTGAACCAGACGGTTCGGCTCGCCGGCGCGCAGCTCGGCTGTGGATCATCCGCGCCGGACGTCGCTCCACGCGTATCGATCGGGCCGAGGCTGTCCCCCACTCCCAGGCTCGCCGGGGCCGACCGCTCGTCGTTGGCCGGCGGCTCGGCGTCGGGCGGCGGCGGGGGTGGAGGCGGTCCGACCTCCGACGTCGTGATCGTCAGCGCCAGCATCCCGCCGGGCCCGAATTCGTAAGAGCCGACCATGACCAGGTAGGTCGTGCCCGCCACGCCCGCGAAGATCGCCTCGGAGTGCGACCCGGTGCCGAGGATGACGTCGTCGTCACAGCCGGCGACCGACCCGTCGGGCGCGAGGACGAACGCGACAGTGTCGTAGTCGCTGCCCTCGGTGGTGGCCATGTAGAAGCCGTCGGCCGGAGCGGTGAATGCGTACCACACCGTCGCGCCGGACGGTGGCACTGGCTCGACGGCGCAATCGGAGGGATCAGCCTCCGAGGCCGTGGCGGTCGTCGTGTCCTGCATCACGGTATCGTCGAGCGCAATGGCGAAGGCGCCATCGGGCTCGTCATTGGCCGGTGGCTCGCCGGGATCGGGAGGAGCCGGGGGTTCGCCGGGCTGGCCCGGTGCCGGACGGAGCCGCACGTCGGCCTGGGCGGACGAGAATCCACACACGAAGGTGCAGGCGAACGCGTCGACCTGGACAGTCACGGTGCCCGGATTGAACCGACTCGTGAAGCCGAAGATCTCGATCAGCGCGTCGGTCGGCTCCGGGCCGCACTCGAGCGCGGTGCCCCCACCACCGATGACGTTGTGCCGCCCGATCGCCTGCGAGGCCGATACGGACAGCTCGACGAAGACGGCTTCGCTGCAGGTGACCGTCACGCCGATGGTGCCCACGTCTGTCTGCGGGTTCAGCGTACCCTCGGCACCGATCTCCACGGTCACCTCTGGTGGCGGAGGCGCCTCATCGGCGGTGATGGTCAGCAGGCCACCGTTGCCGCCACCGTCGAGCTGGTCGTCGAAGACGAGGATCGTATAGGTCTCTCCCGCGATGGCCTCGAAGGCGATGAGTTGGGGCCCGCACTGGATCAGCTCGAAGCTTCCCGGCTCCCCGACGGCCACCACCACGCCGGCGGTGTAGTCGGCGTCCTGCACGTCAACCATGACGAACAGGTCCGAGGCGAGCGTCAGCTCGTACCAGACGCTGGCATCGGTAGCCGGGGCGCACCCCGCATTGATCTCGACGTCGAGCGCGTCCGTGGTCGCATGGGTCGTGTCCACCTGTTCCGCATAGGGCAGCGACCCGACGACGACCCGGCCGTCCCAGGTGTCGTTCGGGGGCGCATGATCGGCCAGCACCGGGGTGGCACTGAGCGACATGAGCACCGCGAGGAGCGTGACGAGGACCGCGAACCGTTTCATGACATACCTCCGTCGTGCGCCAACTGGGTGCCCAGCGGGACGGAGACGCGGCGTGGCGAGCAGGCGGCGCGGGCGGGCAGCACGCAGGGATGACGGCGCCGAAGGCTGCGACGGACCAGGACTCCAGGGAGCATGCGCTGGGTACCTCGGAGCCAGGTGGGGCGGGGTCGCAGCGTCGGTGCGCTTCCCCCCTGCGGCCGGTGGACCCGACCCGCAGGTCCTCGCCTGCATGGAGTGGTATGCGCTTCGCCGCTGCCCGGCGCATGCGACAAATGACGTAGGCGCCCGTCGAGCCTGGTCAGACCAGCGGCTCGGCCTCCATGGCGAAGGCACGCTCGAGGAAGGTGATCAGCTGGCGAAGGGTCACGTTCCCGCCCGGACAGTAGAGACCCTCGCCGCAGCCGCTCGTGATCCCGGCCGCCGCAAGCCGGTTGATCGCGTCCTCGTGAGCAAGGTCATCGTCGTCGGTGAAGTAGTCGCGATCGGCCTCCGGCAGGTCGAGTGCCCGATGGAGGAAGGTCGCGAACTGTGCACGAGTGACCTGGCCGTCCGGACAGAAGCGGTCCTCGTCGCAGCCGCTCGTGATCCCGGCCGCGGCCACGCGGTTGATGGCCGGCTCCTGCGGGATGTCGGCGTCATCGGTGAAGTAGTCGACGGTCGTCGGAGGCAGACGGAACGCGCGGGCAAAGGCGGCGGCAAGCTCGGCACGGGTCACGACGGCGTCGCACTCGTCCCCCTCGCACTCGGGAAGGGGTGGAGCGGGGGTCGGCGTCGGCGTCGGCGTCGGCTCCTGGACCACGACCTCGCTGGGCTCGGCCGTCTGGGTCGGCGCACCAGCGGCCGGCTCATCGGTCCCGAACGGGTCCTGGCTGACGATGAAGGCGATGGCGGCGATCCACAGCGCGAGCAGCAGGGCCAGCGCGCCGCCTCCTCCAGATCCCTCTCCACTCATGCTCCACCGTCGGGGTGCAGGGCGCGTGCCACTCGGTCACCGGGCGGTCGCTCACTCGGCGACGAGCCGGTCTCATGTATGGCGGAAATGCCGGGAGGCCATTCGCCCGTGCTCACCAGAGCGCCAGGCCGGTTTCCTCGTCCGACAGCCGCACGAGCGAGATGCCACCGAGCTCGCGGATCATCACCTCCGCGGCGAAGACCTCGATCCCACGCAGGAGATGGCCACCGACGGTCGCACCCTCGGCATCGGCGAAGGTCGCGTGGGCGTGCAGGAACGGCTTGTCGTCGCGCAGGCTGACGTTGCCGACGAAGCCGACGATCTCGTGGTGGGATTCGGTCTCGAGCTCCCGGTACCGGTGGTCGTCCTGCTCGTAGTAGGCGTACCGCGCGCGTCGCACGGCGCCGATGACGGTCACCTGCGCGGCGGTGACCTCCCGCTCGAGGCAGAAGCGCTCGATCTCCTCGACGAGGTCGCTTCCGAGGGCGAGGCGGCCGGCGAAGGCCCGTCCCGCCTTCGCCTCCCAGAACTTCGTCGGCATCGGTCCCTCCTATTCGAAGTGGGTGAGAGATCGCACGATCGGCAGCGAGGCAGCCCTCCGCGCCGGGTAGAGGCCGGCGAGCGCGCCGACCCCCATCCCGAGCAGGACGACCGCCACCAGCAGCGGCCACGGTGGCTGCAACCCGGCGACGAACTCGGTCGAAACGCCACCCGCCACGAGCGTCGCCGCCACCAGCAGGCCGGTCCCGACGGCCAGCACCCCGGCCATGGTGCCGAGCATCGCGGCCTCGGCCACCACCATGGCCTGCACCTGCCCGGCCGTCATGCCGTGGGAGCGCAGGATGGCGATCTCGCGCACTCGCTCGGTGACGCCGACCGCGAGCGTGTTCACGATCCCGAGCCCGGCGATGGCCACCGCCACCAGGGCGAGCGCATCGAGCAGGCCGATGAGCGCATCCAGGGATCGCGCGAGGTCGCCCGCCAGGTCACGCGGTGTGAGCGCCTGGCCGGCCAGCGATCGGGCGGTGTCGTCGATGGCGGCGCGGTACGCGGAGATCGGAATGTCTGGCTGTGGGACCATGATCCACAGCGATGCGGCCGTGACGCCGAACCGGTCCCGTGCGTCCGCACTGCTGACGATGACCGCGCCGTCCGCGGTCCGCGCCGGCAGGCTGTGAGTGACGAGCCCGGCGACCACGAAGTCGGTCGCGGTCGTCCCCGGCCGGCCGACGGTGAGGAGGTCCCCCACCCGGATCCCCGCCCGCGTGGCGAGGGACTCCGGGACGAGGGCTGCGCCGCCGGCGCGGAGCGCGGCGAACGCCTCGGTGCGGCGCGCGCCCTCCACCAGCAGGGCGCCGGCGTCGAAGAAGACGTCGGGATCGATGCCGGCCACGATCGTCTCCTCCACGCCGTCGCCGTCGACGCGGACGACCGGCACCTCGAGGACCGGGCTGACGACGGCGACGCCGTCGGTGCCCTCGAAGGTCGGGCGGAAGTCCTCGACCTCGAGCGGGATCCCGGCACGGATGGCGTGGCCGCCGGGCAGGACCGAGGCCACCCTCCGCTCGGTCCCGGCACGGGCGGACTCGGCCACCGCTCCGAGCGCGACGACCGCCGCGAGCGCGATCATCATCGCGCCGATCGTGAGCCCGGCTCGGGCCTGATCCCGTCCGAGGTTGACCCGGCCGAGGTATCCCTGGGCCCCGAAGAACCACTCGAACGGCCGCCCGACGAATCGGCCGAGCGGCTCGACCACGAAGGCCGCGACGAGGGCGGCGGCCACGAGCAGCAGGAGCGCCAGCAGCACCGGCAGCGCGGGCACGCTCGCGTCCGAGACGAAGAGCAGCGCGATGCCCGCCAGCACGACCACGAGCTGGCCGATCAGCACCGGTCGCATGCGCTCGAGCAGGCCCCGGTCCGGCCGGCGAGACGGCCGCAGCGCGTCGAGGGGAGCGAGCCGGGCGACGCGCACCGCCGGACCGATGGCCGCGATCATGGTCACCGCGACGCCCAGCACGGCGGAGACCAGCAGGCCGCCGACGGGCAGCGTCAGGCCGCTCACGAGGGCGGCCCGCGAGGCGCCGAGCGCCCCGATCATGAGGGTGGCAAGGCCCAGGCCGAGCGCAATGCCGAGCACGCTGCCGGCGAGCCCGATGGCCAACGCCTGGCGCACGACCAGCCCGACGGCCTGCCGCGACGTCGTCCCGGCGGCCCGCAGCAGGCCGAGCTCACGGATCCGCTCCCCCACCGTCATGGCGAGGGTGGTCCCGGACAGGAATCCGCCGACGACGAGCGCGATGAGGCCGATGAGCAGCGCGAGCGGCGTGAAGCCGGCCTGGGACGAGGCGAGGAGTCGGGCGGCCTCTGCGGGGGTCTCGACGACGTACGGCTCGGTGAGCGTGGCGGTGATGCGGGCGATCTCGGCATCGCCCGGCGCCGGCCCGAGGTCGAGGTCGAGGGAGCGAATCGGGGCGGGCACGTCGAAGGCGGCATCCAGCGCGGAGCGAGACATGACGAGCACCTCCCCGCCCGCCGTGGCACCCAGCCCGCGATCCGCGAGCAATCCCACGATCTCGAGCGCCGGGAAGCCCGGGCGTCGCCCGTCGAGCAGCAGCTGATCCCCGATGCCGAGCCGCTCGCGCGCGGCCCACGAGGCCGGGACCAGTGCGTCGGTCGTCGTGTCCGGGCGCAGCCCACGTCCGCGGATCACGGTGTCCGGACGGACCGCGGCATCGGCCTCGGGGTCGATCCCGTACACGGTCAGGCTGAAGACCGCCTCGTCCCTCCCCGGAGCGGTCGACACGGTGAGGCGCCGTTCGGCGACCGGCGCGACGGCCTCGACCCCGGGCAGCGCGCGCACCGCCTGGACGGTCCGTGGCCGGAACCCATCGTCGTCGAAGGCGCGGAGGCGAACGTCGGCGGCTCCGAGCAGGTCGGCGCTCGCTCCCCGCAGGGCGGCCTCGGCCGAGGCCCCGGTGATCAGGCTGGCGGCGAACACGGCCACCCCCAGCGCGACGCCGGTGACCGCGAGCGCGGTGCGCAGCGGGCGGGCCGCGAGACCGCGCCAGGCGATCGTCGCCAGGCGCATCGGTCGCTAGAGCCCCAGCTCGGCCAGGCGGCGGATGAGCGGCTTGGCGTCGTGGTCGCGACGGCGTCCGAGGCGGATCTCGTCGAGGATCCTGCCGTCACGAACGACGAGGACGCGATCGGCATACGACGCGGCCCGGGCGTCGTGGGTGACGAGCACGATCGTCTGGCCCAGCCGGTCGGCCGAATCCCAGAGCAGGTCGAGGATCTCGGCCCCGGTCGTGTAGTCGAGGTTCCCGGTCGGCTCGTCCGCGAGGAGGATCGCCGGGCCGGTGGCCAGCGCCCGGGCCAGCGCGACGCGTTGCTGCTCGCCGGCGCTCAGCTGATCGGGCCGATGGTCGGCCTTGTCCGCCAGGCCCACGAGCCCCAGCAGCTCGTCGACCCGCGCCCGATGCCCGGTGAGTGCCTCGCCGGCGATGAGGAACGGAAGGCCGACGTTCTCGGCCACGCTCAGCAGCGGGAGGAGGTTGAAGTACTGGAACACGAAGCCGGTCTTGGCGCGCCGCGTGAGCGTGCGCCGCTCCTCGTCCAGTCCCGAGATGCCGATGCCGTCGATCACCACTTCGCCGCCGGTGGGCATGTCGAGCCCGCCCAGGAGATGGAGCATCGTCGACTTGCCCGATCCCGAGGTGCCCATGATCGCGACGAACTCGCCGGACTCGACGCTGAGCGAGACGCCGCGCAAAGCCTCGACCCTGCCCTCGCCGACCGAGTAGTGCTTGACGAGGTCGCGGGCCTCGAGGATCACCGCCATGCCCGGCAGTCTACCGGCCGTGGCCTGCCGCTGGCGGCCTCGGCCACTGCCCCCACCGGCCCGGCCGTCAGCCGAACAGGAAGCCGATCACCGCGCCGACGATGGACTCGAGCAGGCCCGGCTCCGGCTCGTCGGCGGCCCGGACCTCAAGCGCCACGGTCGTGGCGTCGGCGGCCGCGGCAGCAGCTGCCGGGTCGACGGTCGAGGCGTTGCGACGCGCCGGATCGGTGGTCGCCAGGGCCGCTGCGCGGTCGGCGGCGCGCTCCTCGGCGGCGAGGTGCGCACCGCGATCGACGCTCCAGGCAGACGGCGAGATCCGGGTGGCGACGCCGTCGAGCCCGGCGCTCGAGGTGGGCCGGCTCGGCGCGCTCATCGTCACCAGCTTCGGCTCGGGCTCCGGCTCCGGAGTGGGCGCCGGCGTGGCTGCCGTGGGCTGAACGGGGGCCGCGCCACCACCGCCGCCGCCACCACCGCCGCCACTGCCGGGCGGGGGAGCCGGAGCAGGGGGTGCCGGGGCGGGCGCGGGCGCCGATTTCGGCTGGAGGAACAGCTGGGTGTACATGCGCGTGTCCTGGTTGTGCCCCAGGAACAGACCCGTCTTCTGTGCGGCCCCGACGCCTCCGTGCGTGAATCGGTGATCGAGCACGTTCGCCCGATGGCCCGGCGATCCCATGAACTGCTCGTGCGCTCGGACCGGTGAGTACTCGTCGGTGCGGCCGGAGTTCCAGGCGATGTTCTCCCCCGCCCAGTCCCAGGCCACGCCGTTGCTCGTGTAGTACACGTACACGTCGCAGCCGCAGCCCGGGATGGTGTGGCTGAAGTAGCTGCGGTCGAGCATGTCCTGGCTGCGCCATCGGGCCAGGCTCACGAGCGTTCCATGCGACTGGAGGGGCGCCAGGCCGTTGTTGACGCGGGCGCCGTTCATGAGCTGCCAGAGCGTCGTCTCCGCGTAGCTGCGGTCCCAGCCGGTGGTCGGCGCGGGGCTCGTCGCGAGGGCGGCGGCCGCGACCAG
The DNA here is from genome assembly GCA_035463095.1 of Candidatus Angelobacter sp. Classification (GTDB taxonomy): domain Bacteria; phylum Chloroflexota; class Limnocylindria; order QHBO01; family QHBO01; genus JACDBZ01. The sequence continues at coordinate 999 of DATHTR010000151.1, read as the reverse complement.
GGCGCTGAGCCCGAGGCCGAGGGTGCGGAACGTCACGCGGCGTGGATGCGGGCCGAGGTGGGACATGGATCTCCGAGCTGCTGGGGAATCGGTGCCGTGGGCGGCTCGGCGCCCACCCCGCCACCCTACGGATCGATGCCCCGACGGTCTGTAGCCCGTCGGTCCCGTCAGGGCATGGGACTCGGGAGGCGTGACGTACTGCCCGCGGGGCGGACCATCCGGTCAGCGGAAACGCCTTCGACGTCGGTCCGACAGGCACACCGGGTGCATGGGCGGACCGCATGACGAGGATGCATTCGGTGCTCGTGGTCGACGACGAGCCCAGCGTGCGGAACCTGTTCGTGGATGCCCTCGAGGAGGCGGGTCACCGCGTGGCGGTCGCCGCCGACGGCGCCGAGGCTCTCGAGCGGCTGCGACGCGAAGCGGCGCCGTGCGTGGTGCTCAGCGACGTCCGAATGCCACGCATGGACGGCTGGGAGCTGAGTCGCGCCGCGGGGAACGACCCGCAGCTGTCGGCGATCCCGATCGTGGTCATGACCGGCGACCGAATCCTCTCGTTCACCTCACCGGCGCGCGACAAGCCGTTCTCGATCGCGGAGCTCGATGCGCTGGTGCAGCGAACCTGCCGCCTGCACCGCGAGCAGGCGAGCCAAGCGGACGCGGCGCGCTAGGCGCGTTCGTCGGGTCGCTCGTCGCCGAGCCGGTCGACGGCCTCGCGGAGGTCGGCGGCCGACTCCCCGATCTGGCCCGCCGCGTCTCGCTGCTCCCCGGCTGCGGCGCGGAGGTCCCCGGCGGCCGCGCGGAGCTCCTCGGAGATCTCGCCCTCACCGACCTCGGTGGCCTCCAGGCGGTCCTGCTCCGCTCGCTCGGCCTCCTCCTCTTCCTCGACCTGTTCCGCGGCCATCGCCACCAGCTCCTCGGGCGCCGCATCGGGCTGCTGCTGGCGCAGCTCCTCGATGACCTCGTCACGGTCCTCCGGCTGGCTCTCCTCCAGCGTCC
>DATHTR010000150.1:0-18989 GCA_035463095.1 Candidatus Angelobacter sp. | reverse complement strand
CATCCTGCTCATCGGGGGCGGCGTTGCCTCCGTCCGGTGCGCAAGGGAGCTGCGACGCCACGGGTTCGACGGGCGGATCGTGCTCGTCGGCGACGAGCCGACGCCGCCGTACAACCGCCCGCCGCTGAGCAAGGAGCTGCTTCGCGGCGACCTGCCGGACGACCTCGTCCTGGCCGAGCCGGAGCGCTGGTACGAGCGACGGAACGTCGAGCTCGTCACCGGCCGGCGCGTGGTGGCGCTCGATCCTGAGCGTCGGACGGCCACGCTCGACGATGGAGACGAGATTCGCTTCGACCGCTGCCTCCTGGCCACCGGCGCCGAGCCGCGGACGCTGCCGATTCCCGGCGCCGAGCACGCGCTCGAGCTCCGCACCCTGGCCGATGCGCGTCGGCTGCGTCGAGCCGCGACGTTGGCCGGCCATGGGGCCGCGGCGGTCGTGATCGGCGGCGGGTTCATCGGCCTTGAGGTCGCCTCCGCACTGGCGGCGCTCGGGCTCCGCCCCACGGTCGTCGAGCTCGCCGATCACCTGTGGGGCGGGTCCCTGGGATCTGTGCTCGCGACCTGGGCGCAGGGTGCGCTGCAGGAGGTTGGCGTGGACGTCCGGCTCGGTTCGGCAGTCACGCGGTTGGACGCCGATGCGGCCTGGATCGGCGAGGAGCGACTTGAGGCGGCGTTCGTCGTCGCCGGGATCGGCGTGCGCCCGCGATCCGAGCTTGCCGAGGCGGCCGGGCTGCAGGTGCGCGACGGCATCACCACCGATCGGGCGCATCGCACGAGTCATCCCGCGGTCTGGGCGGCGGGGGACGTGGCGCGGCGGGCAGGCCTGCGGATCGAGCACTGGCACGCCGCACGGGAGGGCGGGGAGCGGGCCGCTCGATCGATGCTCGGCCTCGACATCGGCCCAGACCCGGCACCGTGGGTCTTTTCCGAGGTCGCCGGTCACGCAATCGATGTCATCGGCACGGTCGAAGGCTCGACCCAGGAGCGGTGGGTGCGCGATGGCCTCCTGGCGTTCGAAGACCGGGTTCGGCTCATCGGGCTTGCCATCGTCGATGGCGCCATGTCGGCGGAGGATGCGCGCGAGCTCGTGGCCGCCGGGCACTCCCTCGACGGTGCGCCTCACGACCGTTGAGCGCGTCGGTCGAGTGCGCAGTCGAGTCCTGGCAACGCCATGGGGCGCGACCCGAGGTCCGTCGGTTGACCCCTCGGCCGGTTCGGGAGACAATGCGAGCGTAACACCGACCAATTCTGTCGGGATTGGCGCATCGGTCCCGACGTCCAGCCCAATGAGGAGCGCATGGCCCTTCCGAACCCCGCCCTGAGCCAGATTCCCGACAGCTACAAGTACGGCTGGAACGACCCCGAGCAGCCCCGCACGACGTTCGAGAAGGGGATCAGCGCCGAAGTCGTGGCCGAGATCAGCCGCATCAAGGGCGAGCCGGAGTGGATGACCAAGCTGCGCCTCAAGGCGTATCGGCATTTCGAGGCGCGCCCGATGCCGACGTGGGGTGCCGACCTGGCGCCGATTGACTTCCAGGACATCTACTACTACGTCACCGGCAGCTCCGACGGCGCCGCCCAGAGCTGGGACGACGTTCCGGACTACATCCGGCGCACGTACGACCGGCTGGGCATTCCCGAGGCGGAGAAGAAGTACCTCGCCGGGGTCGGCGGGCAGTACGACTCCGAGGTCATCTACCACAACATCCGCGAGGACCTCGAGAAGCAGGGCGTCATCTTCGTCGGCACCGATCAGGCGCTGAAGGAGCATCCCGAGCTCTTCCGCGAGCACTTCGGGACGGTGATCCCCGCCAACGACAACAAGCTCGCCGCGCTCAATACCGCGGTCTGGTCGGGCGGGTCGTTCATCTACGTGCCGAAGGGCGTCCATGTGGAGCTGCCGCTGCAGGCGTACTTCCGCATCAACACCCAGAACATGGGCCAGTTCGAGCGGACCCTGATCATCGCCGACGAGGGCTCGAGCGTGCACTACGTCGAGGGCTGCACCGCGCCGACGTACTCGACCGCAAGCCTGCACAGCGCGGTGGTCGAGATCATCGTCAAGAAGGGCGCGCGGGTCCGATACACCACCATCCAGAACTGGAGCTCGAACGTCTACAACCTGGTGACGAAGCGTGCGGTGGCGCACGAGGACGCCGTGATGGAGTGGGTGGACGGCAACCTCGGCTCCAAGGTCACCATGAAGTACCCGTCGATCTACCTGCTGGGTGAGCGGGCCCACGGTGAGGTGCTCAGCATCGCCTTCGCCGGCGACGGCCAGCACCAGGACGCCGGCGGCAAGATCATCCACGCCGCGCCGAACACCACCTCGCTCATCACCTCGAAGTCCATCAGCAAGGGCACCGGCCGGACGAGCTACCGCGGTCTGATCAAGGTCTACCCCGGATGCGAGAAGTCCAAGTCGACGGTCCGCTGCGACGCGCTGATCCTCGACGAGAACGCGCGCTCGGACACGTATCCCTACATGGAGATCGACGAGGAGGACGTCACCATCGGCCACGAGGCGACCGTCTCGAAGGTCGGCTCGGAGCAGCTGTTCTACCTCATGAGTCGCGGCCTGTCGGAGGCCGAGGCCTCCGCCATGATCGTGAACGGCTTCATCGAGCCGATCGTGAAGGAGCTGCCGATGGAGTACGCGGTCGAGATGAACCGTCTGATCCAGCTCCAGATGGAGGGGGCGGTCGGGTGACGATCGTCGCGAACCCTCAGACGCTCGACGCGGAGGCCATCGCACGCATCAGCGGGCACCTCGACGAGCCTGCGTGGCTCCGCTCGCACCGCGCCGAGTGGTGGCGCCGCGCCATGGAGACCCCGCCCCCGACCGGCGCCGAGGAGGAGTGGCGCAGGACGGATCTCGCGGCGCTCCCTCGCAGTGCGGAGCTGCTCGTCGACGCGCCGGAGGTCGTCGTCTCGCTTCCGCCGGACGCTGCCGGGGCTGGAGTGACCGCGACGGACCTCCGAACCGCGGTCCGGGACCGGCCTGAGCTCGTCGAGCGCTGGCTCGGCCGCTCGGAGCCGCAGGCGTCGCACGCGCACTTCTGGGCGCTCGCCCAGGCTGCCTGGACCGGCGGCGTCCTCGTCCACGTCCCGAAGGGCATCGCCGTGGAGGGCACGATCGTCGTCCGCACCGAGCTCCCGACCGCGGATGCGACCTACCTCCCGATCACGCTCGTCGTGGCGGAAGAGGGCAGCAGCGTCACGGTCCTCGAGGAGGTCGTCTCACCGGACGGCGGGGCTGGCTGGTTCGGCGGCATCGTCGAGGTCCTCGCCGAGCAGGCCGCAACCGTGCGGTACGCGCACCTCCAGCAGCTCGGGGACGGCGCGTGGAACATCGGCGCGCAGCGGGTGGTGGTCGGGCAGGATGCCACGGTGACGACCCTGAACGCCGAAGTCGGCTCCAACGTCACGAAGATCGGGCTGGACGTCGAGATGAGCGGCAAGGGTGGCACCTCGAGGCTGCTCGGCATGCTCGCCGCCGGCGACGATCAGCACATCGACATCAACGCGCACCAGCGACTGGCCGCGGACCACACCACCAGCGACCTGCTCTACCTGTCGGCCCTCTACGACCGGGCGCGCGCCGCGTTCTACGGCGTGACGAGCGTCGAGTTCGGCACGAAGCAGACCGCCAGCTACCAGGAGTGCCGGAACCTGCTCCTCTCGCCGAACGCCGGCGCGGAGCCGATCCCCGTGCTCGAGATCAAGGCGAACGACATCCTGCGCTGCGGCCACGGGGCCACGGCGGGGGCCATCGACCCGATCCAGCTGTTCTACGCCCAGACGCGCGGGCTCGACCCGGACGCGGCGGAACGGATGATCGTGCGAGGCTTCTTCGAGCAGGTCGTCTCCCAGATCCACGACGCCACAATCCGCGAGCGAGTCCTGGCCGCGCTGTCGGGCCGCATCGGCTCCACGGATGACCTGGCGTGAGCGCCCTGCAGCAGCCCGCCGGCGGGTTCGTCACGGTCGCTCGCACCGGTGACGTCGAGCCGGGCACGGTGCGCGTCATCGAGGTCGATGGACGCTCGCTGTGCCTCGGGCTGACCGAGGAAGGCGAGTGGGGCACCATCGACAACGTCTGCACCCACGACGGCGGGACGCTCGGCGAAGGTGAGCTGGACGACACGGGCGTCGAGTGTCCGCGGCACGGGGCGCGATTCGACCTGTTCACCGGTCGCGTGCTCGCCCTTCCGGCCGTGCGACCCGTATCCGCCTACGAGACCGTCGTCGACGGCGACGAGATCCGGGTGAGGCTGTAGTCGATGAAGATCAGCACGCGAACCGAGTACGGCATCCGGGTTCTCGTCACCCTGGCACGGACCGATGACGGGGCCTGCCTGTCGCTGACCGAGATCGCGCGGCGCGAGAAGCTGCCGCACGCCTACCTCGAACAGCTGGTGGGTGCTCTGCGGCGCGCCGGGCTGGTGAGCTCGACCCGCGGGGTGACCGGCGGCTACCGGCTGGCGCGCCCCGCCGGCGAGATCGCCATGAGCGATGCGGTCCGGGCTCTCGACGGCCCGCTCCTCGAGATGCCCTGCGCCGGCGCCGAGGATCTCGAGCACTGCGATCGTCCCCAGCCGTGCAGCGTGCACGAGATCTTCCAGCGCATCCACGAATCCCTCAACGCCTCGCTCGGCTCCACGACCCTGGCCGACGTGGCCGCCACCGCCGGTGGCCCGCCCTATCCCGCGGAGGTGCGCCGCCGCCGCCTGGCAGCGCACGCGTCCGTGACCACCACACCGCAGCAGCAAGCAAGGAACGCATGACCGACGAACTGGTGATCGCCGGGCTCGAAGTGAGCATCGGCGGCAAGAAGATCCTCAAGGGGCTCGACCTGGCCGTGCGGCAGGGCGAGGTCCACGCGCTCATGGGCCCGAACGGATCGGGCAAGACGAGCCTGGCCTACACGCTCATGGGTCATCCCGACTACACCGTCGACGCCGGATCGGTGACGTGGCGCGGCCAGGACATCCTGGCGCTGACGCCCGACAAGCGGGCGCAGCTCGGGCTGTTCCTGGCCTTCCAGTATCCGAGCGCGATCCCGGGCGTGACCGTGGCGAGCTTCCTGCGGAACATCTACAACGCCATCCACCATCCCAAGCCCGCTGACGAGACCGGTGAGCAGAGCATCCGGTACACCGGCATCCCGCTCGCGAAGTTCCGCAAGCTGATGGAGGAGAAGATGGCCCTCCTCCGCATGGACCCGTCCTTCGCGACGCGCTACGTCAACGAGGGGTTCTCGGGCGGTGAGAAAAAGCGTCTCGAGATGCTCCAGATGGCGATCGTGGGACCCGCGATGGCGATCCTCGACGAGACGGACTCCGGCCTCGACATCGACGCGCTGAAGAACGTGGCGGATGGCATCAACGCCACCCTGTCGCCGGAGATGGGCGTGCTGATGATCACGCACTACCAGCGCATGCTGAACTACGTGAAGCCGCAGTTCGTGCACGTCCTGCTCGACGGCCGGGTCGTGATGTCCGGCGGCGAGGAGCTGAGTCACCAGCTCGAGGCGAACGGCTACGACTGGGTCCGCGAACAGGTCGGCCTGCCGGCGGGCATCGGCGACGAGGCGGCGGCCCCGGAGCCGGTGAGCTCGCACTGACCGACGGGCGCGGGGCCGGACCGATGGCGATCGAGCAGGCTCGTCCCGACGTCCTGGACGGGCTCGCGCTGCGCGCCGACTTCCCGGCCTTCGACCGCCCGCATCGCTCCGGGAAGGCGCTGTCCTTCCTGGACTCCGCGGCGTCGGCGCCGAAGCCGCGGGCCGTGATCGAGGCCCTGGCCGATGCCTACGCCCATCACTACGCGAACGTCCACCGTGGCATCTACGAGCTGAGCGAGGACGCCACGGCCCGCTTCGAGGGCGCGCGACGCGCGCTGGCCCGGTTCATCGGGGCGCCGTCGGAGCGGGAGGTCGTGTTCGTTCGCAACGCGACCGAGGCGATCAACCTGGTGGCGTACAGCTGGGGCCGGACGAACCTCGGGCCGGGCGACGTGGTCCTGACCACGGAGATGGAGCACCACGCCAACCTCGTGCCCTGGCAGCGCCTGGCGGCCGACACCGGCGCAACCCTCGAGCACGTGCGCCTGACCGACGACGGCCGGCTCGACCCCGACGATCTGCGAGCGCACCTGGCGCGCGCCCCGAAGCTCGTGGCCTTCACCCACGTCAGCAACGCGCTCGGCACGATCACGCCGGTCGCGGACATCGCGGCCGCGGCACGCGAGGCCGGCGCGCTGACGCTGCTCGACGCCGCGCAGAGCGTGCCGCACATGCCGGTCGACGTCGGGGCGCTGGGCGTCGACTTCGCCGTGCTGTCCGGGCACAAGATGCTGGGCCCGTCGGGGATCGGGGCGCTCTGGGGCCGCCGTGAGCTTCTCGACAGGATGCCGCCCTTCCTCACCGGCGGCAGCATGATCACCCGGGTGACCCTCGCAGACGCGACCTGGAACGAGGTTCCCTGGAAGTTCGAAGCCGGCACGCCGGCCATCGCGGAGGCGATCGGCCTGGCGGCGGCCGTCGACTACCTCGAGGCGCTCGGCATGGATCGCGTGCGTGCTCACGAGCGCCGGCTGTTCGAGGCGGCATGGGACGCGCTCGATGGCCTGCCTGGGCTGCGCCTGCTCGGCCCGGACGCCGCGGACGAGCACGGCGGCGTCATCAGCTTCGTGGTCGAGGGCGTTCACCCGCACGACGTGGCCACCATCCTGGACGGGGAGGGCATCGCGGTCCGTGCCGGCCACCACTGCGCGCAGCCGGTGATGGCCCGATACGACCTGCCGGCCACGACCCGGGCGAGCTTCAGCGTCTTCAACGACCTCGACGACGTCGAGCGCCTGGCCGATGGGATCCGCGAGGTTCAGCGCGTGTTCGGTGTCGCGTGATGGACAACCTGTACCGTGACTTCATCCTCGAGCACTACCGCAACCCGCACAACACCGGCGTGCTCGAGCCGCACGACCTCCACTTCGCCGATTCGAACCCGACCTGCGGCGACGAGATGAGCATGACCCTGCGCCTGGACGCGTCGAAGGAGCGCGTGGCCGATGTTGCGTTCACGGGCCGTGGATGCGCGATCAGCCAGGCGTCCGGATCGATCCTGACCGATGAGCTGCGCGGCCAGACCCTCGACGAGCTGCGCGCCATCGACCCCCGCGACGTGGTCGACAACCTCGGCGTGCCCATCGGACCCGCGCGGCTGAAGTGCGCCCTGCTGCCGTACAAGGTGCTGCAGGGCGCGGTCATCGGTTCCGAGGCGCGCTGGCCCGACGAGGCGGAGGTCCTCGCCGGAGCCAACGAGGGCGGATCGGCGCCGTAACGATGGTCGCGCAGCGGTCTCGGGTGCGCGAGGTCGGCCTGGCCGACGGCGTCGCGCTGGCGCGCAAGGGCCGGACGGTGATCGACGTTCGCGAGCCGGCCGAGTGGGAGGCCGGTCACGTGGCGGGCGCCACACTGCTGCCCCTCGGTGAACTGTCGGACCGCGTGCGCGCATCCGTGCCCGATCTTGCGACCCCGCTGCTCGTCCACTGCGAGGTGGGTCGCCGGTCGGCGCTGGCGGCCGAGCTGCTCGCTGGCCTGGGCTACCGCGACGTCATCAACCTCCGAGCCTCGATCTCCGGCTGGGACGCGGCCGGAGGTGCCTGGGAGGCCGGCGTCGCGGCTCGCTACGCTCGCCAGGCGCTCGTGCCCGAGATCGGCGCCGCCGGGCAGCAGCGGCTCGCCGAGAGCCGCGTCCTGATCGTGGGGGCCGGTGGGCTCGGCTCGCCCGCAGCGCTGTACCTGGCCGCGGCCGGCATCGGGACGATCGTGCTGGTCGACGACGACGTCGTGGACGAATCGAACCTCCACCGACAGGTGCTGCACTCGACGGACCGGATCGGGACGCCCAAGGTCGCGTCGGCGGAACGGACGCTGCGCGCCCTCAACCCGGAGGTCCGGGTCGTCGTCCATCGCGAGCGCCTGGTTGGCGCGAACGCCGATCGGCTGCTGGCGGGTGCCGACGTGGTGATCGACGGGACCGACAGCCTCGACACTCGCTACGTCATCAATGACGCCGCCATGCGCCTCGGCCTGCCGGTGGTGCACGGCTCCGTCCACCGCTGGGACGGCCAGGTCACCGTGCTCGGCGCCGGCGGTCCCTGTTATCGCTGCCTCCATCCCGAGCCACCGCCTGCCGAGCTTGCACCGGACTGCGCCGTGGCTGGCGTCGTCGGCGTCGTCCCGGGACTCGTCGGCCTGCTGCAGGCGACCGAGGCGCTGAAGCTGCTGCTCGGCGTCGGGCGGTCACTCGTGGGCCGGGTCCTGCTGGTCGATGCGCTCGCAGCCACCGTCGACGAGCTGCGCGTCGAGCGCGACGCGGCCTGTCCGGCCTGCGGGGACGGGTCGGGGTGACCGCCGGAGCGGTCACCCGCCTCCTTCTCCCGCGAGCGATTGTCGACGAGCTGATGGCCCATGCCCGCCGCGCTCTGCCGCATGAGGCCTGTGGACTCCTGGGCGGCTCGATCCCCGAGGGCCTGGCGACCACGTTCCACGCGGCGCGGAACGAGCACGCCAGCCCGCTGCGGTACTCGGTGGATCCCGAGGACCTCGTGCGCATCGTGCTCGGGATCGAGGAGACGGGACAGGAGCTCGTCGCCGTCTTCCACTCGCACGTGGGGTCCGCGGCGATTCCCTCGGCCAGTGACCTGCGCGAAGCCCGCTACCCCGATGCCCTGCACCTCATCGCGAGCATGGCCGACGCGGCGGCGCCGCCGGCGAGCGCGCTGCGCGCGTGGCGCATCGTCGACGGGCGCGCGACCGAGGTTCCGATCGAGCTCGGGTAGACGTCGTCAGCAGGCGCTCGCGCTCCGGTCGACGATCTCGCCGCCGGACGCGTCGAGCACCAGCTCGACGGCGCAGGAGCCCTCCTCGCCTCCGGACCGATAGCTGAGCGCGAAGCGGCCCGCCTCCATCGGCGGTGGAAGCCACCGAACCGTGGTGAGCACCAGCGGCTCGAGCTCACCGGCGTCGTCCAGCCACCGCGCGAGCTCGTCGAGCTCGTCGATGAGCTCCCAAGGCAGGCTGCGCACCTCGGCTGCGAGCGGCTCGACCGCGCCGGTCGCGAGGTCCACGCGCAGGGTCCACAGGTCCTCGCCCGCGCGGCCGAGGTGAGCACCTGCGACGTCGAGCGTGCAGCTCTGCGTGCCGCAGAAGCCGCCGATTGCGCTGGTGTCCCACGCGGCCCCGTCGACGGTCCACACGGCATCCGCGACCGCGGTCGCAATGGCAGGCGTCTGCACGGCGGCCGGCACACCATCCGGTCGCGTCGAGGCTCGCATCTCGGCCAGCACCGCGTCTCCGTCCCATGGTCGTCCCGCGGTCGGAAGCTCGATCCCGGGTTCCTCCGTTGCCGACGGGGAGGCGGTCTCCGATGGGGGTGCGGTCGGGGTCGGCTGCTGCGTGGCGGTCTGGCTTGCCACCGGCGTCGGGGAGATGTCCGGGGCGGCGGTGCAGGCGGCGAGCAGGACCATGCAGGCCAGCATGGCGCCACGGGCGGCGTCAGCGGGTCTTCGCACGCCGGATGAATGCCGCCATCTGTTCCCGGTTGACCGACCCGTTCGGGCAGTAGGTGGTGGCCGTGCAGCCGTGGGTGATGCCGGACGCGGCGAGGGCGTTGATGCGGTCCTCGTGCCGGTTGCCGGCGTCATCGGTGAAGTAGTCGCGGCCGGCGTTCGGGAGCGAGAAGGCGCGGGCCAGGAAGCTCGCCATCTGCGCCCGTGTCACGGTCCCGTTCGGGCAGAAGCGGGTGCCGCCGCAGCCGACCGTGATGCCGGCGTGGGCCATGGCGTTGATGGCCGCCTGGTGCTTGCTCTGGCTGTCGTCCGTGAAGTAGTCCCGCGGCGACGGAGGCAGGCCGAGCGCCCGGGTCAGGAACGTGGCCATCTGGGCGCGGGTCACCAGGCCCTTCGGGCAGTACCGCGTCTCCGAGCATCCGACCGTGATGCCCTGGCCGTAGATCCACAGGATGTCCTCGTAGAACTTCGAGCCGTCGATGTCGGAGAACGGCCCGGTCAGCGCCCAGGCGAGGCCGTACGGCTCCTCGGCCGCGTCGAACCGGTCGTGCCGGATCTCGATCCGCATCGTGCCCGCGCTGGAGGCGGTCACCGACAGCTGTTCGTAGGAGTTGTCCCAGGAGTACGAGCCCGCGACCTGGCCGTTCGGCTGTCGGACCACGAGGTCGAGGTCGGCCATGAGCGCGTCCGCCTTGCCGGTGTTCGAGCTGCCCGAGGTGTGGCTGCTCCAGGCCAGCGCGACGTGGATGCGCTGGCCCTTCAGGACCGGGACCTCCTGCACGATCGTCTGGCCGCGCTGCATGGCGCCGAAGGTGTAGCCGCCGAAGGTGCCGCGGTCGAGGATCCGGTTGCTCCACAGCGCCGACGCCGTGCCCACGCCCTCGTGATCGGCCGAGAACCCGCCGCCGGGCATGGGCGTTCGGCGATGGGCGCCGGCCATCAGGATTGCGCGGGTGGCCTCCGGCCACGCCGCCAACGTCGGCGCTCGCCCCACGATCTGGGCCGCGATGCCCGCGACCACGGGCGACGAGATGCTCGTGCCGCTGCCGGTCGTCCCGTTCGCGGTGCGCACGTCGACCGCCGGCCCGGCGAGGTTCGGCTTGTTGTAGTCGCCGTGGGCGTTCCACGCTGCATTCGTTCGGTCGCGGTACGCGGCGCCGTCCGAGCCCGGCACGTACCACACCCGGTCGTCGCCGGTCCCGCCCGTCCCCCGATCGTCGACGCCTCCCACGGTCAGCACGTTGTAGCCGGTCCCGGGGGAGACGACGTCCCAGTTGCCGAAGGTCGAGTAGTTGCCGGACGAGGCGACGACCAGGCGCCCGTCCTCCCAGCCGATGGAGTCGAAGTATCGACGCGCCTCCTCTGCCCCGGTCGCCGTGTCCTGGCCGATGCTGGCGTTGACGATGTCCGCGTCGCCGCCTGAGGGCGCGACCGCCCAGTCGGCTGCGGCGATGATCGCCCGATCCGTCGACAGGCTGGCGGCGTATCCGCCCGTCCCCGCCGTGACGATGTCGGCGCCGGGCGCCACGCCGGTCCAGGTGCCATTGCGGCTGGCGATTGCTCCCGCCACCCAGGTCGGATGGATCCCCGTCACGACCCGGCCGGTCGTGCTGTGGCTGGCGACGACCTGGCCGGCGAGATCGCCGGTCGTCTGGGCGTTGTGATACTCGACCACGGCCACCCGGACGCCGTTGCCCTGGTCCCCGGCGCCGTCCGTCCAGTTCGCCCCCACGGTCGGCCCGGCCGAGGACATGTGCTCGCGCCACTCCTGCTCCAGGCCGAGGCTCTGGACCGACGCGCGCTCGGCCAACGCGGTGACCGAGGATGCCGGCAGGTCGACGAAGGCCAGCGGCGCGGAGGTGCTGACGTAGGCCACCGATCCCCCGAGCGACTCGATCTCGATGCGGAAGCTCTCGGCCGCGGCGGCGATGGCGGCGCGCCGCGCCTCCCACAGCTCGGCGCGGAGCTGGCGCGCCTGCTCGATCGTCTCGGGCACGGGCCGGCCCGCGAGCCACCTGACCTCCGGATGCGCGGCTCGCACGGCGCTCGTGACTCCCTCGGTGTCGACGTCGAGCCAGACGGCCACGGGCAGCGTTCTTCCGGACGGACTGTCCGCAACCGCCGCGACGAGCGGCGCATCGGCCTTGCGCTGGAGGGCAGGGAGCGCGGCGACGGCGCGGTCCACGGCCGCGTCGAAGGTCCCGATCGCCCCGACGGTCCCACCAGCGGGCCGGTACACGCTCTGGATCTCGCCGCTGCGCCCGTCGAGGTACTTGGCGGCCCACATCGGCCCTGCCAGCGAGTCGGCGGGCGTCGTGCGCTGGTGGACGAGCTGCCAGTCGGCGGGGGTGCCGCCGTGGGTCTCCGCCAGCACCCGGGCGCCGGCTGCGGCGTCGGGCTCGGCCGCGCGCGCGGGGCCCGCGGGCAGCGCTGACGTGAGCCCGAGCAGGGCAGCCAAGCCCAGGGCGCGAGCGCGTGCCCCGGTGGCAGCAGGTCGGCGACGGTGCTCCATGAACCTCCACCCGGCGGTGTATGACGCCGTATGACAGTGTCGCACGGCGCGCACGATCAGCGTGCTCCGTCGACGCGCCGCCGGCAATGACCCATCGGTGTACGCTCTCTGCATGACCACTGCCGAAGCTCCCGGGCTGCGCTTCGCGCCCGCCGTTCACCGTGACCGGCTCGCGCGCGCCGCCGCGGAAGCCGGCGAGCGGGGTGTCGACGCGCTCCTCATCACGCCGTCCCCGGACTACGCGTATCTCCTGGGGTACCGTGCCCCGGCCATGGAGCGGCTGACCTGCCTGGTCGTTCCCGCCGAGGGCGACCCGAAGCTCGTCGTGCCACGGCTCGAGGAGCCCCTGGCCCGGCATGCGCTGGGTGAGCTGGCCGACGCGCTGCCGATCCTCGCCTGGGACGAGACGGACGACCCGTTCCGCCTGGTCCAGGGGCTGATCCCGTCCGCGATGCGTGTGGCCGTCCAGGACCAGATGTGGGCCCGATTCGCGCTGCGGCTCCGAGCGCAGCTCGACCCGGCACAGCTGGTCGAGGCGGGCCACACGATGAGTGCCCTCCGCTCGGTGAAGTCACCCGAGGAGGTCGAGCGGCTCCGCACCGCCGGTCGCGCGGCGGATGCCGCGATGACCGCGATCGCCGCGGAGCGCCTCTCCGGCCGCACGGAGGCCGAGATCAGCCGCCGCATCGGAGATCACCTGCTCGCCGCCGGCCTGGAGACGGCGGAGTTCGCCATCGTCGCCTCGGGGCCGAATGCCGCCAGCCCGCACCACTCCGCGGGCCAGCGGGTGCTGGCCGAGGGCGACGCGATCGTCCTGGACATCGGCGGCTCCTGGGGCGGCTACGCCAGCGACACCTCGCGAACCGCGTTCATCGGCGATCCGCCAGCCGACTTCGCGGCCCTCCACACCGTGCTGCGCGAGGCGCAGTCGGCCGCCTGCGACGCCGTCCGTCCCGGGGTGCCGGCCGCCGAGATCGATCGTGTGGCACGAGACCTCATCACCGATGCCGGCTATGGAGACGCCTTCATCCACCGCACCGGCCACGGCATCGGCATGGAGACGCACGAGGAGCCGTACATCGTCGCGTCGAATGCGGATCCCCTGGTGGAAGGCAACGCCTTCAGCGTCGAGCCGGGGATCTACGTCGAGGGCAGGTGGGGCGCGCGAATCGAGGACATCGTGATCTGCACCGCCGACGGAGGCGAGCGCCTGAACACCTCCTCGACCGAGCTCCTGCGCGTCGAGTAGCGACAGGCCCGGTCAGCGGCGCTCGCGATGCGAGCTGACGAGCGCGGTGAGCACCTGGTCGATGGCAGCGTTCGCCTCATGGAAGGCGGTCGTCACGTCGGCGACGTCGGCCGCCCGTCGGCGAAGGTGGCCGGTGATGGCATCGAGCACCGGGGACCGAAAGAAGAGAAAGGCCTCGACCGTCTCCGCCAGGGTGAGCCCCGCCTTGGAGGCTTCGCTGCCATACAGGCCGCCCATCTTCTCGGCCTCCTCCAGCAGGAGCTGGCGCTCCGCCTTCTTCGCGGCCGCCACGTACTCGATGACGAGCTGGAAGGTCCGCTGGCCCCAACGGCGGAAGTCGTCACGCTGCTCGGCGGACAGCCGCGCCTGCCACGGTTGGCCGGCATAGCCGGTTCGCTGGACGCGCCGATGGAGCTCGCCGGCCATCGTTCGGGCCGAGTCGGGAAGGCGCTCCATGCCGTAGCGGGAACGACGTGGCGCGTTGATCATCGCCTCGAGGCCCGACCGGAGGAAGCGGCGGTGGCCACCGGGGGTCTGGTAGCTCTGGACCTTGCCGCTGTCGGCCCAGCGCCGGAGGGTGTCGGGACCGACCCCGACCAGACGTGATGCAGCGCCGAGCGGCAGCCAGGGGTCGTCGGGATCGTCGTATGGTGGAACCGGGGGCACGCGGGTCCTCGAAACTCCGAAATCTAAGACTTACGAAAGGCTAGTCGCGGTCCCGAGTGGCGTCAAGGAGTGCGCAGCTCGTCCGCCGCCACCGCCCCGAGCTCGGCCCAGAGGTGGACGAGCGACGTCATCCCGTCGCGCAGGTTCCGCAGGCTCATCCACTCGTTCGGCGCGTGGAAGTTGCCGCTCGGGTTCGCGAAGCCGACGAGCAGCGTCTTCAGCCCGAGATGCGCATCGAGCGCCGCCACCACCGGGATGGAGCCCCCGGAGCGCTGGAAGAGCGGCGCCTTGCCGAACCCGGCCTCGAGCGCGCGACGCGCGGGGGCCATCCCGGGGTGGTCGAGGGGGATGAGCGCCGGCGCGCCGCCGCCGAGCGTCCTCACCTCGACGCGCACGGTCGGTGGCGCGATCGCTTCGAGGTGCTCGGTCATCGCCCGCTGGATCACGCGGAAGTCCTGGTTCGGCACGAGGCGCGTGCTGAGCTTCGCTGCGGCCCAGGCAGGGATGATCGTCTTCGGTCCATCGCCGGTGTAGCCGCCCCAGATGCCGTTGACGTCGAGCGTCGGCCGGCCACTGAGCCGCTCCAGAAGGGTGTAGCCGCGCTCGCCATCCATGGGCCGCGGAATCCCCACCTCCCGGGTCCAGGCCGCCTCATCGAACGGGAGTGCAGCGTACGCGGCGCGCTCCTCGTCGCTGAAGTCACGGACGTCGTCGTAGAAGCCGGGCACCGTGACCCGCCCGTCAGCGTCGACCAGCGACGCCAGCATGCGGGCCAGCACGTTGGCCGGGTTGTCGACGCCACCGCCGTACTGGCCGGAGTGCACGTCCTGGTGCGGGCCGCTGACCCTCACCTCCCAGTACGCCAGCCCCCGCAGGCCATAGCCGATGGCGGGTGTCCCCTGGTCGTCGAAGGTGTCGTTGTCGGAGACGACACAGACGTCCGCCTCGAGCAGCTCGGGGTGGCCCGCCACGAACTCCTCGACCGGCTCCGACGCGCGCTCCTCGTCGCCCTCGAACAGGAAGCGAAGGTTGACAGGCAGGCTCCCCGCCGTCCGCATCCAGGCTTCCACCGCCTTGAGGTGCATGAACAGCTGGCCCTTGTCGTCGCCGGCGCCGCGAGCGTAGATCCGCTCGTCCTCGTGGCGCGGATCGAATGGCGGGCGCACCCACTCGTCCAGCGGATCGGTCGGCTGGACGTCGTAATGGCAATACACCAGCACGGTGGGCGCGTCGGGACCGGCGTGCAGCCACTCCCCGGTGACGACCGGATGTCCGCTCGTCTCGTGCTGCTGGACGCGCTCGATCCCGAGCCGCGCGAGCTCGTCCACGATCCACTGCGCCGCGCGCCTCACCTCCCCGTCACGTCCCGGGTCGGCCGAGACGCTCTCGATGCGCAGAAACTCATCGAGCTGAGCGAGGTGCTCCGCGTCGTGCTCGCGGAGGTAGCTGACCGCGGCCTCCACCGCCGCGGATTCGGTCATGCTGGTCATCGGTCCATGGTAGCCGGGTGCAACTCCCCGAGGCCGGTGAGCGTCTGCGCCGCATGATCCGGATGCTCACGGCGCTCGTGCTCGTCGCCGCCGCCTCGGCGGTGCCGATCAGCCGGGTGGCGGCCTGCGACTGCGCGCCGGTCGAGCTGCCCGACGCGGTTCGCCAGGCCGATGTCGCCTACGTCGGCCGGCTCGTCGAGCACGTGCGAGGAGGCGACAACTTCGGCTTCCCCGTGCTCGACGAGTGGGTCTGGAACGTGGAGCGCAGCCGCGATGCAGGCATGAGCTCGACCGTCACGGTGGCGGCGGAGCTGGGTGACGGCGCGAACTGCGGAGTCTTCTTCGCGGCCGGCGAGCGCTGGCTCATCGTCGCATCGGTGCACGACGGCACGCTGCAGACGAACGGCTGCCAGCCCAACCGCCGCATGGATGACGCGGACGCCGACACGCGTGCGCTGGTCGCGGACCTCGTCAGCGTCGAAGTTGACCGTGACCGCCCGGCACCGGGGTCGCCTCCCACGCCGGTCCTGCTCATCGGCGGCGTGGCGGCGCTCCTGGCTGCCGCCGGCGTGCTGGCGTTCCGCCGCGAGGCGAAGGACTGATCCGGCGCTTCAGCCGAAGACGCCGAAGACGAAGCCCAGGAAGAGCGCCACCGCGATGATCGGGACGAAGCTCGCGGCGCGGAGGAACGCCGGCCACTCGGCGCCTCCGGCGAAGGCGTACGCCGGGATGGTGACCGGGAACAGCAGCACCCCCGCCGACCACGCGATCCTGCCGCGGATCGTCAGGTCCGAGCGGTCCTGCACGTCGAGCCAGTAGGCCGCGATGACCAGGAATCCGGCCACGGCGAGCACGGCGAACAGCGTCCAGACGACCGGGAGCATCACGGACCGATCCTAGCGCGAAGCCTCCGCGCGGCGCCGCTCGGCATCCTCGACCCCGTTCAGGAGGTCGGTGAGCATCCACTCCAGGGGACGACGGCTGGGCAACGGGGGCTCGTCCGGTGGGAGGAGCGCTTCGACCGATGCTCGCACGCGATCCTGGAGCGCGGCGCGGCCCGCCCGGCCGGACGCGCCATCGGTCGCGACCGGCGGACCGAACCGGACCTCGATCCGGCGCCGGAACCACAGGCGCGTGGAGCCGACGATGGCGCACGGCACGACCGGCACACCCGACGCCATCGCAAACGCGGCTGCGCCGTCCTCGAACGGGAGAAGTCCGCTCTCCCGAAAGCCGACGCGCCCCTCGGCGAAGATGCCGAGCACCCCACCCGCCGTGAAGACGCGCCGGACCGCGCGCACGGCGCTCGTGAGCGTCGTCTTCTCGGGGTGGTACGGGATCATGCCGCCGAAGAAGCCCATGACCCGGTTCTTGAAGCCGCGGCTGAAGTCCGCTTCCCTGGGCCCGAACCAGGTGATGCGGGGCTCGAGCGGAACGACCGCCATGACCAGCATCGGGTCGAACCCGTTGTGGTGGTTGGCGACGAGCTGGAACGGAGGTCGCGGCCAATGCTCGAGGCCGGTGGCTCGAACGTCGAACAGCACCCGGACCAGGCCCCGGATCAGGAGCCACATGAGCCGATAGCGCGCCGTGACTTCCACGCTGAGCTCGCGGGGGCCGACACGGCGGTCCGTCACGCCAGTGCCTCGGCCGCATCGTCCTCGCGCCGGCGGGGATCCACGCGCGTCAGTGCCAGGGCGGACAGGCCGATGAACGCGGCTGCGACCGCCATCGCCGCGCGTGGCCCGACGGGGTCGCCGACGGCCGCCGCGACCAGGTCCTGCACCGGACCGGCGACGACGGTGAAGACCGGTCCGGCCATCGCCGTCCCCGCGTTGAGGATCCCCATGTAGCGACCGGCGGTGGCCTTCGGGATGACGTCGGCCATGAGCGCCCAGTCGGCGGACAGGAAGAGTCCCATGCCGATGCCGAACGGCACCCAGGAGGCGATGGCAAGCTCCGGCGTGGGTGCCACGGCGACGCCGAGCAGCCCGGCGGCGGCGATGGCGCACGCCGTCCAGATCACCGGCCGGCGGCCGAACCGATCCGAGAGGCGCCCGCCCGGCACCGCCGCCAGGGCCGTGGCCACGCCGACGATCGCGGTCGCCAGCAGCACCGTGGTGTCCGCCTCGGTGGCGCCCATGTCGTGGGTCCGGCGGAAGTAGCCCACGGCGAAGACGGTGGCGTTGTAGGCGCCCAGGAACAGCAGGCGCACGAGCAGCAGCCAGAGCACGTCGCGCTGCTGGAGGATGTCGCGGCCCCAGGCCGACAGCGCGATCTCTCGCCAGGAGCGAGTCCGGGGCGGAGCACCGCGCCCTTCGTCGACGGTGAGGACCAGGATCACCATGGTGACCAGCTCCACCACGCCGAGCGCCAGCGTGGCGAGCACGATGTTGTCGATGATGCCGCCGACCGTGGCGATGGCGACGCCGGCGATCGTGCCGAGGGTCAGCATCAGGCCCATCAGGCCGCTGGCGAGGCCGACCTGCTTCGCCGGGACGAGATCGGGCACGTACCCCTGGAACGGACCCTGCGCGAAGTTCGAGCTGACCTGCAGCAGGAAGTAGAACGCCACCATCGCGACGAAGTCGTTGTTCAAGGCAAGCCCGGCGAGGAAGACGACGTCGAGCAGCGTGCCGATGACGATGTACGGCTTGCGGCGTCCCCATCGGCTGGAGGTGTAGTCACTGATCACGCCGATGGTGGGCTGGATGACGATCGGCGCCACGGCGCCGACGACCATCAGGATGGCGATCAGCGTGCCCGCCGTCTCCCGGCTCAGATCGTCGATGCGGCCGGGGATGATGATGTTGTTCAGGCCGCCCCAGATGGTGGTGATGCCCAGCCAGTAGATCGACAGGGTGACGAGCTGGCTCAGCGGAAGGCGCTGGCGGATCGGCTCGGAGGGCGTCATCGGGGGCTCCTGCGGCTGCCTGCGCGAACCCTAGCCGGTCTGTCGCGCGTTGCACAGATGGTGTGCGCTCGGACCTGCGGCTCGACTGCGGTCCACGGGGGTCGCCGCTAGCATGCGACCCCATGTCGCTCGAGCCCGCGGGTGGCGATCGCCTCGTCGTCCTGCGCCACCCGGACCTGCGCCGCTACCTGACGGCGCGGTTCCTGGCGTCGCTCGCGACGCAGATCCAGACGGTGGCCGTCGGGTGGCAGGTGTTCAGCCTCACCGGGGACCCACTCGACCTCGGCCTGGTGGCGCTCTCCCAGTTCCTGCCGTTCATCCTGCTCATCCTGCCGGCGGGCCACGTGGCCGACCGCTACGACCGGCGACGCGTCCAGCTCGTCACGTACGGACTGCTGGCGGCGTGCGCCGCCGCGCTGCTGGGCCTGTCGGTGGCCGGCATCGATGCGCTGCTGCCGATCTACGGGGTGATGGTCCTGTTCGGCGTGGCGCGGGCGTTCAACCAGCCGACCTCGCAGGCCCTCCTTCCCAACCTGGCGCCGATGTCGCTCTTCCCGCGGGCCGTGGCGCTGAACTCGTCGC
>DATHTR010000149.1:0-2831 GCA_035463095.1 Candidatus Angelobacter sp. | reverse complement strand
CCCGGCACTCGCCGACGTCGACATCGCGTACTACCTCGCGCATTCGATGGGCGGCGGCGAAGCCGGGTTCGCGGAACGGGACCTGCGCGCCGCTCGGTCCTTCGCTTCGGCTGCCGCGGCGGAGGGTGTCCGGCGGATCGTGTACCTCGGCGGACTCGGCGACGATTCGACGACGCTCTCGCATCACCTGGCCAGCCGCCACGAGGTAGGGGCCGAGCTCGCCCGCCATGGCATCCCCGTCACCGAGTTCCGGGCGGCGATCGTCATCGGCTCGGGGAGTGCCTCGTTCGAGATCCTGCGCCACCTGACCGAGCGGCTGCCGGTGATGATCACGCCGCGCTGGGTCGCGACCCTCTGCCAGCCGATCGCCATCAGCGACGTCGTCGCGTACCTCGTGGAGGCGCTGGACCATCCGGAGGCCAGCGGCGTCGTGGAGATCGGTGGACCCGATGTCCTGTCGTACGGCGAGATGATGCTCGGCTACGCGCGCCTGCGCGGCCTGCGCCGGCTGATGATCCCGGTCCCCGTGCTCACACCGAAGCTCAGCTCGTACTGGGTCAACCTCGTGTCGCCCGTGCCGGCGCGGATCGCCCGTCCGTTGATCGAAGGCCTGCGCAACGAGGTCGTCGTGCGCGATCCGGAACCGGCGAAGGCCTTTTCGGTGGTGCCGGTCTCGTACGAGGAGGCGCTGGCCCAGGCGATCGGGCGCTCCGGCGAGGACGAGGTGGAGTCCACCTGGTTCGACGCGTTCAGCGCCCGGAACCGGGCGACCCTCGAGTCACTGGGGTCACAGGAGGGGATGATCGTGGACCGCCGGGTCCGCCGGATCGCTGCTGCCCCCGAGCGCGTCTTCGCGGCGGTCGAGCGGGTCGGGGGCGCCTCCGGCTGGCCATACGCCAACGTCCTGTGGCGGATCCGCGGGCTCGGCGACCGGCTCGTCGGGGGTGTCGGCATGCGTCTCGGTCGGCGCGATCCGAACCGGCTCCGGGTGGGCGACGCGCTCGACTTCTGGCGAGTCGAGGAGATCCGGCGACCGGAGCTTCTCAGGCTTCGCGCCGAAATGAAGCTGCCAGGGCGGGCGTGGCTCCAGTACGAGGTCATGCCTGACCCCGGCGGCAGCCGGCTGGTCCAGACCGCGTTCTTCGAACCGAAGGGCGTTCCAGGACTCGCCTACTGGTACCTGCTCTACCCGGCGCACGCGGTGATCTTCCGGGGCATGCTCCGCACGTTCGCTCCGCGCCAGGATGCGGCGCCGGTGCTGCCGCCTGCCTGACGTCGCCGGCAGGCGGCGGATGAGGCGGGCCGCCGGTACCATTCGCAGAACGATGTGCATGATCGAGACGATGAGCGTGCTGCCGGACGGGCACACGTCGCTGGTGGTGGCGGCCGGCGACGGACCCGGTGGGTGAGGCCGGCCTCGAGACGCATCGTTCAACGGCACGACTCGTGCACCCGGGACGGGACACGCCCGCCGGCTGACTGCCGCCCATCGGCTCGAGCCGGTGCCGGCTCGCCCTGATGGCCGACCTGCCCGCCCAGCCCGTCGATCGGATCCTGGCGCCGTTCCGGGAGTTCACCGCGCGCGAGGCGTCGGGCGGCGTCCTGCTCATGGCCGCCGCGCTGATCGCCCTCGTCTGGGCGAACTCACCGTTCGCCGACTCCTACGACTCGCTGTGGAAGACCACGTTCACGATCGGCGCCGGCGACTTCACGCTGGCCAAGTCGCTCCACCTCTGGATCAACGATGGCCTCATGGCGATCTTCTTCCTGGTTGTCGGCCTCGAGATCAAGCGTGAGGTCCTGGTCGGCGAGCTCGCGTCGGCGCGGCGGGCGACCCTGCCGATCGCCGCGGCGGTCGGCGGCGCGGTCCTCCCGGCGCTCCTGTTCCTGCTCGTGGCCGGCCGGGACCCCGACGCGATCCGAGGTTGGGGCGTCCCCATGGCCACCGACATCGCGTTCGCGCTCGGTGTCCTGGCGCTGGTCGGTTCGCGCGTTCCGGTGGGGTTGCGGATCTTCCTCACGGCGCTTGCCATCGTCGACGACCTGCTCGCGGTCCTGGTCATTGCCGTGTTCTACACGTCGGAGGTGTCGCTGCCGGCCCTCGGCGCGGGCGCTGTGATCCTCGCGGCGCTCGTCGCGGCCAACCGGTTGGGCGTCCGGCGACCGGTCGTCTACGCGATCCTCGGCATCGCCCTGTGGGTGGCCGTGCTGCAGTCGGGTGTGCACGCGACCGTCGCGGGCGTGCTGCTGGCCATGACGATCCCGGCCCGGACGAGGATCGACCCAGCCGACTTCCTCGAGCGGGCCCGCGGCTTCATGGCCGACTTCACCGGGCAGGTCGGCGACGATCCGGACCATGCCCACCACGCCGCCCTGTGGGAGCTCGAGGACCTGACCGAGAGCGCTCAGGCGCCGATGCTCCGCCTGGAGCATGCGCTCCATCCGTGGGTCGCCTTCCTCATCGTTCCGCTCTTTGCGCTGTCCAACGCCGGCGTGCCGATTGCCGGGGACCTCGTCGCGACCGCCTCGGAGCCGGTCGTGCTCGGCGTCCTCCTCGGCCTGGTGATCGGCAAGCAGGTCGGCATCACGCTGGCGGCGTGGCTGGTCGTGCGCGCCGGTCTCGCGGCACTCCCGACCGGGGTTACCTGGCGCCACATCTTCGGTGCGGCCTGGCTGGGCGGGATCGGATTCACGATGTCGCTGTTCGTGGCCGACCTGGCGTTCGGGGAGTCGCCGGCCCTGGCGCTCTCGAAGATCGGCATCCTCGCTGCGTCCGTCGTCGCCGGTGTGGGCGGCTACCTCATCCTCCGGTCGGCCCGGCGGGCGGAACG
>DATHTR010000148.1:0-16696 GCA_035463095.1 Candidatus Angelobacter sp. | reverse complement strand
GCCATCGAGAAGGCCATCACCAAGAGCGACATCGGCCTCGTGCCCAACGTCGACGGGACCGTCGTGCGCCTCAACGTACCGCCGCTGACCGAGGAGCGTCGCAAGGAGATGGTCAAGCAGGTGCGCCGGCGGACCGAGGAGGCGCGGGTGGAGATTCGCAACCATCGACGCGAGGCGGCCGACCGACTGAAGAAGGCGCTCCGTGACGGCGACCTCTCGGAGGACGAAGAGCGCCGAGAGCTCGACAACCTGCAGAAGCTGACCGATCGGTTCATCGAGTCCGCCGACAGCCGCGCCGAGCGCAAGGAAGCCGAGATCCTGGAGGTCTGACGGTGCCGGACGCCGCGCGCCCGCGGCACGTCGCCATCATCGCCGACGGGAATCGGCGCTGGGCCCGCGATCGAAAGCTGCCGGTGCTGGCCGGACACGTCCAGGGCATCGAGGCCATCAGACCGATCGTGCGTCGTGCTCGCGACGCGGGCGTCGAGACGCTGAGCGTGTACACCTTCAGCACGGAGAACTGGGGGCGGCCGGCGGATGAGGTGACCGGGCTGTTCGGGCTCATCGACGGCGCGGTCCGCCAGTACACCGACGAGCTCGTGGAGGAGCGGGTTCGCGTTCGCGTCATCGGCCGCCTCCACGAGGCCCCCGCCGACGTGCAGCGATCGATCCGGGCGGCGGAGGACCGCACGCGCGCCGGCACCGATCTGACGCTGAACATCTGCTTCAACTACTCCGGGCGAGCGGAGATCGTCGATGCCGCGCGGGCGCTGGTTGCGGCGCGTGCCGACCCCAACGACGTCGATGAGCCGCACTTCGCCGAGCACCTCTACACGGCCGGCCAACCGGACGTCGATCTGGTGATCCGCACCGGTGGCGACCGGCGGACGAGCAACTTCCTGCTGTGGCAGGCCGCGTACGCCGAGCTCGTCTTCTTCGACTGCTTCTGGCCGGACTTCACGGTCGACGACTTCGACGCCGCCCTGGCGGAGTACGAGCGCCGCGAGCGGCGGTTCGGAGGCTGACGTGCTGCGGACCCGTCTGCTCACCGCCGCCGTCCTCGCGCCGATCATCCTCGCCGTGGTCCTCCTCGGCGAGCCGTGGCTCTCGCTGCTGGTGGGCATCGCGGCGTTCCTGGCCTTCGTCGAACTGGTCGCGCTCCTCGACGCCGCCGGCTACGAGCCTCCGCAAGTGCTCACCATGCTCGGCGGCATGGCCCTCGTCGGTGCCGGCGTGCTCGCCGCGAACGACGCCGCGGCCGGCGGCCTCCTCGCCGTGCTCGCCGACGCCCTCGATCCGCCCGGCGTCGTGGCGGCAACGCTCATCGCGGTCGTCCTCCTCCTGGCTGCCGCCGGCTTCACCCGATCGGACCCGAAGCGGGGATTCGTGACGTGGGCCATGAGCACCTTCGGCGTCGCGTACATCGGCCTTCTCCTGCCGACCATCGTGATCGTCGGCCATCTCGCGCCGGCCGGCGGGTCGGCGACCACGCCCGTCGGCCTGCTCGGCATCGGCTCCGGAGCGGCATGGACGTTGATGCTGCTGCTCGTCGTGTGGGGATACGACTCGGGCGCGTACCTCATCGGCCGAGCCATCGGCCGACGACGGCTCGTGGACCACATCAGCCCCTCCAAGACGATCGAGGGCCTGTTCGGAGGCCTCGTGGTCGCGACCATCGGCGCGGGTATCGGGGCGGCGCTCATCGGCCTCGAGCCGTGGCACCCGCTCGTCATCGGCCCGCTCGTCGGCTTCGCCGCCCAGGCGGGGGACCTGGCCGAGTCGATGCTGAAGCGCGCCGCCGACCGCAAGGAGTCCGGCGTCCTGTTCCCCGGCCATGGCGGCATGCTCGATCGGATCGACTCGTTCCTCTTCGCCGCCCCGGTCCTGGCCGGGTACGCGCTGACCGTCGCCGGTCGGGTGACATGACGGCCGTCGCGGTCCTCGGGTCCACCGGGTCGATCGGTCGCCAGGCCCTCGAGGTCATCGCCGCGCTCGGCGACCTGGACGTGCGCGGACTCGCGGCCGGGCGTGCCTCGGAGGCGTTCGCGCAGCAGGCGGCCCGCTGGCCCGATGCCAGGGCGTGGACGACCGGCGACCGCCCTGACTGGCTTGCGGCACCCCGCTGGGCGGACGGTGGTCTCGAGGAGCTGGCAACCCTTCCGGACGTCGACCTCGTCGTTGTCGCCACGACCGGCATGGCCGCACTGCCGGCCGTGCTGGCCGCGCTCCGCAGCGGCCGCCGTGTCGCCCTCGCCAACAAGGAGACGCTCGTCACGGGCGGCCATCTGGTCACCGCCGTCCTCGACGAGCTCGATGGCGATCCCCTCGATCGGCTCCGTCCGATCGACTCGGAGCACTCGGCCATCTGGCAGTGCCTGGTCGGGGAACGGATCGCCGACGTCACGCGTCTGATCCTCACCGCCAGCGGGGGTCCCTTCCGCGGCCGTGCCGCCTCGGAGCTGGGCGCGGTCACACCGGAAGAGGCGCTTGCCCACCCGACCTGGCGGATGGGCCCGAAGATCACGATCGACTCCGCGACGCTCGTCAACAAGGCGTTCGAGGTCATCGAGGCCCGATGGCTGTATCGGCTCCCGTACCGTAAGATCGATGCCGTGATCCACCCCCAGAGCGTCGTCCACTCGCTCGTCGAGTTCGCCGACGGCTCGGTCAAGGCCCAGCTCGGCCTTCCCGACATGAGACTCCCGATCCAGTACGCGCTGACCTTCCCGTCCCGCCGACCGTCCCCGGCTCGCAGCGCGCGACCCGAAACGTGGGGCGCGCTGGAATTCAGCGCGCTCGAGCCCGCCGCCTACCCCGCGTACGACGCCTGCCGCTCCGCTGCCGAGGCGGGCGGGAACCGTGGGACGATCTTGAACGCCGCCGACGAGGTCGCGGTCGCGGCGTTCCTGGCCGGGCGCCTCCCGCTGCCTGGCATCGCGGACACCATCGCGGACGCCGTCGATCGCTGGGGCGCCGATGACGAGCCGTCACTCGACCAGATCGCCGGGCTCGACGCCGAGGTCCGGGCGGAGCTCGGCTCCCGCCTGCGGCCGGAGGGTCGCGCCTGATGGACGTGCTCGGCACCGTAGCCGCCTTCATCGGCATCCTGGTGGTCCTGGTCCTCGTCCACGAGCTCGGGCACTTCCTCGTCGCGAAGCGCGCCGGGATCACCGTCGAGGAGTTCGGAATCGGGTTCCCGCCGCGGATCGCGTCGATGCGCTGGCGGGGGACGCGCTACAGCCTGAACTGGATCCCGCTCGGCGGCTTCGTGAAGATGCTCGGCGAGGACGGCGACGTCGAAGTCCGCCGTCTCAGGGAATCGGGCCTGAGCAACGAAGAGATCGAGACCGCGATGGCCGGCGCCTTCAATCGCCGGCCGGTCTGGATCCGGCTGGCGGTCCTGCTCGCCGGGGTGGTGATGAACTTCGTCCTGGCCGCCGCCCTCTTCGCCGTCGCCTTCAGCATGCCCGAGCTCCACGGCGAGGGACCGCTCACCGTCACCGAGGTGCAGTCCGGGAGCCCGGCGGAGGGCACCCTGGAGGTCGGAGACGTCATCCTCGGCGTGGACGGCCGAACGTTCGATCGTTCCGCCGACCTGACGCGGTACGTCGCCGAGCGGGGCGGGCGCGAGGTCGTCCTCCAGGTGGAGCGCGGCAGCTCGGCCATCGACATCGCCATCACGCCCCGCGCGCTGACCCAGGCCGACCGCGAACGCGGCCTCGGGCCCATCGGATTCGCGTACGACCCGGCCCGCATCGTCGAGGAGCCGTCGTCGGTCGACGGGCCGATCGAGGCCGTCGTCCGCGGTACGAGCGCCGCCGGCCAGATCGCCCTTGCCATCCCGGGCGGGCTGGCCGATGCGATCGGCGGGCTCATCGGCCTCAACCCCGAGGCCCCGGACGCGCGCGGCCCAATCGGAATCGCACAGGAGACCGGGCGCGTGCTCGAGGCGCCGCTCGTGAGCCAGCTCTTCTTCATCGGCCTGCTGTCGGTCAATCTGGCGGTGCTCAACGTGCTTCCGTTCCCGCCGCTCGATGGAGGCCGGATCGCGGTCGTTCTTCTCGAGGCCGCGCGGCGCCGCAAGCTGCCCGCCGAGCGGGAGGCGCTCATCTACCTCACCGGCTTCGCCGTGCTGATCGCGCTCGTCATCCTCATCAGCATCCAGGACATCCAGCGCCTCATCACGGGCGGATAGCGCCGATTCGGACTCGGAGGGGTTCGTACGTGGCCGACGCTCGACCCGGCACGCCGCCCGCATCGGCCGCCGCGCGCTCCAGCGTCCGTCCCGCCCAGGCGCTCGCGACCCTCGCGGGAGTCGAGCGCGGCAGCCCCGCGCTTCGCGACCTGCCGCCAGCCGACGCCGGGTGGATGCGACGCGGGAGGCTCCTGGTCCGAGCCGATCGCGATCCGGATGCGATCGGCATCGAGCTCGCTGGCGACGACTGGACGCCCGCGCGCGGCCTCCCTGCGCTCGCGGCGGACGCCGTCGTGCTCAGCAGCCACCCCGGGGCACGGCTGGCGTGCCGAGCCTTCTATCTCGAGTCCGGAGTCACCGTGGCGCTCCAGGGCGCCGGCCTGCGCCCGAGCCGGCTGCTGGCGGGGTCACGCGTCGCGGCGCGGTTCGAAGCCAGCGAGATCCTGCTCGTCCCGCACCAGCTCGAGCGCGGGCGTCGGCTGCTTCACGCATGGATCATCGAGGAACGGCTGCTGGGGACGCGTGCGACACGGGCGACATGGCCTGATCTGGTCGACCGGGTGATCGACGGCGTGGTGAGCCTGTGGCGGAGCGGGGCGCGGCCGCGACCGCGGCCGGTGCGCGACGTGGTGTCGTGGGTCGCGCCGTCGCGGGTGCGTGCCCTGCTGGAGGAGATGTCGCTCACGCCATCGGCTCCCGGACCGCTCGAGACCGCGGTGGCGCGCCTGGCAGACGGACGGCACCGGCTGCTCGTGGGCTGGACGCACGGAGACCCGGTGCCGAACAACGTGCTCCGCATGGACGGCGGGCGCCTTGCCCTGGTCGACTGGGAGCGGGGAGGGTGGAACCCGCTCGGCCTGGATGCCTGCCGCCTGCTCGCTGCGCTCGATGACCCCCGACCGGCGATCGGCCACCTCGAGCAGCGTTTCGGTTCGCTGCGCCGGGGCGGAGCGCTCTCCATGCGGGAGCAGGCGGCGATCGCGCTCATCGGTCTGCTGCCGACCTGGGCCGGGCAGCAGCGCGACTGGCATGACGCCGGACGGCAGGCTGGCTATCGCGTTCGGAACCGCCGTCGCCTGCGGCTGCTGGAGGCGCTCCTCGAGGTCTGAGATCCGGGCCGAGGGCCCGGCCTGACGCTGGCGAGGGTCCCGATCGGCTGATATACTTCGCCTCGGTTCGGCCGGCCCGAACCGCAATGAATAGAGAACCAGGTACCAGGACGTGGGTCGGTTCGCCACCCCACGTCCTGTTTTCGTCCGTCGTGAGCGAGGAGCGGCCATGAATCGAGACTTCATCGGAGCATTGCTCCAGCTGAACGCCGAGAAGGGTGTGCCGCAGGAGATCCTCATCCAGACGCTGGAGCAGGCCATCGAGTCGGCGTATCGGCGCAACGCGGATGCCCCGGAGAACGTGGTCGTCAAGGTCGATCCGGAGAGCGGCGAGATCACGGTCGCGCGCGAGTACGAGGTCGTCGCCGGTGATCAGGAGATCGAGGATCCCGAGCTGCAGATGACGGTCGCCTCGGCCCAGCAGATCGACCCCGGTGTCGGCGTGGGCGGCAAGGTCCGCGTGCCGGAGAACGTGACCCAGGCTCAGCTCGGCCGCATTGCAGCGCAGACGGCGGGCCAGGTCTATCGCCAGCGCCTCCGCGAGGCGCAGCGCGATGTGGTCTTCCAGCAGTACGCGGCTCGCGAGGGCGAGATCATGACGGGCAACGTGCAGCGCACGACCGACTCCGCCGTCGTGCTCGACATGGGCAAGGATGTCGAGGCCGTCCTGGCCGTCACCGAGCAGCTGCCGAGCGAGACGTATCGCATCGGGCAGCACCTCAAGGTCTACGTCATGGAGGTGCGGCGCACCACGCGCGGGCCGGTCATCGTGGCCAGTCGCACCCACCGCGGCTTCCTTCGCCGCCTGATGGAGATGGAGATCCCGGAGATCTACAACGGCACGGTCGTGATCCGGGGCATCGCGCGGGAAGCGGGGAGCCGCTCGAAGGTCGCGGTCGAGTCGCGCCAGGCCGGGGTCGATGCGAAGGGCGCGGCCGTCGGCCAGCGTGGCGCCCGGATCCAGTCGATCGTCGCCGAGCTCAACGGCGAGAAGGTCGACATCGTGCTCTGGGACGAGGACCCCGGGCGCTTCGTGGCCGAGGCCCTGAGCCCGGCGGAGGTCCTCAGCGTGCGCATCGACGAGGAGCACAAGATCGCGAACGTCATCGTTCCCGAGCGCCAGCTCAGCCTCGCCATCGGCAAGGAGGGGCAGAACGCCCGGCTTGCCGCCAAGCTGACGGGCTGGCGGATCGACATTCGGTCCGACGCCGGCGTCGCGACGGCCGCCGCTGGCGGCGAGCACGACGACTCGACCGAGGCGGAGGCGACGGCCGATGCCAAAGCGACGACCTGACCACGTCCCGACCCGCACCTGTGCGGTCTGCCGCGTCCCGCGACCGAAGCGCGAGATGGACCGGCTGGTCCGCGCGCCGGACGGGGCCATTCACCGGGACCCGACCGGCAGGCGTGCCGGTCGCGGAACCTACATCTGCCACGACCCGGCCTGTCGTGACCCGGAACGGGCCGCCCAGGCTGTCAGACGAGCCCTCGGCGCTGATCTCGCGCCGGACGCGCTCACATTCGAGGTGAACCATGCCGCCACGTAGATATCGACCGCGCCGCGGACCGCGTCCGCAGCGCAAGCGCACCGGTCCGGCCGGCGGCGTCGCGACCGAGCAGGCGCCGGCGCGCCCGAGCGGCCCCGTCGAGCTGCCCGATCCGGTGGTCGTCAAGGAGCTGGCCGAGGCGCTCGGCGTGAGCCACGCCGACATCATCAACGTCCTGATCCGCAACGGCATCTTCGCGACGGTCAACCAGTCGATCGACTTCGACACTGCGTCACTGGTCGCGAGCGAGCTCGGCATGGAGACCACGCTGCGGGGCGCCGCCGAGCGAGCGGCCGCGGAGGCCGCCGCCGAACAGGAGCTCGTGAAGCCCGGTTCGGCCGAGGAAGGTGACGGCAAGCCGTCCCTGTGGGCCGAGGAGGATTCGTCGAAGCTCGTCACCCGCGCGCCGATCGTGACCGTGATGGGCCACGTCGACCACGGCAAGACGAGCCTGCTCGACGCCATCCGCGAGACGAAGGTGGCCGATCGCGAGTCGGGCGGCATCACGCAGCACATCGGTGCGTCCGAGGTGGTGCACAACGACAAGCGGATCGTGTTCCTCGACACGCCCGGCCACGAGGCGTTCACGGCGATGCGCGCGCGCGGCGCCCAGGTCACCGACATCGCGATCATCGTGGTGGCCGCCGACGACGGCGTCATGCCGCAGACCAAGGAGGCGATCGATCACGTCCGCGCCGCCCGGGTGCCGATGATCGTGGCCATCAACAAGATCGACAAGCCGGACGCGCAGCCAGACCGCGTGAAGCAGGAGCTCGCCGACAACAACGTGCTCATCGAGGAGTACGGCGGCGACGTCATCGCGGTGGCGGTCAGCGCCAAGCAGCGAACGGGCATCGACGACCTGATGGAGATGATCCTGCTCGTCGCCGACCTGCAGGATCTCAAGGCGAACCCGGACCGGGAGGCGATCGGCACGATCGTCGAGTCCAAGGTCGACAAGGGACGCGGCAACGTGGCGACGGTGCTCGTTCAGACCGGAACGCTGAAGATCGGGCAGATCGTGAGCGTCGGCCGCACGTGGGGTCGTGTGCGGGCACTCAACAGCGCCTCCGGCAAGCGGGTCACCAAGGCGGAGCCGGCCACGGCGGTCGAGATCATCGGCCTCCAGGGCCTCCCCGAGGCTGGTGACATCCTGCGCGTGGTGGCCGACGAGAAGACCGCCCGCGACCTCGCCGAGAAGGCCGAGATCGCCGCTGCCGGTGGCGACGGACGGACGGTGAGCACCCTCGAGGAGATCAGCGCCCAGATCGCCGATGCCGAGGTTGCCGAGCTGCGCGTGGTGCTGAAGACCGACGTCCAGGGGTCGCTGGGCGCCATCCGTCACTCGCTCGAGCGGCTGAACAGCGACGAGGTGCGCATCAACATCCTGCGTGAGGGTGCGGGCGACATCAACGAGAGCGATATCAACCTCGCCTCGGCGTCGGACGCCGTCGTCGTCGGCTTCAATGCTCGGCCCGATGCCGGGGCGCAGCGCGCCATCGAGGCGACCGGCGTCGATGTCCGGTTGTACGACGTCATCTACAAGCTGACCGACGACATCGGCCAGGCCCTCAAGGGCCTCCTGGCACCGAAGCTCGTCGAGCAGGTCGAAGGGCACGCCGAGGTCCGCATGGTCATCAAGGCCGGGCGGGCCGGGAACGTCGCTGGCTCGTACGTCACCGACGGGCGCATCGTGCGCGGCACCGAGGCCAGGCTCTTCCGCGGCGAGGCCCTCATCGCCGATACGCGCATCACGTCGCTGAAGCGCTTCAAGGACGACGTCCGCGAAGTGGCTGCCGGCTATGAATGCGGGATCGGGCTGGACGCCGAGGACATCGCCGAGGGCGACGTCATCGAGTGCTACCAGATGGTGGCCGAGCAGGCCTGACGCTCGAGGAGGCAGGCCGATGAGCCAGCGGACGGATCGGCTCGACAGCCAGATCCGGCAGGAGCTGATGGAGCTGCTCCAGCGCGAGATGAAGGACCCGCGCATCGGGTTCGCCACCATCACGCGCGTGGAGACGGCTCGAGACCTGGGCAGCGCCCGGGTCTGGGTCAGCGTGCTCGGATCCGACGAGGAGCGCAGCGCCGCCATCGACGCGCTCACCGACGCCGCTCCGTGGCTTCGGCGCCAGCTCGCCGGCAGGCTCCGGATCCGTCACATCCCGCAGCTCGTCATCCGTCACGACGACTCGATCGAGGCGGGGGACCGAGTGCTGCGACTCCTCAACGAGCTCGAGCGGGAGCGCGCCGGTGACGCGTGAAGCGGTGGTCGAGGCCATCCTCGGCGCGGAGCGGGTGACGACCCTGTGCCACGAGAACCCCGACGCCGACACCCTGGGGTCGGCCCTCGCCATCGCGAGGGCCGCCGAGCGGCTCGGCAAGATGTCGGAGGTGGTGGCCGGGGACGGGGTGCCGCCCTTCCTCGCGGGACTCCCCGGGTCCGATGCCGTCCGGCGTCGCCCGGAGCTGGAGCCGGACCTGGCGGTGGCGCTCGATGGCCCGCCGTCCCGTACCGGAGCGATCGCGCGCGAATGCGGCCCATGGCTCGCTCGCTCGCGAGTGGTGAACATCGATCATCACGTCTCGAACGACGGCAGCGAGTCCGCGGTGGCCTGGGTCGACGCTGACGCGGCCGCCACCTGCGAGATGGTGGCACTCCTGCTGCCCGATCTCGGCATCGAGCTCGACGAGGAGCTCGCCACGGTGCTCGCGGCGGGGATCGTCCAGGACACGCACACCTTCTCCCACCCGAACGCGACGCCGCGCACCCTGCGCGTCATGGCCGACCTGGTCGCCGCCGGCGCGCCGCTGTCCGCCCTGCATCGGTCCATCTACGCGGACAAGCCGTTCTCGACGATGCAGCTGTGGGGCCGGATGCTCAACGGGGTCGAGCAGCGCCGGGACGGCCGCATCGTGCACGCCACCCAGACGCTCGCCATGCTCGCCGAGACCGGCAGCGACCCGAGCGCGACGGAGGGATTCATCGACCTGCTGTCAGGGACGCGGGCCGCGGACATCACCCTCCTGTTCAAGGAGGCATCGCCGGCAGAGGTGCGCGTCAGCGTGAGGACCTCAGCGCGAGCCGATGCGGTGGCCATCACCTCGGCGTTCGG
This sequence comes from Candidatus Angelobacter sp., assembly GCA_035463095.1. Lineage (GTDB taxonomy): Bacteria > Chloroflexota > Limnocylindria > QHBO01 > QHBO01 > JACDBZ01. Next base: position 6,729 of record DATHTR010000148.1, on the reverse strand, counting down.
AGGCGGCGGACACGCGAGAGCGGCCGGATGCACGCTCGATCGACCGATGGCGGAGACCGTCGAGGCGGTGCTCGCCGAGAGCGAACGGGAGCTCGAGCGCGCCGATGCTCGGGGTCGTTAACCTCGACAAGCCGGTCGGACCCACGAGCCACGACATGGTCGGGCTCCTGCGCCGTCTGACGGGGACGAGGCGCATCGGACACGCCGGCACACTCGACCCGCTGGCTTCGGGGGTGCTTCCGATCCTGGTCGGCGGGGCCACGCGATTCAGCGAGGAGCTCACCGGCGGCCGGAAGCGCTACGACGCGCTCATCCGGCTGGGCGCGCGCAGCGCGACCGATGATGCCGAGGGCCCGGTCACGCCCTCCGGCGCGTCCCTGCCGGACCGAGAGGCCATCGAGGAGGCCCTCCGCGGCTTCGTCGGCACCATCGACCAGCGACCCCCGTCGTTCAGCGCCCGAAAGCAGGGCGGGCGGACGGCCCATCGGGCTGCACGCGCGGGCGAGCCGATCGAGCTCGCACCGCGGGCGGTGGTCGTGGAGGCGATCGAGGTCCTCGACGTGATCGACGAGGGCGTGGTCCGTGACGTCCGCATCGACCTTCGGTGCGGTCCGGGCACGTACGTGCGCTCCATCGCGCGTGACCTTGGAGATCGGCTCGGCTGCGGCGGGTACCTTGCCGCTCTCCGTCGCACCGAGGCGGCCGGCCTGAGCGTGCACGCGGCCGTGACCCCCGCGCATCTCGAGGGGTTGGCCGACGATGGCCGGCTCCACGAGGCCGTCCTGCCGGTGGGCGACCTGCTGCCGCTGCCGAAGGTCACGCTCCATGCCGATGCCGCGTGGCGCTTCGCTCACGGCTCCGCCACGCCGTCCGATTCGCCGAGCCAGGGACGGGTCGCCGTGTTCGGCGACGGCGCGCTCCTCGGTGTCGGGACGATCGAGGATGGCCAGCTCCGTCCCGACAAGGTGATCCCGTCGGGGTCCGACGCGTGACGGCGGTGCCGCTCGATCGGCTGCCGGCGATCGGCCCGGCGGTCATCACTCTCGGCGTGTTCGACGGCGTGCACCTCGGCCACCGAGAGGTGCTGGCGGCCACGCGAGCGGCAGCCCGCGCACGCGACGCCACCGCCGTCGCGCTGGTCTTCAGCCCGCACCCGGACGAGGTGCTGCGTCCCGGAACCGAGGTCCCGCGACTCCTGCCGCCGTCGGTCACGCTGGAGCGCATCCGCGCCGTCGGGGTACGTCCCGTGGCGGTTCGCTTCGACCATGCGCTCCGGGCACTCGAGCCCGAGGCGTTCCTCGCTGCCCTGCGCCCCATGCTCGAGCTTCGGGGCATCACCATGACCCCGGACAGCGCCTTCGGTCGCGGACGCTCCGGAACGCTCGACCGGGTCCGGGAGATCGGGACCGTCCAGGGCTTCGACGCCGTTGCGGTCGAGCCGGCGGCCGCGGATGGACGCCCGATCTCCTCGTCCCGGATCCGTGGCCTCCTGGCCGATGGGCAGCTCGACGTGGCCACGCGACTCCTTGCCGCACCGCCACTCCTGCGTGGCACCGTCGTCCGTGGCGATCGCCGTGGCCGAGAGCTCGGGTTCCCGACGGCAAATCTCGCCTTCGCGTATGCGGCCGCCCTGCCGGCACTGGGCATCTATCTCGGGCGTGTGCACGTGCCGGCCCGGAGCGTGGGCCCGGACCATCCGGCGCTGGTCAGCATCGGCGTGCGGCCGACCTTCGAGGACGACGGCCGGGTGCTGGTGGAGGCGTACCTGCTGGACTGGGACGGCGACCTGTACGACGCAGAGCTCACGCTGGAGCTGGTGGCACGCCTGCGCGACGAGCGGCGCTTCGACAGCGCCGATGCCCTGGTGGCTCAGATGCGCCGCGACGAGGACGACGCCCGCCGCCTGATCGGGCATCGCGGCTGATGGCGAGAACGAGGCTCCTCTGGTAGACTTTCGAACGTTACGGAAACGAATGTGGAGGAATACGTGCCGCTCGCCAAGGACGCGAAGAGCGCAATCGTCGAGGACTACGCCACGCACGAGGGCGATACCGGATCACCCGAGGTGCAGATTGCGCTTCTCACCGAGCGGATCAAGTCGCTGACGGAGCACCTGCGAAGCTTCCCGAAGGACAACCATTCGCGCCGCGGGCTGCTGAAGCTCGTCGGGCAGCGCCGACGCCTGCTGGCCTACCTCGTGCGAAACGACGTGGACCGGTACCGGACCGTCATCAGCAGCCTGGGGCTGCGCCGCTAGACACCGCTCGCGATCGACCCGGGGCCATCATCGGCACCCGGGTCTCGCACATCGACTCACTCCGCAGCCGACGCCTGCCTGACGCCTGCGCTCGAGACCCGAGCGCGCCACGCAGAACGCGCGCTCGCTGCACCCAAGGACCCTGGAGGAATCAGTGGCAATTACTCACGAAGCTGAGATCGGCGGCAAGCCGTTCAGCATGGAAGCCGGCAAGCTTGCCGAGCAGGCCGATGGCGCCGTCATCGTCCGTTATGGCGATACCGTCGTCCTGGCGACCGCGGTCGCCAGCAAGGAGCCGCGCGAGGGGGCGGACTTCTTCCCGCTCACCGTCGACTACGAGGAGCGGATGTACGCCGCGGGCAAGATCCCGGGCGGGTTCATCAAGCGCGAGTCGCGCCCGTCCGAGGCGGCCATCCTGGCCATGCGCCTCACGGACCGCCCGATCCGCCCGCTCTTCCCGAAGGGCTACTTCAACGACGTCCAGGTCGTCCTCACCGTCCTGTCCACCGACATGGAGAACGACCCGGACATCCTGGCCCTCAACGGTGCCTCGGCGGCGCTGTCGATCAGCCACATCCCGTTCATGGGTCCCGTGGGCGCCGTGCGGGTCGGCCGCATCAACGGCGAGTTCGTCACCAACCCCACCAACAGCGAGCTCGACGAGAGCGAGCTCGATCTCGTCGTTGCCGGCACGCGTGACGCGGTGATGATGGTCGAGGCGGGCGCCAACATCCTCCCGGAGGATGTCATGGCCGACGCCATCGCCTACGGGCACCAGGAGCTCCAGAAGTCGATCGAGCTCCAGGACAAGCTGGTCGCCTCCGTCGGCACCCCCAAGAAGGTGCCCTTCTTCGGCCCCAAGGCCGCTTCGGTCCCGCAGCTCGGCAAGCTCCTTGCCGACGGCACGTCCGAGTTCGTCGTGTTCGACCTCGAGACGACGGCGATGAAGCCGGAGGACGGCTACATCGTCGACATCGCGGCGCTCCGGGTGCGTGACGGCCAGGTCGTCGACCGCTTCGAGTCGCTCGTGAACCCGGGACGTCCGATCGTCGGGCACCAGGTCCACGGCATCAGCACCGATGACGTCGCCAACGCCCCCACCGCGTCGGAGGCGCTCACGAACTTCGTGCAGTGGGTGGGCGAGTCGCCGATCGTCGCGCACAACGTCAGCTTCGACCTTCCCTACATCCTCCGGCACCTGCCGAACGACGTGAAGTGGGAGCCGACCGCCGTCTTCGACACGCTCGAGCTCGGCTACCAGCTGTACCCGGACGCCGGCGGCTGGAAGCTCGGCGACCTCGTTCGCTTCGTGTTCGGGCGGGACCACGCCGCCGCGCATCGCGCCATGCCGGACGCCGAGGCCGCCGCCGAGCTGTTCATCCACTTCACCGAGGGGCTCGGGGAGCGCCTCGAGGCCCTGCGCCAGGACATCGCCGACGAGGTGCGTCGCGCCCGGGAGCACTACAACCGCGCGGAGCAGGGTGAGCGTTTCAAGGACATCCGTCGCCGACACGGCGTCGGCAAGGCCCTCATGGACGTCATCACCAAGTCGACCGTGCGGGAGCTCGTCCTGAGCGAGAACGTGCGGATCGATGGCCGCGACACCTCCACCGTCCGGCCGATCAGCGTGGAGGTCGGGTTCCTGCCGCGCACCCACGGCTCCGGGCTCTTCCAGCGCGGACAGACCCAGGCGCTCTCGATCGCCACGCTCGGCCCCTCGAGCGACGTCCAGCGCATGGACACGATCTCGCCGGACACCGAGAAGCGCTACATGCATCACTACAACATGCCGCCGTACTCGGTCGGCGAGTCCCGCTTCATGCGCGGGCCCGGACGACGCGAGATCGGCCACGGTGCGCTCGCCGAGCGCGCGTTGCGGCCGGTCCTTCCCAGCGCCGACGAGTTCCCGTACGTCATCCGCGTGGTGAGCGAGGTCGTCAGCTCGAACGGCTCCACCTCGATGGCCTCGACCTGCGGGTCGACCCTCGCCCTGATGGACGCCGGCGTGCCGATCAAGGCGCCGGTGGCCGGTGCGGCGATGGGCCTGATCACCGACAAGGAGACCGGACGCTACGCCGTCCTGACCGATATCACCGGCCAGGAGGACAACTACGGCGACATGGACTTCAAGGTGACCGGGACGGCCGACGGCGTGACCGCGCTGCAGATGGACATCAAGGTCAGCGGCATCACGACCGAGATCATGCGCGACGCGCTGCAGCAGGCCCACTCGGCCCGCATGCACATCCTCGGCAAGATGACCGACGTCATCAGCACCAGCCGTGACGAGCTGAGCCAGTACGCGCCGCGCATCACGACCCTGAAGATCCCCGTCGACAAGATCCGCGACGTCATCGGCGCCGGCGGCAAGGTGATCCGCCAGATCACCGCCGAGACCGGGACGCAGATCAACGTCGAGGACGACGGCACGATCCAGATCGCCGCCACGAGCGGCGAGGCCGCCCAGAAGGCGATCAAGTGGATCGAGGGCCTGACCAAGGACGTCGAGGTCGGCAAGGAGTACCTCGGCAAGGTGACCCGGATCATGAACTTCGGGGCCTTCGTCGAGATCCTGCCCGGCAAGGAGGGCCTGGTCCACATCAGCCAGCTCGCCGACTACCGGGTGCCGCGGGTCGAGGACGTCGTCAGCATCGGTGACGAGCTGATGGTGATCGTGACCGAGATCGATCGGATGGGTCGCGTCAACCTGAGCCGCCGCGCGGCAATGGAGCGGCACATGGCCCGATCGGGGGCCGAAGCCGGCGCGGGAGCGGGCGGCAACGATCGCTCCTAGGACGATGGCGCCGCCGCGTCGCGGCGGCGGCGCGCTACCCTCCGGTCCATGGGCTCGGAGGCGGAGCTGGCGCAGGTCGCGGACGAGGTCCGCGGCTGCACGCGATGTCCGCTCGCAGCACGTCGGACGCATGCCGTCCCCGGTGAGGGAAACCTCCTGAGCGACGTCCTCCTGGTGGGGGAGGGGCCCGGGGCGCGCGAGGATGCCACCGGCAGGCCGTTCGTCGGCCCGGCCGGCCAGCTCCTGTCCGAGCTGCTCGGCAGCATCGGATGGGAGCGTGGAGACGTGTTCATCACGAACGTGGTGAAGTGCCGGCCGCCGGGGAACCGGGATCCGGAGCCGGCGGAGATCGGGACCTGCGCGTCCTACCTCGAGCGGCAGGAGGCCGCACTCGAGCCGGCGGTCGTCGTCAGCCTCGGCCGTCACTCCCTGCAGCGCTACCTGCCCGGATCCCGGATCGGGGCCGTGCACGGCCAGCTGCGTCGGTCCTTCACGGGGCAGCACGTGTTCCCGATGTACCATCCTGCTGCGGCGCTGCATCAGGCCTCGCTGCGCGAGACCCTGTTCCGCGACATCCGTGGCCTGCCGGCCGCGCTGCTTGCCGCGCGCGAGGCGCTCGGCAGCGAATCGGAACGAATGGCCGAGGCGGACGACGCCGCGACCCGGGTGATCGAGCCCGAGCGTGGCGCTCCCGACGTCGACGGCACCCAACAGATGACCCTCTTCCAGGAGCACTAATGCCTGATTCCCTGCGCATCATCCCGCTCGGTGGGGTGGGCGAGGTCGGCAAGAACATCACCGTCGTCGAGTTCGGCGACGAGATCCTCATCGTGGACTGCGGCCTCGCCTTCCCCGAGCCGGAGATGCTGGGCATCGACCTCGTCATTCCCGACGTCACCTACCTCGAGGAACGACGTGATCGCGTCACCGGCATCCTCCTCACCCACGGCCACGAGGACCACACCGGCGCGCTGCCGTACGTCCTGCCCAAGATCCCCGGCACGCCGATCTATGCCACGCGCCTGACCGAGGGGCTGGTCCAGGGCAAGCTGCGCGAGCACAAGCTCCTCAGCTCGACGCCGCTCCACGTGATCGAGCCCGGCGTGGAGTTCTCCGTCGGACGAGCACGCATCACGCCGTTCCGCGTCAACCACTCGATCCCCGACGGGGTCGGCTACGGCATCGTCACGCCGGCCGGCACCGTGGTCCACACCGGCGACTTCAAGTTCGACCACACCCCGCCGGACGGGAAGCGGGCCGACCTCGGGCTCATCGCCGAGATCGGTCGACGCGGCGTCGACTTCCTGCTCTCCGACTCGACGCGTGCCGAGAAGGATGGGTACACCCTCTCGGAGGCGACCGTGGGCGACAGCCTGCATCGGCTCGTGGGCGAGGCGCCGGGTCGAGTCATCGTGGCGACCTTCGCCAGCAACATCGGCCGCGTCCAGCAGGTGATCGACGCCGCATGGGCCCACGGCAGGAAGATGGTGGCGCTGGGGCGGAGCATGGAGCAGAACACGGCCATCGCACTCGAGCGGGGCTACCTCGACGACCGTGACGGGACTCTCGTGAAGAAGGACCAGCTGCAGCGGCTGTCGAAGGAGCAGATGGTCGTCATGACCACCGGCTCGCAGGGGGAGCCGATGAGCGGGTTGACCCGGATGAGCAACCGCGACCA
>DATHTR010000147.1:0-35891 GCA_035463095.1 Candidatus Angelobacter sp. | reverse complement strand
TCTCGCTGGGACTGGTGCTGCCCGCGGTGCGAGACCTGCTCGCACCAGGGGGGCGCGTCGTGGCGCTCGTGAAGCCGCAGTTCGAGGCGGGACGCGAGGACGTACCCCGGGGCGGAGTTGTGCGCGAGCCCGCGATCTGGCGTCACGTGCTCCAGTCCGTCGCCGAGGCCGCCGTCGGCACCGGCGTCCATCCGACGCACGTGATCCGCTCGCCGATCGCCGGGGGCGACGGCAACGTCGAGTTCCTGATGGCCCTGGGTACCGATCTCTCCACCGAGGTGGGGGACGTGCACGCCATGATCGAGGACGCGCTGTAGCACGCGCGTATTACGATCAGCGCGTGAAACGCAGGGGTGGCGGGTCGGCGCCACAGATCGAGCAGCTTGGGATCGGCTTCGAGGGCATCGAGGTCGTGGAGCCCGCGCCGCACGAGCCGGCGCCGGACACGATGCGCCAGATCGTGAGCCTGCGCATGCCGGATGCGCTGCTGGCCCGCGTGGAGGAGGCGGCGCACGCTCGCGGCGTCTCGCCGTCGAGCCTGATGCGGGCCTTCATCGCCGCGGGCCTTGACCGGTCCTACGCCGCGGTCACCGAGCCGCACGACATGGCCGCCGAGCTCACCGAGCTGCGGCGCATCATCGAGCGGCTTGCCACCCGGCTGGAGCCTGCGGAGCGGCCGCAGACCGATCCCGAATGAAGCGCATCGGGTTCGCGCTGAACCCGTACAGCGATCGCGCGCCGCGGATGCTCGAGCGGGGGCGCGCGTGGTGCGCCGCGAACGGCGTCGATGCGTGGGATGCCCACGGCGACGCGTACGACACGATCGGCGCCGAGCTGGCGACGACCGACCTCGTCTGCGTGCTCGGCGGTGACGGCACGTTCCTGCGGACCGCGCGCGCCATCGGCGACTCGGGGGTGCCGGCGCTCGGCATCAACCTCGGACGGGTCGGGTTCCTGGCCAAGGTCGAGTCCGACGAGCTCGAGCGTGCGCTGGACCAGGTCAAGGCGGGGGAGTACAGCATCGAGGAGCGCTTCCGGATCATGGCGCGCATCATGCGAACCGACGGCACCTCGGAGGAGCACGCCTGCCTCAACGAGGTCGTGGTGGCGCGTGGCCAGCGGGTGCGGATGATCCGCCTCGAAGTGGAGGTCTCCGGGTCGCATCTGGCGACCTACGTCGCCGATGCGGTCGTGGTCGCCACCCCGACCGGCTCCACGGCCTACAGCTTCAGCGCCGGAGGCTCGATCCTCGATCCGCGGCTCCGGAACATGGTCATCACCCCCGTCGCGGCCTACCTGTCACCGCTGCACAGCGTCGTGGCCGGGGAGGATCACGAGGTCCATCTCGTCCTTCGCGAGGCGCACGACGGTGCCCTCATCAGCATCGACGGCCAGCAGGACCTGCCGATGGCGATCGGCGATCGCGTCGAGGTGCGTGCCCTGCCGGTGCCCCTGCGGATGATCGAGCCGGCCGGCGCCACGCCCTTCTACGACCTGCTGCGCACGAAGGCCTCGCTCCTGCCGTACTAGGGCCGATACTGCACCGATGGCGCTGCGTGAGCTGACGGTCGAGAACCTCGCCGTGGTCGAGTCCGTGCGCCTGGCGCTGTCCACGGGCTTCACCGTGCTGACCGGCGAGACCGGCGCCGGCAAGTCACTGGTGGTCGACGCCGTGGCGTTGGTGCTCGGAGCCCGCGCCAGCGCTGAGCAGGTCCGATCCGGGACCGACGCGGCCCGGGTCGAGGCAGTGTGGGATGCGCCGCTTCTCGACGGCGAGGACCCGATGGCCGATGTCGTGGCCGCCGGGGAGGGGTCGGTCATCGTTCGCCGCGAGGTCGGGGCCGACGGGCGGTCGACGGTGCGCGTCAACGATCGGACCGTCACGGTCGGCGGCCTGGCGTCGCTCGGCGCGCGGCTCGGTGAGATCCACGGCCAGCACGACCAGCAGCGGCTCCTCGAGCCGGCGCGCCAGCTCGACCTGCTCGACTCGTTCGGTGGCCACGACGCGGCCCGGAGCGCGGTCGCCGAGGCGCACCGCGCCTGGCGGGCGGTGGTGGCCGCAGCGACCGAGCTGCTCACCGATCCGCACGAGCTCGCCCGGCGCACCGAGCTGCTGCGGCACCAGGTCGACGAGATCACGGCCGCCGCGCCACGGGCGGGGGAGGACGCCGAGCTGGAGGCCCAGCTCCGTGCCGCCGAGCATGCCGAGACGATCGCGCGGTCGGCCGCCGAGGCCGTGGCGGCCCTGCGCGACGAGGGAGGCGCGGCGGAGTCGCTGGGCATGGCCGAGCGCGGGCTGGCCACGGCGGCGAGCCACGACGAGCGGTTCTCCGAACTCGCGGACCGGGCTGCGGGCCTGGCGGCAGAGGCCGCCGAGCTGGCCCGGGACGCCGCCGGCGCCGCCGAAGCCGTCGACCTCGATCCGGCCAGCCGGGCCGCCGCCGAGGAGCGGCTCGCCCTGCTCTACGACCTGCGGCGCAAGTACGGCGATTCTCTCGATGCGGTGATCGCGTTCGGAGCGGAGGCCGCGGCCGAGCTCGACCGGCTCGAGCACCAGGGCGCCGAGCGGGATCGGCTCCGCGCGGACCAGGAGGCGCGTCGGGCGGCGCTCGACGCGGCCGCCGGCCGGCTGCGTGAAGCCCGCATGGGCGCCGCCACGAGCCTGGCCGAGGCGGTGAACGCCGAGCTGCCGCCCCTCGGTCTGCCATCGGGGGCGTTCGGGGCCGAGGTCGAGGCGACCGAGATCGGGCCGAACGGCGGCGAGCGGGTCACCTTCACCTTCGCGCCGAACTCCGGCGAGCCGCCCCGGCCCCTGGGCCGGATCGCGTCCGGTGGCGAGGCGAGCCGCCTCTCGCTGGCGCTCAAGGTCGTGCTCGCCGCGGCCGACGAGACGCCCCTGCTCGTGTTCGACGAGGTCGACGCAGGCGTCGGCGGCCGCAACGCATCGGCGCTCGGCGAGCGGCTGAAGGCGCTGAGCGCCTACCACCAGGTCCTCTGCGTCACCCACCTTCCGCAGGTGGCGGCGCACGCCGACGCCCACCTCGTGGTGGGCAAGCGCGTCACCGCCGGCCGAACCACGACCGAGGTCCGCGTGCTCGGCGCCGATGCGCGCGGCGCCGAGCTGGCCGCGATGCTTGCCGGGGAGGGAGCCGGGAGCGAGGCGATGGCCGCGGCGGAGGCGCTGCTCCGGGGCGCCGCGGAGCGCTGAGGTGTCGGGCCTGGAGGCGGCGGTCGAGGCGTTCCTGCTCGAGCTTCGCGTCGAGCGCGGGCTGTCGCCGCTGACGATCTCCGCGTATCGGCGGGACCTGGCCCAGTTCGCCGAGCATTCCGGAGGCGACCGCTGGCGGCACGACCCGCAGCCGCTGCAGGACTTCGTGGCCGCCTTGCGCCGCGCGGGCGCGCGGGGGTCGACCCAGGCCCGGAAATCCGCGGCCGTCCGCAGCTTCTACGGCTTCGCCCTGCGCGAGGGGCTGGCGTCCCGCGACGTGCCCGCGCTGGTCGACGCCCCGCGTCCGGGCAGGTACCTGCCGGACGTCCTCACGCCTGACGACGTGGCTCGCATCCTCGACGCGCCGCCGGCCGACGACCCTTCCGGCATCGGCGTCCGCGACCGGGCGATTCTCGAGCTCCTCTACGGGTGCGGGTTGCGCGTCAGCGAGCTCGTCGGGCTCGACACCGACCGGGTCGACCTGGATCGCCAGCAGGTGCGGGTGATCGGCAAGGGGAACAAGGAGCGTCGGGTGCCGATGGGCGACGAGGCGCGGGAGCGGCTGCATCGTTACCGGGTCGGGCCCCGACAGGCCTGGACGGCCGGACGCCCCACCCCGGCCGTGTTCGTGGGCCAGCGCGGACGCCGGATGAGCCGCGAGGTCGTGTGGCGCCTGGTGAGGCGCTGGGCCGATGCTGCCGGAGTGCGGGCACGCGTCACGCCGCACACCTTTCGGCACAGCTTTGCGACGCATCTGCTGGAGGGCGGAGCCGACCTGCGCGTGGTCCAGGCCCTGCTCGGCCATGCTAGCATCAGCACCACCCAGCTCTACACCCACCTGACCGGTGAACGTGTCCGCGAGGTGTACGCGCGGGCACACCCGAGAGCCTGAAGAAGCCTCCCATCGCACGGAGCGCACGAAGCCGATGAGTTACGCTCGAAACCTCCTCAGCCGCGGCGAGGAGGTCGTCTTCCAGAGCCGCCAGCACTGGTTCGCCATCGTCGCCCGGACCTGGCTGTGGATCGTCCTCGCCATCGTCTCCCTGGCGATCCTCATCTTCCTCATCTCGGGCTCCCAGCCCATCGGGAACGAGACGGTCGACGGAATCCTGACGATCGTGGCCGTGGCGCTGCTCATCGGCTCGCTGGGCTACATCGGCTTCGTCATCTGGGACTGGCGCAACCAGGAGTGGCTCATCACCACGCGCCGGGTCATCCGGGCTGAGGGGGTCCTGAACAAGTCGATGGCCGACTCGAACCTCGAGAAGATCAACGACGCGCGTCTCGACCAGAGCCTGTTCGGGCGGATCTTCGGGTACGGCACCCTCGACATCCTGACCGCCGCGGAAGAGCTCGGTGGATCGCAGGTGGCCGACTTCCCGATGATCGCCGACCCGATCGACTTCAAGCGCGCCATGCTCGACCAGAAGGAGATGCTCGAGCGGCCGGACCTCGCGCGTCCGCGCTCCCAGCGACCGGAGCCGATGCCCGAGCTCCAGCGCGCCGAGCCGATGGCGCCGCGTGCCGGCTCGGATCGAGTGTCGGTGTACGAGGATGGCGGCGATGCCACGGCCCGGCCCATCGAGGACCCGGTTCCCGTCGCGGCCCCTTCTGAGCCCGCGCCTCGATCGGCGGCCGACACGATCGGCGAGACCTTGGAGCGCCTGGCCGGCCTTCGGGACAAGGGGCTGATCACTCCCGAGGAGTACGACGCCAAGAAGCGCGAGCTGCTGGAGCGGATGTAGGTGCGGGACCGGAGCCTGCCGGCGCTCGCGGACGGGATCTACGGCGAGGAGCTCGATCGGCGGATCGCCGCTGCAGCCGATGCCATCCGCGAGCGGCTGACCGACCCGGCGGGCCCGGGCCTTCCGCGCGTGGCGGCGGTCCTGGGATCCGGCCTCGGCGATGTCGTCGAGCTCCTCGACGAGGAGACGCGCCTGCGGGTGAGCTACGGCGACCTGCCGTACGTGCCGACGGCCGGCGTCGAGGGACATGCCGGCGAGCTCGTGGCCGGCACCGTCGACGGCACGCCGATGCTCCTGCTGTCCGGACGCGTGCACGGCTACGAGGGCTATTCGCAGCGCGAGTCGACCCTCCTGCTGCGAGCCGTCCTGTCGCTCGGCGTCGGGACGGTGATCCTGACGAACGCGGCCGGTGGGCTCAACCCAGACTACGAGCCCGGTGACGTGATGCTCATCACCGACCACCTCAACCTGTCGGGCGACAACCCGCTGTTCGGCCCCAACATCGATCGCCTCGGGCCGCGGTTCCCGCCGATGGTCGACACGTACGACCCGCGGCTCCAGGAGGCCGCCCTGGCGGCCGCCGCCGGCTCCGAGATCGCGCTTCGCGAGGGCGTCTACCTCATGCTCGCCGGACCGTCGTACGAGACGCGGGCCGAGATGCGGATGCTCAGGGCGCTGGGTGGCGATGCGGTCGGCATGAGCACCGCGCACGAGGCCATCGTCGCCCGACACGCCGGCGCGCGGGTGCTCGGCTTCAGCCTGATCACGAACAAGGCCACCGACGACGTCGAGACCGGCGCGACGCACGAGGAGGTCATCGAGATGGGGCGGGTCGGGGCGGCGCGCCTGGTGACGCTCCTCTGCGACCTGCTGCCGCAGCTCGCCTGATCGGCGGCCGATGCTCTTCTTCGACCTCACCCTCGCGCAGATCCTGGCCATCGGCATCGCGCTCGTGGTCGGCATCACCTTCCACGAGTTCAGCCACGCGTTCCTGGCCGACCAGCTCGGCGACCATCGGCCCCGGGCGCTGGGGCGGGTGAGCCTGAACCCGGCGCGGCACATCGACCCGGTGGGCGCACTCGTGTTCGTGATGGCGGGCTTCGGCTGGGGCAAGCCGGTGCCGGTCAATCCCTACGCCCTGCGGCCGGGGCGGATCGGGATGGCGATCGTCGCCGCGGGTGGGCCGATCGCCAACGTCGCGGTCGCCATCGCGGGGGCGGTGGTGTACCGCTTGCTCGACGCCGCCGGGGGCGCGGGGTTCGTGATGGAGCTCGCATCGGGCGTCGTGTTCTACAACCTGCTGCTCGCGGCCTTCAACCTGCTCCCGATCCCGCCGCTCGACGGCTACAACGTGGCGCTCGCCTTCCTCCCTCCGAAGCTGGCCTTCGCGGTCCAGCGCTATGCGCCGTACGGGATCATCGCCATCCTGCTGCTCGTGTTCCTGCCCGGCAGCCCGCTGCGGGTCGTGTTCAGCTGGCTCCGAGAGCTGACGTGGGTGCTGATCGGTGCGTAGGGTCGCCCAGTTCCTCGCGCACCTTCGTGCGCGGACGACGGCCGCGGAAGAGGCAGACGCGCGTCGCCTGCTGGGTGAGGCGGCCTGGCCGCTCTTCGCGACCATGCCCGTCGCGGACCGCCGGCATGCGCTCGACGTGGTGTCGCGGTTGCGGGCAGATGGCTCGGACGATCCGGATCTGCTCACGGCAGCGCTCCTCCACGACGCCGCCAAGGGGTCTCGGATGCGGCTCTGGCACCGCGTCGCCGGCGTGCTCCTCGAGGCCGCCTCGCCGCGGCTCCTTGCCCGGGTGGCGTCGGACGATCCCGGCTCCTGGCGCCATCCGTTCCACCTCTACCTGCACCACGACCGGCTCTCGGCGGACCTGGCCGAGGCCGCCGGCTGCTCCCCCCGCGCGGTGGCCTTCCTGCGAGGCAGCGCTGCCGGCCCCGCCGACGTGCAGCTGTCGCACGCGCTGAAGGTGGCCGATGACGCAAGCTGACGGCATGGAGCCGATCCCGGTCGAGGCCGAGGCCGCCATCGCGGTCCCCGTGGGCGACCCCGAGTTCCGCGTGGAGCTGCCGGTCTTCGAGGGACCGCTGCAGCTGCTCCTCCATCTCATCGAGTCTCGCCAGCTCGACGTGCTGACGGTTCCGCTCGCCGAGGTGGCCGACGGGTACGTGGAGCACCTCGCCCGCCATCCGGTCGACGCGGCCAACCTGTCGGAATTCGTGGCCATCGCCGCGCAGCTCATCTACCTCAAGTCGCGGCGGCTGCTGCCGTCCGAGCCGCTTCCGCCCGTGCCGGACGGCGCCGACGAGCCCGACGAGGAGGAGCTGCGCCGCCGCCTGCTCGAGTATCGGGCGCTGCGCGACGCGTCCATGGCGCTCGGCGAGCGGGATGGCGTGGCACCGGTGATGCGCCGCGAGCCACGCGAGTCGGATCTGCCCGAGGTGCCGGCCGAGCCGCTTCCGGTGGCGGTGCTCGTGAACAGGCTCGAGATGCTGGCCGCCATCCCGGAGCCGGTTCCACCGCCGCCCGAGGTCGTGAAGCGCGAGGTCACGATCGGGCAGCAGATCGAGGTCCTGCAGCGCGCGCTGTCGCGCGGCGGCCGCGTCATCCTGCAGACGATCCTCGCCGGCTGCCGGTCTCGCACCGAGGCGACGGTCACCTTCCTCGCCACCCTGGAGCTCGTTCGCCGCCGACAGGTGAGCGCACAGCAGCACGACCTGTTCGGCCCGATCATCATCGAGGGCGTGCCCGAGGGGAGCGGCCGGTGACCGAGCCTGCCCACGAGCTCGACGCGTTCTTCGAGGCGCTGCTGTTCATCGCGGAGCGGCCCCTGGCCACCTCGGAGCTTGCCGAGCTGGGCGGCGTGCCCCGGCTCGAGGCGGAGGGGACGCTGTCGGCGCTCGCCGAGCGGCTCATCGACGACCGTCGTGGGCTGCGGGTTCAGCATCACGACGATGCCTGGCAGCTCGTCACCGCGCCCGAGGTCGGAACCCGGCTGGCGACCTACGCCGCCCGCGAGGAGGCGCGGCTCTCGCCGGCCGCGCTCGAGGCGCTGGCGGTGGTCGCGTACCGGCAACCCTGCACGCGCGGTGATGTCGAGCGCGTTCGCGGCGTCGACTCCGACTACGTGATCCGCTCGCTCCTGCATCGGCGACTCGTCACCGAGGTCGGGCGACGCGACACCCCCGGCCGCCCCGTGCTGTTCGGGACGACGTTCACCTTCCTCGAGCGGTTCGGCCTCACCTCGCTCGACGACCTGCCGCCGCTGTCGTCCGACGCGGCCCAGCTCACGGCCCTGGCCGATGGCGGCATGCCGGCCTCCGAGCGGGGACCGCTCGAGTCGACGTCGGTCGAGCCTGCGCCGGTCGAGCCCGGCGAGGCTGCCGATGACGAGTGAGCGATTGCAGAAGCTGCTGGCGCGCGCCGGCGTGACCTCGCGGCGCGGCGCCGAGCAGCTCATCGCCGATGGCCGCGTCACCGTCAACGGGAGCCGGGCGTCGCTCGGCGACTCGGCGGACCCGGGCAGGGACCGCATCGAGCTGGACGGCCGTCCGGTCGGAGCCGCGCCACCCGCGGTCCACCTGGCCATCCACAAGCCCCGGGGCTACCTGTCCTCGGCGCGCGACGAGCGAGGGCGCCGCTCGGTGGTCGCGCTGGTCGACTCCGGCGGGGAGCGCCTCTGGCCGGCGGGGCGTCTCGACGTCGAGTCGGAGGGACTGATGCTGCTCACGAACGATGGGGAGTGGGCGAACCGCGTGCTGCACCCGCGGTACGGCATCGAGCGGGAGTATGCCGCGCTCGTCGACCCGCGGCCGTCACGATCCCAGCTCGGGCGGCTTCTCGAGGGCGTCGAGCTCGAGGACGGCCCGGCTCGGCTCCTCGCAGCGCGCGTGGCGCCGGCCCCGCCCGAGGTCGATCGCGACCGCAACGAGTCCGGGACATGGCTCCGCGTTCGCATCGGCGAGGGGCGAAAGCGCGAGGTCCGCCGACTCTTCACCGCCGTCGGCGTCGAGGTCCTGCGGCTGGTGCGGACGCGGATCGGGCCACTGGGCCTGGCGGGGCTCCGCAGCGGCGAGTGGCGCCGGCTGCGGCGATCGGAGGTCCAGGCGCTCGTCGGAGGACGTCGCCGGTGAGCGCCGCGCGCACCGTGGCCATCGACGGCCCGTCGGGAGCCGGCAAGAGCACGGTGGGCCATGCCCTGGCACGACGCATCGATGCCACCTTCGTCGACACCGGATTGATGTACCGCGCCCTCACGCTGGCGGCCGTCGAGCGCGGCGTCGACGTCGACGACGGATCGGCCCTGGGCAGGCTGGCCATGACCTGTCGCATCGAGGTGGAGCGGCCGCGCGCGGACCAGCGCGATCGGCTGGAGACCGTCCTGCTCGACGGCCGTGACGTCACCGTCGACGTGCGCCGGCCGCGGATCGACCGAGCGGTCAGCGCGGTGAGCCGTCACGCCGAGGTCCGTGCCGCGATGCTCGACGTCCAGCGCACGGCCGCCCTGCGCGGCGACACGGTCATGGTCGGCCGCGACATCGGCACCGTGGTCCTGCCGGACGCGACCCTGAAGGTGTACCTGACAGCCGATGCGGAGACCCGGGCCACGCGACGCGCGGCGGAGATGGGCCGGCCGGAGCGTTCCCAGGAGTATCTGGCCGAGATTCACCGTCGCGATGCGGCCGACTCCGGTCGCGAGGTCGCCCCGCTTCGCCAGGCCGATGGTGCCCTGGTGCTCGACACCGGGCTGCTGAACGTCGAGGCCTGCGTCGACGCCATCGTCGAGCGGCTGGAGGCCATCGGTGCGTAGCTGGTTCTATCACCCGGGCGCCGCGCTCATCGGCCTCGTGTCCCGCGTCCTGTGGGGCGCGCGGATCGAGGGAGCCGAGCACCTGCCCCGCACGGGACCGTTCATCGTGGTGACGAACCACTGCTCGAACCTCGACCCGCTGATGATGGGCTGGGCGACCGGTCACCAGATCGGCCGCGTCGTCCACTTCATGGCCAAGATCGAGATGCGCCGATGGCCGGTGATCGGCTGGCTCGCCACCCAGGCCGGGGTCTACTTCGTGCGTCGCGGTGAGCGGGACCGCGCGGCACAGCGCTTCAGCCTCGAATCGCTTGCCGCCGGCAGGCCGATCGCCATCTTCCCGGAGGGCACGCGATCCAAGGATGGCCGGCTGAAGGACGGCAAGCCGGGGACGGCGCTCATCGCCATGCGCTCCGGCGCGCCGATCGTGCCGGCTGGGATCGCCGGAACGCACCGGATCTTCCCCGGCCGCTCGCGATGGCCGCGGCCGGCACGGGTTCGCATCCGGTTCGGTCCGCCCTTCACGCTGGAGCACGTTCCGGCCGGCCGGCTGGATCGCGGGGCCCTGGCGGCCGGCACGGAGCGCGTCATGTCGGCCATCGAGGAGCTCCTGCCGCCGGAGCAGCGGCGCGCAGGCTGACGGACCGTCCGGCATTCCCCGCGTCGCGCCCCCATCCGCGCATTGCGGGGAGTCGCGACCCGCATTTCCCACACTGCGCCTCCCGCGCGCACGATGGGAGGAAACCGAGCGCCGGTCGCCCATTCCACGCTCGACGCGGCGATGAGCCGATCGCATCGGCCGCGCAATGCGCGCTTGACGAGCATTGTGGGGAACGCGAAGAGCGCCGCGCCGCTCGCCGCCGAGCCACGCCGCCCATGACCCGGAACTGATCCTGCTCCGTATCTCCCATAGAATGAATGCGATGACCACGGCACCCACACGACCCGACGTGCGCATCGCCGAGCGCGCCGGCTTCTGCTACGGCGTGCGGCTGGCGATCGACAAGGCGAAGCACGCCCGCGAGGAAGGCAAGGAGGTCACGACCCTCGGCCAGCTCGTGCACAACCCCGGCATCAAGGCCGACCTGTCCGATCGCGGCATTCGCACCGCCGATCTGGCCGACCAGGTCGAGGGCGGCACCCTCGTCATCCGCGCCCATGGCGTGCCACGCTCCGAGTTCGAGAGCGTCAAGGGCAAGGAGAGTCTCGAGGTCATCGACGCGACCTGCACCTGGGTGCTCCAGTCGCAGAAGGCGGCGCGCGAGCTGGCGGAGGCCGGCTACACGGTCTGCATCATCGGCCACGAGGACCATCCCGAGGTCAAGGGCGTTCGCAGCTACGCCGGTGAGAAGCACGTCGTCGTCGACGACATGGACCGATCCACCTGGGAGCGCGTGCCGCGCACGAAGAAGATCGGCGTCCTGAGCCAGAGCACCATCCTCCCCAACAAGCTCGAGGAGTTCGCCGCCTTCTGCCTGCGCCGATGCCACGACCTCCGCGTCGTGAACACGGTCTGCCCGGTGACCCTGACCCGCCAGGACGACAGCGTGAAGCTGGCCCGCGAGGTCGACGCGATGATCGTGGTCGGCGGCAAGAACAGCTCGAACACCAAGGAGCTGGCGGTGAAGTGCCGCGCCATCCTGCCCGACACGGTGCACGTCGCCGATGCCGACGAGCTCGCCGCCGAGTGGGCCGAGTGGCTGCGGGACAAGCCGCGGATCGGCATCACCGGCGGCACCTCCACCCCGGAGGTCGACCTCGAGGAGGTCCGCGAGCGGGTCTACGCCCTCACCGCCTGAGCTTGCGGATCCATCGGCCGAGGCGGCGTTGGAGCACCTCGTACGACAGGTGCCGCCGCCCGATGTCGAAGTTGTGGCGGGCGACCCGTGACTGGCGACGCGGATCGGCCAGGGCCGACCTCACGTCGCGAACGGTGTCGGCCGTGATGGCGCCGGAGATCTCGATGAACCGGAACCCGAGCGGCCGGATGTCGGCGTCGTACACGCTGTACCGGTTCACGACGATCGGCTTGCCGTAGAAGATCGCCTCCACCAGCGCATTGCCGTACCCCTCGTACAGCGATGGGTAGGTGACGAGATCGGCGGCGAGGTAGGCGTCGTGGAGGGAGTGCGCCGGGCCCAGCGGCTTGCCCTCGAGATCCGGCGCGAAGCGGTCGGCGGCATAGCGAAGGTTCACACCGTGCTGCTCGGCCAGGCGCTCGAGCTGCACGAGGTAGTCGAGCCCCTCGTCGCCGGCCGGCGAGGTGATGAGCAGCACCGCGTGCCGGTCGCGAAGCCGCCCGACGAGCTCGATGGCGAGCTCGATGCCCTTGCGCGGCACCACTCGCGTGGGCTGGATCACCAGGAGGCCCCGGGAGCCCATCCCGAGCTCCGATCGCAGCTGGCGCCGCACCGATGGTCGAGGCCGTGGCCGGCCGAGCGAGAAGTCGAAGACATTCGGCGCCACGGACGACGCGATCCCGCGGCGCCGCCTGAGCTCGCGCGCGGCGAGCGAGTTGATGCTCACGTGCCGCACGTTCGGAAGGTCGGGTGGGAAGGCCGACTCGAGGAGCTCCGGCACGATGCACGTCGCAAAACGCTCGCGCTCCCACCAGTAGTCGTGGTGGTGGCCGATGGCCGGCATGCCCGAGGTCTCCACGATCCGGCGCAGCGCCACGGCGAGGGGCAGCTGCATCGGGATGGCCCAGGCGTTCTCGACGATGAGCAGCTCGACGTGCTGGGACTCGATCCAGTTCTCGATCACCGGCACGAGCTGGTCGGCGAGGCGGTCGATCTCCGCACGGACGGCGCGCACGTCGCTGTCGGCATCGAAGGCGGCCGCCGTGACGCGCGCGGCCTGCGGGTAGGTGAAGTGCATGGCCGGCACGAGCCGTGCGTTCGGCCGCAGGGCGTCGACCTCGCCGGCGAGCAGCCGGACCTCGTGGCCCATCCGCTCCAGGATCGCCTCCCACTTGGCGGTCTCGAAGGTCACGCCGTCGACCCCCGCCAGGCGAGTGGCCACGATCCCGATGCGCATCGGTGGTGATCCTAGCCGCCCACTACACTCTCCGGCATGCCCTCCCTGCCCGTGGTCGCCATCGTCGGCCGCCCGAACGTCGGCAAGAGCACGCTCTTCAACCGGCTCATCGGCGAGCGGCTGGCGATCATCTCCGATGTCGCCGGCACGACCCGCGACCGCGTCTACGGCACCGCCGAGTGGAACGGGCGAACCTTCACCGTGGTCGACACCGGTGGGCTCGAGCTCGACCCGGGCTCTGACATCGAGGAACGCGTCCAGGACCAGGCGCGCGTGGCCATCGAGGAGGCCGATGTCGTGCTCTTCGTCGTCGACGCGCACGCGGGCCTCGCGCCGCTCGATCACGAGGTGGCGGATCGCCTGCGCCGCGCCGAGACCCCGGTGATCATGGTCGTGAACAAGGGCGACAACCCGGCACGCGAGGCGGACGCGGTCGAGTTCTTCGCCCTCGGCTTCGACCCCGCGATCACCGTCAGCGCGCAGCACGGCAGGAACACCGGCGATCTCGCCGATCTCATCGTCGACCATCTCCCGCCACCGAGCCCGGCGGAGGCGGCGGCATCGGTCTCGGAGGAGCACGACCTCACCGAGGAGGAGCTGGCCGAGCTGGCGGAGGCTGATCTCCCCACGCCGCGGGTGGCCATCGTCGGGCGGCCCAACACCGGCAAGTCGACCTTCATCAACCGCGTGCTCGGCGAGGAGCGCATGATCGTCTCGAACGTGCCCGGCACGACCCGCGATCCGATCGACACCCCGATCCGCCTGGACGGCGACGACCTCGTCCTGGTCGATACGGCCGGCATCCGGCGGCGGGGGAGCATCGAGAAGGGCATCGAGCGCTACAGCGTCCTGCGCTCGATGAAGGCGATCGACTCGGCCGACGTCGCCATCGTCATGACGGATGCGACCGAGGGCTACACCGCCCAGGACGCGCACGTGGTGGGCTACGTGCTCGAGGCGTACAAGGGCCTCGTCCTGGTGCTCAACAAGTGGGACGCGGTCGAGAAGGACGAGCACACCGCCGACCAGTGGCTGAAGCGCCTTCGTCGCGAGGCGCCGTACCTGGGCTGGGCGGACATCGTCTTCGCCTCCGCGCTCACCGGGCAGCGCGCGGAGCGCATCCTGCGCGAGGCGCTGCGGGTGGCCGAGGAGCGCTACCGGCGCGTGCCGACCGGAGAGCTGAACCGGCTGATCATGGACGCCGTCCGCGCGCATCCGCCGTCGCATGTCCGGAACCGATTGCCGAAGATCTTCTACGCCACCCAGGTCGGCGTCGCGCCGCCGACCTTCGTCGTGTTCGTGAACGACCCGGCGATCGTGCACTTCAGCTACAAGCGCTACCTCGAGAACCAGATCCGCGACACGTACGGCTTCCTCGGGACGCCGATCCGCCTGATCCTGCGCAAACGCGAGTCCGAGGAGGACGCGCGCCGCTCGGCACGCCCGCGCCGCCAGCGGGCCGGGCGTTCGAGGCGCTGAGCCCGGATGCCGCCTATACTCGCCGGGCCCTCCTGCGCGGAGGGCGTTCGCATGATCGGAGCACGACCATGAGCACCCGGCCGGCGCCGCAGCCCGAGCCGCAGCCCGCGCCCCGCGACGGCAACGACGACGCGATCGTGCGCGCCGGCCGTCGGCTGGCCGAGGTCGAGGCCCTGTCGGGCATCGGCAGCTGGGAGTGGGACATGGCCACCGACGAGCTGCACTGGTCCGAACAGCTCTGCCGCGTCTACGGGATCGAGCCCGACCCCCGCCCGATCACCTTCGACGGCTTCCTCGAGCGCGTGCATCCCGACGACCGCGACGAGGTCGTGGCGACCGTCCGAGAGGCGTCCGAGCGGCGCGGCACCTTCGAAACCGAGCACCGTGCCATCCATCCCGACGGCTCGGTGCACGTCATCTTCGGCCGCGGGTACGTGCTGACGGCCGTCGACGGCACTCCCCAGCGCATGCTCGGCTCCGGGCAGGATGTCACCGAGGAGCGCGAGGCGGCTGCCCTCCGCTCTGCCGAGGAGCAGCGTCGAGCGGCCGGGGAGGCGCGCGACGATGCGCTCGCGCTCATCGCGCACGACCTGCGGTCGCCGCTCGCGGTCGTCATGGGGTACCTCCAGCTCCTCCAGCGCCAATCGGTGGGCGGGATCGTGGAGCCGGACCGTCTCGCGTCCTACCTGGAGCGGATCGATGCGGCCACGCGCCAGATGACGTCGCTGCTCGACGACCTGCTCACCGACGCGGCCCTCGACGAGCGGGCGGAGCCGGTCGAGCTGGCGCCCGCGGACCTCGTGCCGCGACTGCGGGAGATCGCGGAGCACCACGACGCCACCAGCTCGCTGCACGCCGTCGTGGCCGAGGTCCCGTCGGGCCCGGTGATCGCCGACGTCAACCTGCCGAAGCTCGAGCGGGCGCTGAACAACCTGCTGATCAACGCGATCAAGTACAGCCCGCACGGCGGAACGATCACGATCGGCCTTCGGGCCGATGCGGAGGCTGCGCGCATCACCGTCGCCGACGAGGGCATCGGCATCCCCGAGGGCGACATCCCCCTGGTCTTCGAGCGCTTCCATCGGGGCAGCAACGTGTCAGGCCGCACGAGCGGCCTCGGCCTGGGCCTCATCTCCGTCAAGCGTGCCGTCGAGGTCCACCACGGCCGGATCTCGGTCGACAGCGTGGAGGGCGAGGGGACGACCTTCACGATCGAGCTGCCGCTGCGCAGATGAGCGACCAGGTCGGGGTCATCGGCGCGGGCGCGTGGGGCACGACGCTGGCCGTGCTCCTGGCCGATGCACAGCGGCCCGTCAGCCTCTGGACCCGGTCCGCGGAGTCGGCCGAGCGGCTCGCTCACGCGCGGTCGAACGAGCGCTACCTGCCGGGCGTCACCTTTCCGCCGAACCTGCGTGTCGTCACCGATGACGCCTACCTGGCCGAGCCACATCGCTTCTACGTGCTTGCCGTTCCGTCGGAGCATCTGCGCGCCACCGTCCGAGCGCTCGGACCGAGCCTTCACCCCGGTGCGCCGATCCTGTCGGTGGTCAAGGGCATCGAGGAGGGAACGCGGCTGCGGATGAGCGAGGTGATCGGTGCGGAGCTGCCCGATCGTCGGGTGGCCGTGCTCTCCGGGCCGAACCTGGCGCGCGAGATCGCGGCCGGCAAGCCGGCCGGATCGGTGATCGCATCGGCCGATGCGGATCTCGCGGGCGACCTGGCGGCGGTCCTCTCGTCGGATCGGTTCCGGGTCTACACCAACCCCGACGTGATCGGCGTCGAGCTCGGCGGGGCCCTGAAGAACGTGATCGCGCTGGCCGCCGGGATGGTCGACGGCCTCGGATTCGGCGACTCGGCGAAGGCCGGGATCATCACCCGCGGGCTGGCGGAGATGACCCGGCTCGGCGTCGCGGCCGGCGCCCATCCGCTCACCTTCGCGGGCCTGGCAGGCGTCGGCGACCTCATCGCGACCTGCATGTCGCCGTTGTCGCGGAACCGTCGCGCTGGCGAGCTCATCGCGTCGGGCGTGTCCTGGCCGGAGGCCGCCGGGCAGCTGCCCGGGGTCGCGGAGGGCGTGGCGACCGTGACCGGCGCGCTCGAGCTCGCCGCCGCGCACGGGGTGGAGCTGCCGATCGCCGAGCAGGTGCGCGCCGTGGTGTTCGAGCACCGCCCGCCGATGGAGGCCGTGGCCGCGCTCATGGCTCGAAGTCCGAAGGACGAGCTGGGGAGCAGGCCCGGCGTCTGAGGCTATACTTCGTCACCTCGGTCGGGGCGTAGCGCAGCCTGGTAGCGCACCTGAATGGGGTTCAGGAGGTCGGAGGTTCGAATCCTCTCGCCCCGACCATCGCAGCTAGTCGGATTGGGATGCGGGATGGCCCGGAACGGCGGCCGCGATCGCAGCCTCCAGCTCGAAGAAGTGGCCCATGCGCGTCAGCGCACCATCGGAGTCGTAGGACCCGACGAGGTACACGCCCTTGCGCTGCCACCAGTAGAGCTGATGGATGGCGGCTCCGTCGCTGGGCCGGAACGTGGCCCACTCGCGCTGATCGCTCGTTCGGATGTCGGTCGCTCCCAGTTCCGCGAGGCGACGAGCCAGCGCATCGGTTCGCACCCGATCGCCCTCGGCGGAGTGATTGAACGGCTCGGATCGGTCGCAGGCCGTGGCGACGGCCGCGAGGAGCTCGTCGAGGTGGAACGGCTTGCCGAGCACGGCGGCGAAGTGGGCGCCACGTGCTCGCTCGGACTCCGCCTTCTGCGCCTCGCGCACGGCAGCGCTGTGCGCGGTGAACATGATGGTCGGGATGGAGCGGTCGCGGGCCGCCAGGTACGCCGCATCGGCCCAGCTCGACCCGTATTCCACCTGGGAGCTGCCGTCGAGGAGGACGCAATCCGGCTCTGACTTGCCCACCGCCGCGAAGAGCGAGTCGTGCGAGATGTCCACCAGGGTGCTGACCGAGTAGCCGTCGTCGGTGAGGATGGCGGAGACGACATCGGCCACATCGCCGTCATCGTCGATGACCAGGACGCGGTGTGGAGTATCCCTGGCCAAATTGCCCAACCTCGCGCTTCTCAGGATCGACGGCCATTCTACCTGCGGCCCGGGATGCCCCTCGCGGCGTCGGCAGAGGAGCGATGGTACGGTGCCGGCCCGCGAGCTCGGCCGGTAGACTCTCCGATGCGTGCGGGCGTGCGCCCGCGCGTCTCGATCAGAACCGCACCTCGAGAGCCATCGAAGGGGGACGCCCGTGGCCACCACTCATCGCCCGCGCCGGATCGGCGCCATCGTTCCGCTCCTGCTCGCCCTGCTGGCGACGCCGATGCTGGCGGCGCCGGCCGGAGCCAGCGAGCCACCCGCCATCGAGCGCCACGAAGGCGCGACCCCGGAGCGCGACGATGGAGGCACCCTGGGCGCGGTCGCGTGCCTTCTCGAAGTCGCCTCGAGCGACGAGTTCTTCGGCCCCGCCGCGCTGGCCGTGCCGGACGAGGACATCCTCCTGTGGGGAGAAGGCTGGGCGCCGGCCGGCGCGGTGGACCTGTGGGCCGAGCATCCGTCGTTCCCGGCCGAGTACTTCCCGATCCTGACCGAGCCGTCAGGGGTCTTCTTCGAGGTGTTCGCGGCGAGCCGCGGCGCGTACGGGACGTGGACCTTCAATGCCTACCAGGGCTCGCCGGACTGCACCGCCAGCGTGGCTGTCGATGTCCTGCCGCTCGCCGACGTGCTGACCAACAGGTTCCTCCACGACATCAAGTGGCTGTACCACGAGGGCATCACCAGCGGCTGCGGCGGCGACCTGTACTGCCCGAACGGCAGCGTCACCCGCGGGCAGATGGCCACCTTCCTGGTGCGCGCGCTCGGCCTGCCGCCGACCTCGACCGACTACTTCACCGATGACGCCGGGAACAAGCACGAGGGCAACATCAATCGCCTGCGCGCCGCCCGGATCACGTACGGCTGCACCGAGACGCGCTACTGCCCGGACGGGGCGGTGACGCGGGGACAGATGGCGGCCTTCATCCATCGCGCCAAGCGCTGAGCACGATGACGCCCCTCGCCGCCGGGGCGGCGAGGGGCGTCTGTCACCCCGTGGTGGTGATCAGATGCCGTCGGTCATCGGCGGCATCGTGCTGTCCTCCATGAGGTCCTCGTTCGTTTCGTCGGTCCCGTCGCAGCCCGCGATCGCCAGGGCGAGCGCCAGCAGCACGGCCAGTGGCCCGGCCTTCCATCGGTCCATGTCGGTGAACCTCCTTGCTGCGAACCGTCGCTCGGACAACGACTCCGCAGGGCCGCATGCCCCATGCCAGAACGAGGCGAGGAATTCGCCGCGCAACGAAAACCGGCCGGCGCACGCTCGTGGAGCGCGATCCGGCCGGGGTAGGAGACGCCCGCTACTCCTCGGCGGCGCGGACGTTCGCGGCCCGCGGACCGCGGGGGTTGGACTCGACGTCGAAGGTCACCGGCTCTCCGCCGACGAGCCGGTCGAAGTCGATCGACTCGGAGAGGCCGTCGCGATGGAAGAAGTAGTCCTTCCCATCGTCGCCGGTGATGAAGCCGAAGCCGCGATCGGCGACGACCTTCTTGATGCTGCCATTGGCCATGAGAGGCCTCCTAACGGTAGACCGCTAGCGTACTCCCTTCGGACGGGTAGCATGCGGCGCAATGGCTGACGTCATCGACGCGACGCGGAACGCGCCGCTCCGCCTGCGCGCTCGGCTCCTCTCGCCGCTCGACGACGGCGGGATCCTCCACGTGACCGATGGCCTGCTCGAGACCGATGCGGACGGGAGGATCCTGCGGGCCGAAGCATGGCCCGCGAACGGCGAGCCGGGGGAGGCCGTCGACCTGCGTCCTCTCGTGCTCCTTCCGGGGTTTGTCGACCTCCACGTCCACCTGCCGCAGATTCCGAACGCCGGGCTGGGAAGCGGGCTGGACCTGCTGACCTGGCTCGACCGCTACATCTTCCCGCTCGAGCGCGCCTACGACCGTACCGTCGCCGAGCAGCAGGCGCCGGCGGCCTGGCGCGCCTTCGCCGCGGCCGGGACGACCACGGTGCTGGCGTACGCGGCGCTCTGGCCGGACTCGACCGATGCCGCCTTCGCGGCGGCCGAGGCGCACGGCATCCGTGCCGTGATCGGCAAGGTGATGATGGACCGCATCACCTATGACCACGCGATCGACCCAAACCAGATCCTCGAGACGAGCCTCCGACAGTCCGACGAGCTCGCGGCCCGGTGGCACGGCGCCGATGGCGGGCGCCTCGGCTACGCGTTCACGCCCCGGTTCGCGGTGAGCTGCACGGCCGAGATGCTTCGCGAGTCGGCCGCCCTCGCTCGCGGGCACGGCGCGTACTGGCAGACGCACGTCTCCGAGGACGCCGGTGAGGTCGACGAGGTGCGTCGCCTGTTCCCGGGCGCCAGGGACTACCTCGACGTGTACGAGCAGGCCGGAGCGCTCGGGGAGCGGACGATCCTCGCCCACGCCATTCATCTGTCGGAGTCGGAGGTAAGGCGCATCGTCGACTCCGGGACGCGCGTGGCCCACTGTCCCGCGTCGAACCTGTTCCTGTCGAGCGGGATGATGCCGCTGGGGGCGTATCGCGCGGCGGGCATGACCGTCGGGATCGGCAGCGACGTGGCGGCCGGGCCGGACCTGAGCATGCTCGGCGTCATGCGCGCCGGCGCGGTGACCCAGCGCGTGCTCGAGCTCACCGGGCGAGGGGATCGCGCCGGCGCCCTGCGCCCGCTCGACTGGCTGCGGGCCGGCACGCTCGACGGGGCGCGCGCCCTCGGCCTCGGCGACCGGATCGGCTCGCTCGAGGCGGGGAAGGAGGCGGACCTCATCGCCATCGACCCTCGATTCACGACGCCGCTGCCGGACCACGAGCCCCCGAGCGAGGCCGATGACCTCGCCAGCCGGCTCATCTTCCGGTCGCACCCGAACATGGTTCGCGCCGCCTGGGTGCGCGGGCGCTCGCTCGCCGGGCCGCCGGGCACCGCCTCCATCGGCTAGGCTAGACGCATGGATCGGGTCATCCAGACGCTCATCAACGCCGCGGCGCTCTACATCGCCGTGATGCTGGTGCCGAACCTCGAGTTCGACTTCGGCGCCGACGGCGCGTGGTGGAAGTTCCTGCTCGTGGCGCTCATCTTCGGACTGGTCAACACCTTCCTGCGGCCGATCCTGCGGATCCTGACCCTGCCGATCACGATCATCACGCTGGGGTTGTTCCTGCTCGTCATCAACGCGCTGCTGCTCATGCTGACCGGCGCCATCTCCGCGGAGCTCGACCTCGGCTTCACGGTGGGTGACTTCTTCGCCGCGCTGCTGGGCTCGATCGTCATCAGCATCGTCGGGTTCCTGCTGTCGATGGTGATCGGCACCGGCCGCATGGCGGGCCGGGTCCTCTGATCTCGGACCGCCGGCCTCGGCGCGACCGCGCGCCGGCGGCAGCCGGCATCGGCTTCGGGCTGGCGATCGCGGTGCTCGTCACGCTCCTCGGGCCGCTCCTCCTGTTCAACCCGTGGCTCACCTCGGCGCTGCAGCAGCGACACGACGTGGCCGAGGCGTTCGACACCAGCCAGGCCGAGATCGACCGGGTCACCGGCGAGATCCTCGGCGATCTGTACGTCGACGGCCCGTTCGACGCCGCCCTCGAGCCGGGCGAGCCGCTGCTGAACGAACGCGAGCGCTCGCACATGCACGACGTCTCGGTCCTCGTCCGCCTGCTCGCGGCGGTGGCGCTCGGCGCGGCCGTGCTGGCGGCCGTGACCGGCGCCTGGCTGCGGGGCGAGCGGGAACGGATGGGCAGAATCCTGCTCGTCGCCGGGGGCATCGTCGGCACCCTCGCCATCGTGCTGGCCGGCACCTTCGCGGTGGCGTTCGAGCCTGCCTTCCTGGCGTTCCACGAGCTCTTCTTCCCGCCGGGCACCTACCTGTTCGAGACCGGATCGAACCTGATCACCCTGTTCCCGGAGGGGTTCTGGTTCGACGCTGCCCTCGCGGCCGGCGCGACGATCATCCTCGCCGCGCTGCTCGTCAGCCTGGTCGGCCTGAACCGTTGGCGGGGAGCCCGCTCGGCCTCTCGCCCCGACGCCTGATCTAGACTCACGCCCATGGGTGGCTCGGGATGGAAGGTCGGCCGGCTGGCGGGGATCGAGATCGCGATCCACCCGTCGTGGCTGATCATCGCCTTCCTCGTCACCTACTCGCTGGCCGTGGCCCAGTTCCCACGCCAGTTCGACGGCTGGAGCACCGCGATGTACTGGATCGTGGCCGCCGCCACGGCGGCCCTGTTCTTCGGCTCGGTGCTGGCCCATGAGCTGTCGCATGCCATCGTCGCGCGGCGCTTCGGGCTCACGGTCGAGGGCATCACCCTGTTCATCTTCGGCGGGGCGACGACCATCGACTCCGACTCGCGGACGCCGCGCGAGGAGGCGCTCGTCGCGATCGCCGGCCCGGCCACGAGCCTGGTCATCGGCGTGGTGCTCATCGGCCTGGACCTCGTCATCGCCCAGCCGCAGCTGGCGGCGCTGGTGGGCTGGCTCGGGTTCATCAACCTGCTGCTCGGCCTGTTCAACCTCATTCCCGGCTTCCCGATGGACGGCGGTCGCATCCTGCGCGCGATCATCTGGAAGATCCGCGGTGACCGGCTCGGTGCCACCCGCAGCGCGGCCATGGTGGGACGGTTCTTCGCCTACGGGCTCATCGGCCTCGGCGTCTTCCTGGCGCTCAGCGTCGACATCTTCAGCGGGCTGTGGCTGGCGCTCATCGGCTGGTTCCTGTCGAACGCGGCCGAGACGACCGCGACGCAGGCCGGCGTGGAGCGGACGCTGGCCGGGGTGCGCGTGCGGGACGCGCTCGAGGCCGATCCCCCCAGCGTGGCGCCGAACGAGACCGTCGCGGACCTCGTCAACGGTCGGCTCCTGCGCGGCGAGGATCGCGCGTTCCTGGTCCGTCACGACGACGGCGGCCTCGCCGGGCTGGTGACGCTCACCGACGTCCGGCGACTGCCGCGCGAGCAGTGGGACGGCGCCCGTGTCACCGACATCATGACCCGCTACGGGGACCTCGCCACGACGCGGCCGGACGTCCCGCTGGTCGACGCGCTGAAGCTGCTCCAGGAGCGCGACGTCGGCCAGCTGCCCGTCATCGAGCATGACGGACGTGACCCGGTCGGCATGGTCAGCCGGCGCGGCATCCTGCGCCTCCTCGAGGCGCGCATGAAGCTCGGCTTCTGAGCCCGATGCTGACGCTGGACGAGGCTCGACGACGGCTGCTGGCGCGGGCCCGCCGCATGGATCCGGAGCCTGCGCCGGTGCTCCTGGCGGAGGCGGCCGGGCGGGTCCTGGCCGAGCCTCGGATCGTCGCGGCGGTCGACGTGCCGCCGTTCGCAAACTCCGCCATGGACGGCTTCGCCGTGCGCGCTCGCGACACGCCCGGCACCCTGCGCGTGGCCGGCGAGTCGGCGGCCGGCGCCGGAGAGATCCCGGCGGTCGAGCCGGGCACCGCGGTGGCGATCGCCACCGGCGCGCCGATGCCGGACGGCGCCGACGCCGTCGTTCCGATCGAGGAGGTCACCGAGGAAGGAGACTCCGTCACGATGGCGGCGGTGGTGCGCGCGGGCGCTCACGTTCGTGATCGCGGGCACGACACGCGTGTCGGCGACGAGATCTGCCTCCCCGGGGAGCTGGCGCCCGCCGGCGTGGCGGTGCTCGCATCGCTCGGGTTCGGGAAGGTGAGCGTGCGGCGACGGCCGCGGGTCGGGATCCTGTCGACCGGCGACGAGCTCGTCGCGCCGGGCGACCCGCTCGGCCCGAACCAGGTCCACGATGCGACCGGCATCGCGCTGGCGGCCGCGGTCCGCGAGGCAGGTGGGGAACCGATCGTGCTCCCGCGGGTCCCGGACGAGGCGTGGCCCACCGAGCGGGCGCTGCTCGACGCAGCGCGCGCGAGCGATGTGGTGGTCACCTCGGGCGGGGTGAGCGTCGGGCGTCGGGACCACGTGCGCGGCGTGCTCGAGCGCCACGGCAGCCTCGACTTCTGGCGGATCGCGGTCCAGCCCGGAAAGCCGTTGGCGGTCGGCGCCCTCGGCGGAGCGACGGTCATCGGCCTGCCCGGAAACCCGGTCAGCGCGCTCGTCACCTTCGAGCTGTTCGTCCGCCCGTTCCTGCGCTCGATGCTCGGCCTGGACCTCGACGGGCGGGTCCATGTGCGGGCCGTCCCGACCGAGCCGATGGCCAAGGATCGATCCCGCCGGGCATTCCTGAGGGTGCGGGTCTGGCACGAGGACGGGTCGATCCACGCCGCCCCGGCCGGTGGCCAGGCCTCCTCCCAGCTGCGGCCGATGGCCGGTGCGAACGCCCTGCTCGTCGTCCCGGAGGGGCTCGAGGCGGCCGCGCCTCCCGACACGTACGAGGCGATCATGCTCGCCCCGATCCTGCTGACGGGCCGATGAGCGATCGCCCGACCCACCTCGACGACGACGGGGCGCCGCGCATGGTCGACGTGGGCGACAAGCCGGTGACCGCGCGCCGCGCGGTGGCACGCGCCGTGGTCCGGATGCGGCCGAGCGTCCTGGCCTCGCTGCTCGACGCGGGGGGCCCGAAGGGCGATGCCCTGATCACGGCGCGCCTGGCCGGGATCGGCGCCGCGAAGCGCACGGCCGAGCTCATCCCTCTCTGCCATCCGTTGCCGCTCGACCGCGTCGACGTCGAGCTGTCGTCCGATCGCGAGGCCGGCACGGTCACGATCCTCGCCGAGGCGCGCGTTACGGCGCGCACCGGCGTCGAGATGGAGGCGATGACGGCCGCATCGGTCGCGGCGCTCACGCTGTACGACATGGCGAAGGCGCTCCAGCGCGACATCGTCATCGAGCGCGTCGAGCTGGTCGCCAAATCGGGAGGCCGATCCGGCGACTGGAGCCGCGAGGCTGCGGCGCGCGTCCCGGACCCCCCGGCCGCTGCCCACGAGGCGATCGTGGTGACCTGCTCGAACCGTTCCGCGGCGGGGGAGCGCGAGGATGCCTCCGGACCGGCGCTCGTGGCGCGCCTGCGCGAGGATGGCTACGACGTCGTCGCCGACGCCCTCGTGGTGCGGGACGACGAGGGCGAGATCGCACGCCTCCTCGTCACCCTGGCTGATGGAGGCCACCGGCTCGTCCTCACCACCGGCGGGACCGGCCTCACGCCGGGTGACGTGACGCCCGCCGCCACGCGACGGGTCATCGAGCGTGAGGCGCCGGGGCTGTCGGAGCTCATGCGCTCGGCGGGGCTCGCCTCGACGCCCATGGCCGCGCTCTCGCAGGGCGTGGCCGGCATCCGCGGCCGAACGCTGATCGTGAACCTGCCCGGGTCTCCGAAGGGCGCGCTCGAGTCGCTCGAGGCACTCCTCCCGGTGCTGCGCCACGCGCTCGACCAGGTGGCCGGCGGCGACCACTGAAGCCCGCGCCGGGGTCCTGAGCGCGGCTACCATGGCCCGCACGCATGGATTCCCACGTCTCGATCCCGTGGTACCCGCTGATCGTCGTGCCGGTGGCCGCGGCGATCTTCCTGTTCTGGCGCCGCGCGCGCTGGCACCTCGCCGTCCTGCGCGAGGGCCGGCCGCTGGACCGCTCCGACCGCATCGGCCGGCGCATCGCGGCGCTCGGCGTCTTCGTGTTCGGGCAGAAGCGCCTGCTCCAGGACCCCGGGCCGGGGATCGCGCACGCGGCCGTCTTCTGGGGCTTCGTCGTCCTGCTTGCCACCACCGGCAACTACATGACGAACGGCCTCGTCGAAGCCATCCTGGGCTGGCCACTCGGCGGGTTCGCCTGGAGCGTGGCGACGTTCTTCGCCAACGTCTTCATCGGCCTGGTGCTGGTGGCCGTCGTGTACTACGCCATCCGGCGAACCGTGGTGCGCCCTCCGCGGCTGGCGCTCACCCGCGACGCATTCATCATCCTGGGGCTCATCTTCTTCATCGTCCTGACCGAGCTGGTCGGAGATGCCTTCATCTTCGCCCTCGAGCCCGATCACCACGCCCGCCCGTGGGCGGTCCTGGCCGGACCGATGAGCCTCCTCCTCGAGACGATGGACACGTCCGTCCTCGAGCTCGGCTACGGCGTCATGGCCTGGGCGCACATCCTCCTCGTCCTCGGCTTCGGCGCCTATCTGCCGTACTCGAAGCACCTCCACATCATCTCGAGCGAGCCGAACGTCTACTTCAAGAACCTCGAGCCTCGCGGCGCGCTGCGCCCGATGGACCTCGAGGCCGAGCCGGAAGAGGGGGAGGAGCTGCCCGTCTTCGGGGCGAAGGGCCTGAAGGACCTCACCTGGCGACACCTGCTCGACGGCCTGGCCTGCACCGAGTGCGGCCGATGCATGGAGTTCTGCCCGGCGTCGATGACCGGCAAGACGCTCAGCCCCAAGCACCTGATGGAGGGCCTGCGCGACCAGGTCGTGGCGGCCGAGACCGCGCTGGCGGCGGCGGCATCGGCCCAGCGCGCGTGGAAGGGCGGAGCGAACGGGGGCGCGGCGGCCTCCGAGGACGCGCTTCAGCTGGCCCACGCAAGGGCGGAGGAGGCGCTCAGCCTGCCGCTGATGGACAACGCCATCCCCGAGGAGGCCGTGTGGCAGTGCACGACCTGCGGCTGGTGCGTCGAGGGCTGCCCGGTGCTCATCGAGCACGTCGACACGATCGTCGAGATCCGGCGTAACGCCGTCCTCGAGGAGTCGAGGTTCCCCAAGGAGCTGAACGCGGCGTTCCGGAACATGGAGAACGCGGGCAACCCCTGGGGGCAGCCGAAGAACGCGCGCCTCGACTGGGCCAAGGGCCTCGACGTGCCGGTCCTCGGCGAGGCCGAGCGCGTGGCCCGCACGAACGGCAACGGACACGGGCCGGCTCAGGCGCCCTGGCGCACGATCCACGAGGCCACGCCCTCCGGTGACTGGTTCGACGGCGGCCGGATCCTGTTCTGGGTCGGCTGCGCGGGGGCCTTTGACGACCGCAACCGAAAGGTCGTCCGCGCCATGGCCGAGCTCCTGCGCCAGGCCGAGGTGCCCTTCGCCGTCCTCGGCCCGCAGGAGACGTGCACCGGCGATCCGGCGCGGCGGGCGGGGAACGAGTACCTCTACCAGATGCTCGCCGAGGAGAACGTCGCCACGCTCTCGGCCGCGCACGCCGAGCACGGCATCTCGACCATCGTGGCCACCTGCCCGCACTGCTTCAACACGATCCGCAACGAGTACCCGCAGTTCGGCCTGACCGGCGTCCAGGTCATCCACCACACCCAGCTGCTGGACCGATTGGTCGCCGATGGACGGCTGGTGCCCTCCGAGCACCACGATGCCGTCGTCGCCTACCACGACGCCTGCTACCTGGGCCGATACAACGAGGTCTACGACGAGGGGCGCCGGGTGGTCGAGGCATCCGGCGGAAGCGTGGTGGAGATGGACCTCCACCATCGGCGCGGGATGTGCTGCGGCGCCGGCGGCGCGCGGATGTGGATGGAGGAGCACGAGGGGAAGCGGATCAACCACAAGCGGACCGAGCAGGCCCTCGAGAAGTCACCGGACGAGATCGCGACCGCCTGTCCCTTCTGCCTGATCATGCTCCGTGACGGCACGACCGATCTCGACCGGACCGATGTCGCGGTCCGCGACGTCGCCGAGCTCCTCGCCGATGCCACCGGCGCCTGGCGCCGCGAGGTCGGTTCACCCGACGCCACCCGGGACGCCAACCCGGGGTCCTGACCCGAGGGCGTTTCCGCCTCGGGTCCCACGTGCAGGACAGTTGAAGCGCTCCACAGCCGCGGGGGATCGGGAGGTGCCCGGTGGTCACGCCCTGTGGAGGCCTGATGGCCCCGGGCTGCGTTCCCGGTCCCCGCAATGCGCGCGCAGCGGCGTATTGCGGGATGGATCGGCAGGCAAACGCTCGTGCTCTCGCTCGGAATCGAGTCGGGCCCCCGCAGACCGCACGCACTGCGAGAATGGAGCACTCGAACGCGCACAACGCACGCCCTGCGCGCAGTGCGCGGGTTCGCCGGACGCGCCCACGCGCCTTCCCCCGTGAGGGCACGGAATCCGCAAGATCAACCCGTGCAGTTCACGGAAAGTTGACCGGCGAAGCACCCGTGGGTACCCTCTCCGAGCATGGCAGTGCGCAGCATCCAGCCGAAGGGCCGCAGGCCCGCGCTGGATGACCTCGACAAGGCGATCATCAAGTGCCTGCAGCTGGATGGGCGGCGTCCGTTCGCCCAGATCGGCCGCGAGCTGAAGGTCCCCGAGGCGACGGTCCGCCAGCGCGCCGAGCGGCTCATCAGCCGGGGCGTGGTGCAGGTCGTCGGCGTCACCGATCCGCTGGCCATGGGCTTCCAGCAGCCGGCCCTCATCGGCCTCAAGGTCGAGCCCGGGCGGCTCGAGCAGGTCGCGGATCGGATCGCCGAGCTCGAGGAGGTCACGTACGTCGTCATCACCGCCGGCCGCTTCGACCTGTTCTGCGAGGTCGTGTGCGAGGACAACGAGCATCTGCTCCGCGTCCTCACCGAGCGGCTGGCCGAGATCGAGGGGATCATCTCGACCGAGACCCTGGTCGAGCTGCGGTTCGTGAAGGAGAGCTACCAGTGGGGCGCACGCTAGGAGGTCGACCGTGACGGTCACCGACAATCAGATCAGCCGAGCCCGCATCGCCGAGATGGCGGCGCGGGAGGAGGAGGCGTACCGGCAGCGGACGCCGCGCAGCGGCGAGCTGTTCGAGCAGGCACGTGAGTCCCTGCCTCTCGGCGTGGCGAGCTCGTTCCAGGCCTATGATCCCTATCCGCTGTTCATGACCGATGCGCGCGGCTCCCGCATCTGGGACGCGGACGGCAACGAGTACATCGACTTCGACATGGCGTTCGGGGTGCTCGCCGCCGGGCACTCGCACCCGGCGCTGGCCGAGGCGCTCCAGTACCGGGTCGCGAACGGCACCTGCTACACGTTCCCCGTCGAGGACAGCATCAAGCTGGCGCAGGAAATCAAGGACCGATTCGGCGCGGACCTGGTGCGGTTCAGCAACTCGGGCACCGAGGCCACCATGGACGCGATCCGCGTCGCTCGCGGCTACACCGGACGCGAGAAGGTGATCAAGTTCGAGGGCGGCTACCACGGCCACCACGACGACGTGCTGGTCAGCATTCAGCCGCCCCGCGACGCGATGGGCCCGATCGAGCAGCCGACCACCGTGCCGGCCAGCGCCGGCATCCCGCGCAGCCGGCTGGCCGAGACCATCGTCGCGCCGTTCAACGAGCCGGAGATCCTGGCGGACATCCTCAGCGCGCACGCCGGCGAGGTGGCGGCCATCCTGGTCGAGCCGGTCCAGTTCAACATCGGCGTCGTGCCGCCGAAGGAGGGCTTCCTCCAGCGGCTCCGCGAGCTCGCCGACGAGCACGGGGCAGTGCTCATCTTCGATGAGGTCAAGACCGGCGTGGTCCTGGCCTGGGGCGGCGCCTACGAGCACTTCGGCGTCCAGCCCGACCTGTTCTGCCTGGCGAAGAGCATCGGCGGCGGCATCCCGATCGGCGCCTTCGGCGGGAAGCGCGAGGTGATGGCGGCGATCGAGACCCTCGAGGGCACGCCCGCCTTCAGCGCCGATGCGGCGGGGTCCGGGCTCGAGCGCACGACGATCCCCGGCGGCGCCACGCGTGTCGCGCACCTCGGCACCTTCAACGGCAACCCGCTGTCGATGACCGCCGGCCTCGTCACGCTCACCAAGGTCCTCACCAGGGACGTCTACCCGCGGCTGCACGCCATGGCCGAGCGCCTGACGGCGGGTTGTCAGGAGGTGCTCGACGAGTTCGGCCTCCCCGGGTATGCCATCAACGTCGGCCCGAAGGGGTGCGTGATGTTCACCCCGGGCCGGGTCACGAACTATCGTGACTTCATCGGCCTCGACGCCGAACTGTGGAGCGCCGCCTTCTTCTACCTCGCCAACCGCGGGATCCTGCTGCCGCCCGGTCCGGACGACCAGTGGACGCTGTCGGTGCAGCACAGCGACGACGACATCGAGCGGCACATCGAGGTCTTCCGCGACTTCGGTCGCGAGCTGACTGGCTAGGCGCCGATGCTCGAACGAACGGCGCGACCGCTCCGTGGCGTGGCGAACGGCATCGCCGGCGGCGTGCGCGCCGCCTTCGGGGCGCTCGGCACGCCGGGCCGGTACCTGGCCGACTTCCTCAACGGGGTCTGGCTCGGGCACTCGCTGCATGCCGTGCTGGTCGACGTCGTCATCGGCGCCGCCACCGCGGCGCTGCTCCTCGACGTCCTGCGCCTGCTCTTCGGGGTGGAAGGTCTCGAGACCGCCGCCACCTGGGTGGTCGGCCTCGCGTTCCTGGCGGCGATCGGGTCCATCGTGACCGGCCTGACCGACGTGAAGGACACCTCGCCGGACAGCGCCACCCGGGACGTCGCGGTCCTGCACGGCCTCGTCAACATCCTCGGGACCGGTGGCCTCGCCAGCTCGACCATGCAGCGCGCGAATGGCAACCACGACATCGCCTTCTGGGCGCTGCTCATCGGCTACCTCGTGCTGGGGATCGGCGGGTACATCGGCGGGCACATCGTGTTCAAGCACGGCTACGCGGTGAACGTGAACGCCTTCTCGCGCGGCAAGCGCGCCGCCGACTTCACCCCCGTCCTGCCCCTTGCCGAGCTGCCCGAGAACCAGCCGACGAAGGCGACCTTCGGCTCAACGGCGGTGATGCTCGTTCGGCGCGGCGATGTGGTCCACGCGCTGAAGAACACGTGCTCCCATGCCGGTGGGCCGCTGGCCCAGGGGAAGCTCGGCGACGGCACCATCGAGTGCCCGTTGCACGCATCCGTCTTTCGCCTGGAGGACGGATCGGTGGTGCATGGACCGGCCACGTCGCGGCAGGTGAGCTATCGGGCGCGGATCAGCGGCGACCAGGTGGAGCTCCAGGGCCCGCACGACTGAGAATCGGCGCGGCGCCGGAGTATATCTCATATATACGCCGGTCCCGGTGCGGGGGAATCCGGTAGACTCGGGTCCGCCCGAGCCCTGAACGCCCCACGACCGACCACGCCGCGAGGAGCCGTGTGACCTACCTCACGACGCCGGACCACGATGAGCTGCGCGCCATGGTGCGCGAGCTGACGGATGAGCGCATCGCGCCACGAGCGGCCGAGATCGACGAGAAGGCCGAATTTCCCTGGGACCTCAAGGAGCTGCTCGCCGGATCGGACCTGCTCGGAACGTGCTTCGAGGAGCGCCACGGTGGGACCGCGCTCGACACCATCGCCCAGAGCATCCTGGTCGAGGAGATCGCGCGGGCAGACGCGACCACCAGCCTCATCCCCATCGTCCAGAAGCTCGGCGCCCTCCCGATCCTGCTGGCCGGCACGGACGAGCAGAAGGACCGATACCTCCCGCGCCTGGCCTCGGGCGAGTGGCTGATCGCCTTCGCCCTGACCGAGGCGGCCGCAGGCAGCGATGTGGCCTCGAACCGGATGCGGGCCACGCGCGACAACGACCACTACGTCCTGAACGGCTCGAAGCGCTTCATCACCCACGGCTCGGTGGCGAACGTGCTCACCGTCTTCGCGCTGACCGATCCCGAGGCGGGCGGCCGCAAGGGAATGAGCGCCTTCATCGTCGAGACCGACACGCCCGGCTTCGCTGCCCCCCGCGTCGAGCACAAGATGGGGATCCGCGGCTCGCCGACGGCGGAGCTGACCTTCGACGGCGTGCGCGTCCCGGCGCAGAACCGGCTCGGCGAGGAGGGGGAGGGATTCCGGATCGCGATGGCCACCCTCGACCGGTCGCGGCTGGGCATCGCCGCCCAGGCGGTCGGGATCGCGCAGGGTGCCATCGACGCGGCCGTTGCCTACGCCGCCGACCGCGAGCAGTTCGGCGAGCGCGTCGTCGACTTCCAGGGCATCCAGTGGATGCTGGCCGACATGGCCTCCCAGACCGAGGCGGCGCGCCAGCTGACGTACGCCGCGGCCGCGCGGGTCGACGCGCAGGCACGCGACCTGCCGTACTGGACCAGCAGCGCGAAGCTCGTCGCCGGCGACACGGCGATGCGCGTCACGACCGATGCCGTCCAGGTCTTGGGCGGATACGGCTATATCACCGAGTACCCCGTGGAGCGCATGATGCGTGACGCGAAGATCACGCAGCTCTACGAGGGGACCCAGCAGATTCAGCGCCTCGTCATCGCCCGGCAGCTGCTCCAGCGCGCCGGGGTCGGGGCTCGACCCAGGGACAGGAGAGAGACCGGAGCGTGAAGATCGTCGTCTGCATCAAGCAGGTCCCGGCCACCGGCGCGGACAAGCGCTATACCGATGACCTGCGCCTCGACCGCGCCGGCGCCGAGGCCATCATCAACCCGCTCGACGAGTACGCCATCGAGCAGGCGCTGCGCCTGGTCGACGACGGGACGGTCGACTCGGTGTCATACCTGTCGATGGGCCCGGACCAGGCGTCCGAGGCGCTGCGTCGGGCCCTCGCCATGGGTGGCGACGATGCCGTCCTGCTCACCGATGACGCCCTGGCCGGCGCCGACGAGTGGGCCACCGCCAAGGTCCTCGCCGCGGCGCTCGACAAGCTGGCGCCCGACGTCGCGCTGATGGGCATGGCCTCAGATGACGCCCGAGGCTCGCTCGTCCCCGGCGCCGTGGCCGCCATGCGCGACGTGCCGCTCCTCTCCTATGGCGCCGAGCTGACGCTCGCCGACGGCGAGGCTCGCGTTCGGCGCCTGTCGGCCACCGGCTACGACTGGATCGGCGCGCCGATGCCGGTCGTCGCCACCGTCACCGACCAGGTCGGCGAGCCGCGCTACGCCAGCCTGAAGGGGATCATGGCCGCAAAGCGCAAGCCGCTCGAGACGTGGTCGCTCGCCGACGTGGGCCTCTCCGCCGACGACCTGCGCGGCGCCGCGCTCACGACCGTCACCGACGCGCGGCCACCGGAGGAGAAGCCGCCGACCGAGCGCATCGAGAACCTGCCCGCCGCCGAGGCCGCCGCGAAGATCGCGGACTGGCTGGCGGCCCGAAAGCTGATCTAGGAAGACCGATGAGCAACGACATCCTGTTCCTGGCCGAGTTCGCCGGCGGCTCGCCGGCCCGATCGGCGCTCGAGCTCGCCACTGGCGCGGCCGAGCTCGCCTCGCAGTCCGGCGGCTCCGCCGTCGCCCTCGCCTACGGCTCGGGCGCCGCATCGGGGGCCGCGGGGCTCGGCGCGCATGGCGCGTCGCGAGCGATCGTCCTCGGCGACGAGGACCGCCCGGCCATCACCTACGCGCCGGCGGCGGTGGCCGCCGCGCGCGACGCGGGCATGGCGGTGCTGGCACCGGCCACCCCGAACGGTCGCGACCTGGCCGCGGCGCTCGTCGGAAGCCTGGACCTGCCGGCCTTCGGGCCGGTCCGCGCCGCACGCGTGGCCGATGGTGTGCTCGAGACCGAGCAGGCCACCCTGCAGGGCTCGGTGATCACCACCGCGCGTCCGGCGGAGGGGGCGCCGACCCCGGCCGTGGTCCTCGTGCTGGCGAACACGTTCACGCCCGCCGAGGGCGGCTCCGGCACCGCCGAGGTCGCCGAGGCGCCGGCCGCCGAGGACTCCGCGCTGGCGAAGGCGGCGATCGCCGAGAGCCACGAGGCCGAGGCGAAGGTCGTGAACCTCGAGGAGGCCACCGTCATCGTGGCCGGCGGCCGCGGCGTGGCGAGCGAGGACGGCTTCGGCCCGCTGCGTGAGCTGGCGGAGGCGCTGGGCGGAGCGGTCGGCGCGTCCCGCGCGGCGGCCGATGCCGGCTGGATCCCGTACCAGCTCCAGATCGGCCAGACCGGCAAGGTCGTGAAGCCGTCGCTGTACATCGGCGCCGGCATCAGCGGCGCCATCCAGCATCGCGTGGGGATGCAGACGGCCGAGCACGTGGTGGCCATCAACAAGGATCCCGATGCGCCCATCGGCGAGTTCGCGGACCTTTTCGTGGTCGGCGACCTGTTCCAGATCGTCCCGGCCCTGACCGAGGAGATCCGCCGGCGCAAGGGCAGCTAGGGGGAGCACGACCGATGATGCGCTCACTCTTCGGCGGCCGGCAGCGGTCCGTCTTCCACGCCGGCAAGGAGCTCGGGGCCTACCGCAACGACCTGCACGAGCGGACGCAGCGGATCGACGCCCGGCTTCTCGAGCTCGGTGACGACATCGATGCGCTGCGGCGGCGGGCGATCGACCCCGACGAGGCGGTCGCGCGGTTGACCATCCACGAGGACGCGCTCGACGCCGATGCCGACGGCCTGCGCGAGATGATGGCCCCCGAGGAGCTGCACGGGCTGCACATGGAGTACGAGGCGAACCTCGAGCGTGCCCTGCGGGGGCTGGTCACCGTCGAGCGGGGGTGCACGATCACCAGGCTCCCGCACCGACCCCCGGACGACGAGGAGCCGTACACGTACTACAAGCGCGGGCACGCGAACGTGAACCATGCGCGGCTCCGCATGGCGGAGATCGTCGAGGTCCTTCTCAGCTGGGAGCCGGGTGCGCCGACCGAGGCGACCGTGACGGCCCGCATGGAGCGCCGGAAGCGGGCCTGAGCCGTGGCCGAACCGGAAACCCGCCACGGCGTTCCGCTCACGAACCTCGACCAGCCGCTGTTCGTGGGCTCCGAGGCCACGAAGCGTGATCTCGTCGAGTACCTCGACGCCGTCGCCGACCGGATGATCCCGGCCCTCGCCGGCCGCCCGCTGTCGGTCATCCGCGTTCATCGCGGCGACGCGCCGTTCATGCAGAAGAACGTGCCGCGCTCGACGCCAGGGTGGGTGCGGACGGTGCGGATCTGGTCGGAGAGCTCGAAGCGGAACGTCGACTACGCGTTGTGCGACGACAGTCGCACGTTGATCTGGTTCGCCAACCAGCGAGCGGTGGAGTACCACCCGGCCCTCGTCCGGGCCGATCGGTCGGACCGGGCCACCCATCTCGTCCTCGACCTCGACCCGCCCGAAGGGGCCGGGTTCCAGGTTGCAGCACACGCTGCACTGCTCGTGCGGCATGCGCTCGACGAGGCGGGCCTTCGCGGCGCACTGAAGACGTCCGGGGCGAAGGGCGTCCACGTCTTCGTGCCGATCGACGAGAGACCGACCCTCGACGAGGCGGCTGCCGCGACGCGGGCGATCGCCGAACGGGCGGCGGCGCTGGACCCGGAGATCGCGACGACGGCCTTCGTGAAGGCCGACCGTGGGCGACGTGTGTTCGTCGACGCCACGCGCGTCGGCGGGGCGACCGTGGTGGCGCCCTACAGCCCGCGCGTCCGGCCCGGCGCGCCGATCTCGATGCCCATCGCCTGGGACGACCTCGACCGGGTGTCGCCCGGCGACTTCACGATCAAGACGGCGATGCGGGCGCTGGGGGACGCCGACCCGTGGGCCGACCAGATGCCGCCGCCCCAGGCGCTTCCTCGTGACCTCGTCGAGGAGGGGCGCGGGATCGCTCCGGGCCGCGTGGCGGCGATGCACGAGGGGAAGCGCCGCGCCCGCGCGCGTCGCGTCGCCGACTGAGCGGCGCGCCCCCGGGCGCCACATGGCACAGACCACATATGCAACCCAGGCCGGGGATCACGCAGCGGCGTCGGCGTATATCACCGATATACACCGCAGCATGTTGTGGTATGCTGCGCGGCACCACCACCACTGGTATAGCCAATGCGATGTCCCAAGTGTGAGCAGACCGGCACCCGCGTCATCGACTCGCGCGACCTCGAGGGTGGAAGCACCATCCGCCGGCGCCGCGAGTGCGAGGCATGTGCGCATCGGTTCACCACCTACGAACGCCCCGAGGGCGCGCGCCTGGTCGTGATCAAGCGCGACGGCTCCCGCGAGGACTTCGACCGCGAGAAGGTCCGCGGCGGGATGCTCAAGGCGCTCCAGAAGCGTCCGGTGACCCTCGACCGGGTCGAGGCGGCGGTCGATGACATCGAGGCCCAGCTGAGAGCCCGCGGCGACGCCGAGGTCCCCTCGACCGAGATCGGCCGCCTCGCGACGGACGCCCTCCGCGGCCTGGACCAGCTGGCGTACATCCGCTTCGCATCGGTCTATCACGCGTACGACGACATCGAGACGCTGCAGCGCGAGGTGGATCGGCTCATCCGCAGCCGCTCCGAGTGAGTACCATCGGCGGCGCATGATCCTGTCCGATCGGGACATCCGCGCCGCCGTCGAGGCCGGGCGGATCGTCATCGACCCGTTCCTGCCGGAGGCGGTCCAGCCATCGAGCGTCGACCTCCACCTCGGTAACCGGTTCCGCGTCTTCCGCAACAACCGCACCGCGGTCATCGACCCGCGCGAGGACCAGCCGGAGCTCACCGAGCTTGTCGAGATCGCCGGCGACGAGCCGTTCATCCTCCACCCGGGCGAGTTCGTGCTCGGCGCCACTCTCGAGCGGGTCGGACTTCCGGACGATCTCGTCGCCAGGCTCGAAGGAAAGAGCTCTCTGGGGCGCCTGGGCCTGCTCATCCACTCCACGGCCGGCTACGTCGACCCAGGCTTCGAGGGCACGCTGACGCTGGAGCTGAGCAATGTCGCGAACCTGCCGATCAAGCTGTACGACGGGATGAAGATCGGCCAGGTCAGCTTCCAGCGCCTGAGCTC
>DATHTR010000146.1:0-5640 GCA_035463095.1 Candidatus Angelobacter sp. | reverse complement strand
TGATCCGCACCAAGGTGAACCTGATCCCCGAGTCAGTGACGGAGATCCGCGTCGTGGACATCGTCGGCCTCGACAAGCAGGCGGATGGCGGCACGCACGTCGCCCGCACCGGCGAGATCGGTCGCGTGAAGGTCACCGGCTACGAGAGCAAGGGACGGATCAACAAGCGCATCCGCATCGCCGTCGAGGAGTAGGCCGAGGCACCCGCGCCGCGGACGGCCCGGGTGCCGACAATCGTCAGTCCGCGAAGCGGAAGACGTCGAGGAACTCGTCGAGGAGCGGCCGTGGGTCGTACGAGGGATCGGCGTCGAAGACGCGGAGCGCATAGGCTCGCGCGTCATGGAAGATGATCGCCTCCACGCCATCGCTGCCGGCGCCGCCGCAGTCGTACGAGCTGATCCGAGCCTCCTCCCCGTCGACCGTCCGAGTCTCGCTGGACTCGAGCGGACACTGGGGGAAGGCCTCCTCGACAAGGACGTCATATCGCTCCAGCCACTCGTCCGGGTCGACGTCGAGCGGCTGGCTGGCGAGCAGCACGTACGGCTGGTCCTCGCCGATCTTGTCCGCCACGTCCAGACCGGGCGACGACTCGTTGAAGACCACGCCGGGCGTCCACTCCCCGTCCCGCTCGATCATCAGCCACGAGTCGTCCGGAAACATGAGCACGTAGTGGTGACGTTCGGATGTGAACGCGCTCTCGGGGATCTCCCCGGCCCCGAGCCCTCCACCGTCGGTGGGAAGGAAGCGCATGCCCAGGAACGCGGCAACCAGGACGACGGCGGCGGCGATCCCGAAGCGAATTCGGTTGTCCTTCATCAGCGTGAACCTCCGCGCCAGCCAGCCCGGCCGGCGCTGTGGAATCCAGTCGATCCGATCCAGCACGCGATCGACGACCGGGCCCGGGTCGTCGTCACCGTGCTCGCGGAGCCAGGTGCGGAGACGGCGGGCGATGTCCTGATCCGTGCTCATCGGGCAATCCTCTGGGCCAGCACTCGGGCGTCGGCCTCGAGGGCCGATCGCATCGAGCGCATGGCGTAGTGCAGGCGCGAGGCGACCGTGCCCGGCGGAATGCCGAGGGTGACGGCCACCTCGTCCTGGGTCATGTCGAGGTAGTGATGGAGCACCACGACGGTGCGGTGGTGGATCGGGAGGCGCCGGAAGGCGCGTTCGATCTGGTCGCGATCCGCGATCGATCCGAGTCCGTCCACAGCCGGCTCGTCAGCCGGCAGGAGGCGGAGGCTCGGCTCCCAGCGCCGCGTGCGCCGGCCCTCGGCATAACAGGCGTGCACGAGGATCCGGTGCGACCAGGCCTCAAAGCGGGCCGGGTCGCGCAGCTGGGGAAGGTCTCGCCAGATGCTCAGCAGCGCCTGCTGCGTCGCATCCTCGGCAAGGTCGACGTCGCCCAGGATC
Source organism: Candidatus Angelobacter sp. (assembly GCA_035463095.1). Taxonomy (GTDB): domain Bacteria; phylum Chloroflexota; class Limnocylindria; order QHBO01; family QHBO01; genus JACDBZ01. Next base: position 4,230 of record DATHTR010000146.1, on the reverse strand, counting down.
CTGCGCGACGTGGCGAGGAAGCGTGCGCCGAGCGTCGTGGCAAGCGCCGCGAAGGCGTCCTTGTCGCCGTCCTGCGCCTGCCTGATCAGCTCGGTGTCCATGCCTCATCCGCCCATCGGCACCGATCCGGACGATGCCTTCACAGCGTATGGGCCGTGGGAAGGGCGGATTCTTCACGGGCCGATCCCGAGCTACGCTGTCGGGCATGAGCGGACCCGTCGACCCGACCACCCTCGGTGTCCCGGCCCGAGTCGTCCGGACCCGCCCCGCGGGCAGCGCGGAGGAGAGCGCGGAGCTCCAGGGGATCCCACTCGGTGCGCTGATTCGCACCCTCGTCGTGCGACGCGGCAAGGACGACTACCTCTTCGTCCTCGTCCCGGGAGGGCGGCGCTTCGACTGGCCGAAGCTGCGTGCCCTCCTCGGCGTGAAGCGCATGACCATGCCGGACGCCGACGAGGCGAACGCGGTGACCGGATACGAGCGCGGCGCGATCACCCCGTTCGGCTCGAGCACGGCGTGGCCGGTGCTGGTGGACGCATCGGCGCTCGAGCACGAGACGGTTGCCATCGGCGGCGGCGCGCGCGGCGTCAACCTTCACCTGGCACCCGGCGACCTCGTCCGGGCACTCGCCGCCGAGGTGGTCGACGTGTCGGAGCCGGCCTGAGACCGAGTCCCGTGCGTCGAATCGGCACGTGGCCTGCTGCGATGGCCATCGTCCTGGTCGTCGGCGGATGCATCGGCCAGGTGAGCCCCTCGCGCAAGGAGACCACCATGCGGCTGACGAGCTCGGCCTTCGACGACGGCAAGGCGATCCCGGCAGCGCACACCTGCGACGGCGAAGATCGGTCTCCGCCGCTGGCCTGGGACGAGGTGCCCGATGGGACCGCCGCGTTCGTCCTGGTGGTCGAAGATCCTGACGCCGATGGCTTCCTCCACTGGCTGCTCACCGACGTCCCGGGCGATGCGCGCGAGCTCCCCGATGGCGCCGGCGACGCGATCGGCATGCCTGGGCGCAACGACTTCGGCCGCACCGGATGGGGCGGCCCCTGTCCGCCGTCGGGCGAGCATCGCTACATCTTCACCCTCTACGCGCTGTCGGAGCCGGTGCCGGTCGATCCGGATGCGGGTTCCGCCGAAGTCCGCGAGGCAATCGCCCACCGCACGCTCGCCAAGGCTCGCCGCACGGGGGTATACGCCAGGCGCTAGATGTCGCGGCGGAGGATAGGGCGCTCGGGGCTGGCACGAGTCGCGCGGCGGCGGGCGGCGACCTCGAAGCCGGCGCGCTCGAACATGCGGACCGTGCCCTTGTATGCCGCTGCAGGCGAGATTCGATCGCCATGCGTATCGGCCGGATACGCCTCGACCAGGGTGGCACCGTGCTCCGCGGCATACGCCACCGCCGCGTCGAGCAGCGCGTTCGCCACGCCCTGGCCGCGGGCCTTCCGCGCGACCACGAAGCACACGATCGACCACGTGGGGCGGTCGTCGATCGGGGCAAGCACACGCGAGGCGTCGAGCCTCGCGTAGTCGGCGCGTGGTCCGACACTCACCCAGCCGATCGGCTCAGCTTCGCGATACGCCACGAGCCCGGGAGCACGGCCCTCGGCGGCCGTGGTCGCAACCGCCTGCTCGAGGACGCCTCGGTTGGACTCGGCGCTGGCACCGATGAAGTCGGCGTTGCGGAGGCGGTACCACGAGCACCAGCATCGCTTCGGGTCCCCGCCCTGGCCGAAGAGCTGCGCGAGGTCCGACAGGCGATCGGGGGTGAGCGGAAGGATCTCGAGATCGTCCATGGACCGATTGTGGACCGTGGAACACGACGGCCGGCGTCAGGAATGTCCGCTCAGTCGGACGTCCCGCTCGAGGAGGGAATCCATTCGACGAGGTCGGCGACCGACTCGACGATGTGCGACGGCAGATAGCTGAAGCGTCCCGCCTCGTCGCGCGTGGTGATGCCCGTCAGCACGAGGATCGTCTCCAGGCCGGCCTCGAGGCCGGTGACGATGTCGGTGTCCATCCGGTCGCCGATCATCACCGTCGACTCCGAATGGGCTCCGATCTGCCGCAACGCCGACCGGATCATGAGCGGGTTCGGCTTGCCGACGAAGTACGGCTGCACCCCGGTGGCGCTCGAGATGAGCGCCGCGACCGATCCGGTGGCCGGCAGCGGACCGGCCGGGCTCGGCCCGGTCGGATCCGGGTTGGTGGCGATGAACCGCGCCCCGCGGCTGATGAGCTGGATCGCGCGGCTGATGCGCTCGAAGCTGTAGGTCCGCGTCTCGCCCAGCACGACGTAGTCCGGATCGGTCTCCGACAGGGTGTACCCGGCTTCATACAGCGCGGTCGTCAGCCCCGCCTCGCCGATGACGAACGCGGTGCCATTCGGGCGCTGGTCATCGAGGAACTTGGCCGTCGCCAGCGCGCTGGTCCAGATGACGTCGGGCGTGACCGGCAGCCCGAGCCGGCCGAGACGCGCCGCCAGGTCCCGCGTCGTGTACATCGAGTTGTTGGTCAGGATGAGGAAGGGGTGGCTCGTCTCGGCCAGCCGGCCAACGAACGCGTCGGCGCCGGGAACGAGGCTGTCCTCGCGGACGATCACCCCGTCCATGTCCATCAGCCAGGATCGGCGCTCACGGTTCACCGGCTCGATGGTAGCGGCGCCGACGGCGCCACCGACTGCCGGGGCGCGCTGGAGCATTTCCGACATATCGCAATCCGCGGTGCAGCACCGCCGCGACGCCCGGCCCTCACCGCCGTCGCAGCAGGAACAGGGTGCGCGGCGAGTCGGTGATCGGCGCCTCGCGAACCATCTCCCAGCGCTCGCCGAACGCGGCTCGGAACCCGTCGAGCGAGTAGCCGTCGAAGATGTCGCGGCGCGCGGCGAGCAGGCGCCGGGTCATCGGGTCCTCCTTGGGGACGAACTCGACGATCGCCATCGGCGCGATGCGCGCGAACAGGTCGGCCACCATCGACAGCGGCACGTTGTTGCCGATGGCCAGGTGATGGACGAGTGCCAGCGCCATGAGCAGGTCAGGAGTGCCCCGATCCAGGAATGACGCGCGCTCGGTCAACGCCCAGCCGAGTGACGGCGACGGATTGGAGAGGTCCAGCACGAGTGGCAGGATCGCGGGGTTGCCGTCACCGCGGACCCGACGCCAGTGTGCCTCCACGCTGCCGGCGTCGAGGTCCCAGGCGATGACCCGGTAGCCGGCATCGGCGGCCGTCGCGCTGTAGACGCCAGTGTTCGCGCCGAGATCCCAGGCGGTCGAGCCGCCGACGACCGCGAGCATCTCCCGTACGAGTTCGGCCTTGCTGGCCGTGGCGGCCTCGGAGTACGAGGTCTGGGTCGCATAGTCGGTCCACTGCCCGGCGGGCGTCCAGCGCAGCCCCGACACGGTTCTCCGAAGCGAGTCGAGCAGTGCGCGCTGACCGGTGGCGCTGACCCGACGAGACGGTCGCGCCTCACCGTCCGGCGGCGGAGACTGTCTCGCCGCGCGGCGCTGCGCCCCGGCGTGGGCGTGGAGGTGGCTGAGCAGCCCGAAGTTCAGGCGCGTCCGCCCGGGCAGCAGCGAGGCGGCCAGGTCCAGCGGAATACCGTCGATGAAGTCCCGCAACATGAGCCCGCAGCGCACGTCGCGGTACGCCATCAACGCCAGCGGCGCCAGGAAGTGCTCGCAGAACTGGCGGTAGGCGGGCCACGGCTCGGTCGGCTCGGCGACCTCGAAGCTGAGCGAATCGATGAGGACGGGGGCGCCGGCGTCGAACTGGACGTTGTAGGCCGATGCGTCCTTCAGCCGCATCCCGACGTCGAGCGCCCGGACCTGGAGATCGAGGGTCAGGAGCGCCGCCTCCTTGAGCTGGCCGAACGACCACTCGTAGGGGTAGCTGACGAAACCGATGCGCCGCGGCCGAATGACCGCCACGGCCCCTGGAGCGTGCGCATCGCCGACCGACGCATCCTCGTGCCCGACGACCAGCCCGTCGCGGACGAGCGCTGGGTGGAGCCGCTCGAGGTAGGCACGCCAGTCGGCCTCGGCGGAGGCGTTGATCTGGCGATGGAGGACGCCATCGCGGGTGAAGACGGCGCCGGCGGGGTCGCGAAACGAGGCCGGGTCGCGCACCGGCCGGTCAGCGGGCGGAATCGTCGTCCTCGTGGGCTGGGCGCGGTGGTTCGGTCCGCTCGCCGCGGACGCGATGCCACGCGTCGCTGATCACGCGACGGAAGAAGAA
>DATHTR010000145.1:0-6763 GCA_035463095.1 Candidatus Angelobacter sp. | reverse complement strand
GGGCCAGCATCACGGCCCGCGCCGCGATCCTGCGCTCGCTCCCCCACATCGGCCCGAGGCCGGTCACGTCGACGAGCGCCACGCCGACATCCACCGCCTCCACCCGCGGGGAGAGGTCGTCGAGCGCGTCGAGCATCGACTCCCCGGCCGATGCGTCGGCATCGGGGACGCGCAGCTCGGGCCAGACGAGGGCGAGGATCCGCGTCATCGATCGTATTCGTGCCACGTGTCCATCCTGGCGACCGCAGGCGGGTGACCGGTGCCTGCAACCTGGGCACATCTCTGTCGCAGCGACCCGGATGGGCGGCACCGGCCAGGGATCGGAACGGTCATGCGCCCACCACCCGCAGCACCGGGCGCGCGGCCTCCTCGACCGGGAGCGGCGAGGCCAGCGTCGGCGCCAGCGCGTCCAGCCGCCGACCCTCGCTGAACCACAGGTCGAGCTCCGCCGAGCCGCCGGCCAGCGCCCAGCGGTGCCGCTCGACGGTGGCCCGCACCCGCTGCCCGACGAGGTCGCGCCCGACGGCCAGCCAAGCGGAACGATGCAGCGCCACCCGCACCCCGGCCGCCGCCCCGGCCACACCCGCCGCCGGCGCCAGCAGCAGTGCCGCCGTGCTCCCCGCTCGAGCGATCACCGACCCGAGCCGGTCGAGTGCCCGCCGATCCGGCACGGATCGCTCGCCGAGGTCGAGGACGAGGGCATCGATCAGGCCGGAGCGCCCGAGCCAGGCGGCGAGCTCGATCGCCTCGCCGACGTCGCGCGGCCGGCCCACGAGCAACCATTCGAGGCCCACGCCCTGGCGCACGGCCACGGCCGGGTCGAAGGCGCCGTCGACGTCGAGCCAGGCCGCCAGGCCGCCATCGGCCTGGGCGGCGGCCACGGAGGAGAGGGCCAGCGTGGTCGCGCCGGTGCCGACCGGGGCGTCGAGCAGCGCCACGCCCCCGCGCGGCCAGCCGCCCGTGCCCAACGCGGCATCCAATGTCGGATGGCCGCTCGGCACCGATGGCCGCTCCGAGGCGATCGACGCCGCTTCGCTCCCCCGACGCAGCGCGAGGCCCCGAGCGCGGAGCGTGTCCAGGGCTGCGGCCAGCGACGCATCGGTCCTCATCGGACATCCGATCATAGAACAGATGTTCTACTCCGGGAACCCCTGAACGCCCTGCTATACTCGCCCGGCCCGTGGGGATGTAGCTCAGCTGGGAGAGCACCGCGTTCGCATCGCGGGGGTCAGGGGTTCGAGTCCCCTCATCTCCACCACTCCACCCGCCCATCATGCCCACTCCTCATCCGGCTTTCCGGACCGCCAGCGGCCTGACCGACTGGGCTCGGCGCGTGCTCGACGCACCCCGGAGCGCCATGCTCGCCACGGTCAATCTCGACGGGTCGCCCCACGTCGTGCCGGTCGGCTTCGGCTTCGACGGAGCGCGCATCCTGGTGCCAACCCAGTCGAAGACCCGGAAGGTGCGGAACCTGGAGGCCGATCCCCGGGCTCGCGTCCTCGTCGAAGCGCCCGTGGCGGTCACCGGCATCGACGACGGCTGGGTCGCCGCCGACGGCACCGCCACCATCGTCCGCGGCCCCGAGGCGCGCGAGCTCGGCCTGCTCGCCATGGACCGCTACCTGACCGATGAGGGAAAGCCCAAGTTCGACGAGGTTTTCTTGGCGATCCTGGACGTGACGATCGTGCTCGTGCCCGAGCGATGGCAGACGTGGGACGAGTCGGGGATGCACGAGACGATGCGGCAGCACGGCTACACGGCGGAGGACGCGGCTCGCTGGTACCGATAGCGGCGGGCGGTCGGTCGGCCCAGCATGGCGAAAACACTGGACCAACGACCGCCGGCCGGGGCATGATGCCCGGCACAACCGCACGCCAATCACCCGCCCAGCCGGGTGGAGTCTCACGGCGAGCGCATCTGAGGGAGGTAGTGTTCATGGCCCGATTCCGCCTGAGCATCTTCGGACTCGTGATCCTGGCCCTGATCGTCACCGCGTGCGGCGACCAGGCTCCGGCCGACAGCCCCGCGGCCACCGACGACGACTCGACGCCTGCCGCCACGGCGACGCCGGGTGACAGCCCCGACGAAACCGACGAGCCCGAGCCGGAGCCGGCGCCCTCGGGTGGCCGCCTGGCCGCCGTCCGCGAACGCGACCAGCTGATCTGCGGCGTGAACGGCAGCCTGCCGGGCTTCAGCTTCCTGGACGACCAGGGCGACATGCAGGGCTTCGACGCCGACTTCTGCCGCGCCATCGCGGCGGCGGTGCTCGGCGACGCCGAGAAGGTCGATTTCCGCCCCCTGTCCGCCGACCAGCGCGGTCCGGCGCTCCAGACCGGCGAGGTGGACGTCCTCGTCCGCAACACGACCTGGACGGTCAGCCGCGACACGCAGTGGGGCCTCTTCGCACCCACCACCTTCTACGACGGCCAGGCGATCATGGCTCGCGCCGACCTCAACGCCACGACCATCGAGGACCTCGATGGTGCCACGGTCTGCGTCCAGTCAGGCACCACGACCGAGCTGAACCTGGCCGATGCCGAGACCCAGGCGGGCATCGACTTCGAGCCTTTGACCTTCAGCGAGATCGACCCGACCTACCAGGCCTACGAGGAGGAGCGCTGCGACGCGGTCACGAGCGACCGATCGCAGCTCGTCGCGCGACGCACGGAATTCGCGAATCCCGACGACCACACCATCCTCGAGACCGTCCTCTCCAAGGAGCCGCTCGGCCCCGTGGCGCCGCTCGGCGACGACGAGTGGTTCCAGGTCGTGAAGTGGACCGTGTTCGCCACGATCGAGGCCGAGGAGCTCGGCATCACCTCCGAGAACGTCGCCGACGAGGCGGCGAACAACGACAACCCGGTCGTCCAGCGCCTGCTGGGCGTGACGCCGGAGGGTGCCGAGGCGTTCGAGTCCGGCCTCGGCCTCGACGCCGACTGGGTGGTCGACGTGATCAGCCAGGTCGGCAACTACGCCGAGATCTTCGACCGCAACCTCGGCCCGGACACCCCGTTCGAGCTGGAGCGCGGCCAGAACGCGCTCTGGACCGATGGCGGCCTGCTCTACGCACCGCCCTACCGCTGACCGATAGGTCGATGCGCCCCGGGCCGGCACCAGTGCCGGCCCGGGGCGTGCCGCATCCGGCCGTCCGCCCATGACCGCCCAGACGCCGGCGCACGCCCACGGCGCTCCGCCGCTGTGGCGTGACATCCGCGTCCTGCGCATCGTGGCGCAGGTCGTCGCCGTGCTCGTCGTCGTCGGCATCCTGGCCTGGATGACGAACAACATGCTCACGACGATGAGCGAGCGCCGGCTCGGCTTCGGCTTCTCGTTCCTCGGTCGCCAGGCGGGGTTCGACATCAGCGAGAGCCCGATCCCCTACACGCCGCGGAACACGTACCTCACCGCGTTCCTCGTCGGCCTGCTCAACACGCTCTTCGTCAGCGTCATCGGCATCATCCTGTCCACCATCCTGGGCATCATCGTCGGCGTCGCCCGGCTGTCGCCGAACTGGCTCGTCAACAAGGTGGCCGCCGGGTACGTGGAGCTCATCCGCAACACGCCGCTCCTGGTCCAGCTCTTCCTCCTCTACTTCGGCGTCTTCCTCCAGCTGCCGACCGTCGCGAACACCCTGAAGATCGGCGAGGGAGCGTTCCTCAACCAGCGCGGCGTCTTCATTCCCGGCCCCCAGGCAGCCCCGGGCATCGGCATCTGGATCGGCTTCGTGGTGGCGGGCATCGTGCTCGCCTTCGTCGCACGAGCCGTTGCCCGGCGGCTCGAGGACGAGGGACGCTCGTCGTACCGGCTGCGGACGCTGGGCGTGCTCGGCATCTTCGCCATGGCCGCGGTCGGCTGGTTCGCCGCCGGCGGGCAGCCGCTCACGTTCGATCTGCCGGTCCAGGAACGGTTCAACCTCGTCGGCGGGCTGCGCCTGTCACCTGAGTTCAGCGCCCTGCTCTTCGGCCTCGTCCTGTACACCGCGGCCTTCATCGGCGAGGTGGTCCGGGGTGGCATCCAGGCCGTTCGACGCGGGCAGCTCGAGGCCGCGCGGGCGCTCGGGCTCTCGGAGGGCCAGACCCTGCAGCTCGTGATCTTCCCCCAGGCGCTGCGGATCATCGTGCCGCCGTTGACCAGCCAGTACCTGAACCTCGCCAAGAACTCGAGCCTGGCCATCGCCATCGGCTATCCCGACCTGTTCCGCGTCGGCCAGACGATGGCGAACCAGACCGGCCAGCCGGTGCCGGTGATGATCCTGGTGATGGGCACGTACCTCGCCATCAGCCTCGCGGCGTCGCTGTTCATGAACATCTACAACCGGCGCGTCCAGGTGATCGAGCGATGACCGCGCAGGCACTGCCCCCGCCGCGCCTGAGCATCGGCCCCGTCGCCTGGCTGCGGAAGAACCTGTTCTCCGGACCGATCAGCTCGCTGCTCACCATCCTGCTCGGTGTCGCACTGGCCTGGGTGACGGTCCAGATCGGCCAGTGGGCGCTGACCGAGGCGCGCTGGGAGGTCGTCTCGAACAACCTCCGCCTCTTCCTGGTCGGTCAGTACCCCGGCGACGAGACGTGGCGCATCTGGGCGGCGATGGCGCTGCTGTCGGTCCTGTCCGGCATCTCGGCGGGCAGCTTCGGCCAGGTGGCGCGGGTCATGGCCATCACGCTGTCGGCCGTGCAGCTCCTCATCGCGCTGATGATGCTTCCCTCGCCCATCGGCCTCAACGCGGTGCTCGCCTACGGCGCCAATGCCGTGCTCGTGTGGATCACCATGGTCATCGGCCTGCGGCTGCCGATCCCGCGACGCGCGCTGACGCTGGCATGGGTGATCTCGCTGCCACTGAGCTTCTACCTCCTGGCCGGGTACGCCGGGACACCGCTCGCGTCGGTCAGCACGAACGCCTGGGGCGGGCTGCTGCTCACCGTGCTGCTGGCGACGGTCGGCATCATCCTGTCGTTCCCGCTCGGCGTGATCCTGGCCCTGGGCCGGCGCAGCGAGCTCCCGGCACTGCGTGTCATCTCGACCGGCTACATCGAGCTCATTCGCGGCGTCCCGCTCGTCACGATCCTGTTCATGGCGGACATCATCCTGCCGCTGTTCCTGCCCGGCGAGTGGCGTCTCGACCGCATCGCGCGGGCCATGGGCGGCATCACCCTGTTCAGCGCGGCCTACGTCGCGGAGAACGTGCGCGGAGGGCTGCAGTCCATCCCGACCGGCCAGATCGAGGCGGCTCGGGCGTTGGGCCTGTCCGGCATCCACACCAACCGATTCATCGTTCTGCCCCAGGCCCTTCGAGCGGTGATCCCCGCCAACGTCGGCCTGTTCATCAGCCTGCTCAAGGACACCACGCTGGTGACGATCATCGGCCTGCTCGAGCTGCTCGGCATCAGCCGCGCGGTGCTCGCCCAGTCGGAGTCGTTCGGCGCGAACATGGAGGTCTACGCCTTCATCGCCGTCGTCTTCTTCGTCCTCTGCTACGCCATGAGCCAGGCCAGCTACCGGCTCGAACGCGCGCTCGGAGTCGGCACCCGATGACGGTGTTCTGCGCCATGTACCCTCTGACGCACGAGGAGGACCGATGACCGAGCAGCTCGACCACGACGAGGGCGTCCAGCCTGGCGGCGCGCATCACGGCGACGACATCATCATCGCGCGCGACGTGCACAAGTGGTTCGGCGAGCTCCACGTGCTGCGTGGCATCGATCTGACGGTGAAGGCCGGCGAGGTGGTCGTCATCTTCGGCGCGTCGGGATCGGGCAAGTCCACGTTCATCCGCACCATCAACCGGCTCGAGGAGCACCAGCGCGGCCAGATCATCGTCGACGGCATCGAGATGACCAACGACATCCGGAACATCGCCGCCATCCGCAGCGAGATCGGGATGGTGTTCCAGTCGTTCAACCTGTTCCCGCACCTCACCGCGCTCGAGAACATCACCCTGGCGCCGATGCGGGTCCGCCACCGGCCGAAGGCCCGTGCCGAAGAGGCCGCGATGCAGCTGCTCGAGCGGGTCGGGATTCCGGAGCAGGCGCACAAGTACCCCGCCCAGCTGTCCGGCGGTCAGCAGCAGCGCGTGGCGATCGCCCGCGCCCTGGCCATGCAGCCGAAGATCATGCTCTTCGACGAGCCGACATCCGCCCTCGACCCCGAGATGATCAACGAGGTGCTCGAGGTCATGCGCGAGCTGGCGGAGACGGGCATGACGATGATCGTGGTCACCCACGAGATGGGCTTCGCGCACCACGTCGCGAACCGGATGGTCTTCTTCGACCACGGGCAGATCGTGGAGGTCGGGCCCCCGAGCCAGATCTTCGAGGCGCCGGAGCAGGAGCGCACGAAGCAGTTCCTGTCCCAGATCCTCCACTAGCCGCGGCGCGGTCGCCGGGACTCCGAGAGTCGTCCAAATCTCGACAAACCTATGACTTAGGTTTGACCCATCCCGCTCGGCGACCCTAGCCTGCCGGGGTTCACGAACCCCGCGCAGGTGCCAGCCCCTCGTGCCTTCCCGACCCGAACCGATCGAGCGCATCGAAGTGCGCTCCACCACGTTCCGTGATCGTCCGGGGGACGAGCGAGGGCGGTTCGCCGAGCGGCTGGGCGGCATCTCCGCGACCGAACGCGTGCTGATCGACACCTGCCACCGGGTGGAACTCGTGACCGTGGACGCCGAGGCCGCCGGAGCGGACGCGCGCCTGCGGGGCGCCGATGCTGGTCGTCGCGTGTTCGAGGTGGTGGCCGGCTTCGACTCCGCGGTGATCGCCGAGGA
>DATHTR010000144.1:0-9301 GCA_035463095.1 Candidatus Angelobacter sp. | reverse complement strand
ATGGTGCATCGAGACGTTGCCCCCGATGGTCAGGTCGACGTCGCGCACGGCATCCACCGCCGCCGCGCCGGTGCCGAATCGCTTCGACGCTCCACGCAGCTCGGCAAGCACCGCCCGCTCGTCGGGTGTCGGTGTGGTCGGAATCGACCAGGGTTCAGTAGCCATGCCCCGACGATGCCGCTCGGCGCGGTGGGCCGGTAGTGCGCGCCATCAGGAGCGCAGGGTGACATTCATCACCCTGCATGGCGTCAAGACGCTTCTTCTGCCCTGCAGTATCCGGTCTGATCTGGCGATGGTCGTCTCGCCATCGTTTCGCCCTGGCTGCCGATGTGGCCGGGGACCGATGAGGTATCGATGCTCAATCAGTCCCATCGATGGGCGCGGACTGCGGTGGCCATGAGCGGCGGTCCGAGGAGATGCGCCGTGAAAGGAGTGATGCGATGACCCGGTATCTGATCTCGTTCGATGACGGCTGGATGACGTTTCCGGAGGAAGACCTGCCGGACGTGGCGAAGGCCGCGCACGCGGTGGTCGAGGAGGCCAAGGACGCCGGCGTGTGGGTGTTCGGCGGCGGGCTGCATCCACTCGAGACGGTGAGCCTCGTGGCCACCGACGGGACGGTCACCGATGGCCCGGACCCCGAGGGCAAGGCGTACATCGGCGGCTTCTCGGTTGTCGACGTGCCGTCACGCGACGAGGCGCTGAAGTGGGCGGCGAAGATCGCGGTCGCGTGCCGTTGTGCCCAGGAGGTCCGCGAGTTCCTGCCTGACCCGGACGTTTAGTCGAAGCCGCTGGTTGTCGGCGCGGATTCAGAGGGAGCACAATCCGCTGGAGCCGAGTACGGAGGACGGGCGGTGCGGCCGAGCCGCGAGTACGAGCAGCGAACGGTCGTTGCCCTCATCGGTGACGGCGTGCTCACCTTCGACTTCGCCTGTGCCTGCGAAGTCTTCGGGTACGACCGGTCCGACATCGTGAGTCCCTGGTACCGCTTCCTGGTGGCCAGCCAGGATCCGCCACCGATCCGCACCTCCACCGGGTTCGTGATGTCGCCGGATCGCGGCCTCGAGGCTCTCGAGGAGGCCGATACCGTCGTCGTTCCCGGCTGGGCCGATGATCTGCGGCCTCCGAAGCCGGAGACGATCTCCGCGCTCCGCGCGGCGTACGACCGCGGGGCGCGGATCATGTCGGTCTGTATCGGGGCATTCGTCCTCGCCGAGGCTGGGCTCCTCGACGGGCGACGGGTCACGACCCACTGGCGATTCGCCGATCGGCTGCGACAGCGCTTCCCCTCGGTCGAGGTCGACCCCGACGTCCTGTACATCGACGATGGTCAGGTCCTGACCTCGGCGGGCACCGCCGCCGGCATCGACCTGAGCCTCCACGTGGTCCGTCTCGACTACGGGGCCGACATCGCCAACCAGGTCGCGCGGCGCATCGTCATGCCGCCCCACCGCGACGGGGGGCAGGCGCAGTACATCGAGGCGCCCCTGCCGACCGACGACGACGGCGACCCTCTCCATCGCCTGCTCTCGTGGATCGTCGAGCATCTCGACCAGGAGCTGGCGATCGAGGACCTGGCGCGCCGTGCCGTCGTCAGTCCGCGCACCCTCATGCGTCGCTTCAAGGCGGTCACGGGCACGACGCCCCTCGACTGGATCCTGCGACAGCGCATCCAGCTCGCGCAGCGCCTGCTCGAGTCGACCGACCTGCCGATCGAGATCATTGCCGAGCGTGCGGGGTTCGGCAGTGCGGTGACGATGCGCCATCACTTCGCCCAGCGGGTTCACACCTCGCCGCAGGCGTACCGTCGCACCTTCCGCGGAGCGACCGTCCCGGCGGTCTAGCTGCGATCCAGCACGGCGAGGGCGCGGACCGGGAACGACGCGCCGCCGACGATCGCCGGCGGAACGGCGAAGAAGCGGAACCCGACCGATGGCAGCTGGTCGAGGCCCCGGAGGTGCTCGACGATCGGGATCCCGGCACCGAGGAGCTGGGAGTGCGCCGGCCGTGCGGGGTCGCCCGGGTCGTCGGCATTCCAGAAGTCGACGCCGACGAGCGCCGGCCGCGCCGCGATGAGCCAGCCGATCGCGGCCACGCCCAGGTACGGACCCGGTCGCCAGTACGCATCGGTTCCCCAGCGTTGGCTCCAGCCGGTGCGGATCAGCACCGCGCGGCCGGCCAGCGACGCTGCGTCTCCCTCCAGTTGCACCTGTCGACCGTCCAACAGCACCGGGTCCACGCATCGGCCCTCGAGATCGGCCAGGGTCTCGAGGTCGAGGCCGGCCAGGTCCGGCTCGTCACGATGACGATGCCACGGGCTGTCGAGGTAGGTGGCTGTGCTTCCCAGCATGAAGATGCGAGTGATGCTGAATTCGGCCGCGCCCCCATAGTGGGGGCGCGACGCGGCGTGGCTGAGGTATGGCTCGATGCGCGGGCCGGGGAGCCCGGGGTACATCGGCATTCCGGTCGAGATCGGGTGGCTGAGGTCCACCACGCGTCGTCGGTCCATCATCCTGTCACCCCAGCCCGGGGAGGGGAACGAAGCCCCAATAGGCGGCCCACGCGGTCAGGAGGAGCACCGAAGCCCCGCCCAGGATCGCGCGCGCTCCCCGGCCTCGCGCGCTGTGGAGCTCGAGAACGATGGCGACGGAGCCGGCGACGATCGCGGCGGCCGTCAGCGCGCGAGCCACGGCAGACATCGGCGAGACGCCGTCGACCGACGGTCCTCCGATGAGCGGAGCACTGCGCAGATCAGCGAGCATCAGGAGCTCGGCGAGCGCGGTCGCCCCTGTCACCGTGGCCGCGAGGCCGACGACGCCGACCAGCGTCCACAGATGCGTGCGGGCGCCATGGCGGTATGGCTGCCGTCGGACTGCCGCGACAACCCTGCGTGTCGGGGCCGCAAGGCCAATCAGGGCGAAGAGACCGACCAGGAGGGTCAGGATGCCCAGCTGCACGGCCATCGACCCGAACCAGGGCGCGGTGGTCTCGGTCGACTGGTGCCAGCCGAGCGACGACGTAGCGCGCTCCGATGGGACGACCACTGACCGCTTCTCCACGCCCGCGTCGAGCGAGTGAATCCACTCGGCGGGGCGAGACAGGAAGCCGCTCGCGTACTGGTACCGCCCGCCATGGGAGGCACCGATCTCCCGCTCGCAGGGACCGGCCTGCGCCAATCCATGGTCGGCGCCGGGCAGGACGTGGAGCTCATGGGATCGGTTCGGGCCCCGTTCCAGCGCGGCGCGGAGGATCGCAAGACTGTCGTACGCCGGGACCTGGCAATCCACCTCGCCCCAGAAGGCGAGGACCGGCTGCCGCACCTGCTCCCACAGGCGCACGGCCTCGAGGTGGGGATCGAGGGCGTGGAACCAGAAGCCGGGCACCCCCGACAGGGAACCGATGATGCCGGCCTCGACCAGGTCCAGGCTGCTGTACATCATCGCCCAGGCCCGAGCCGAGGCGTCGATCGCGGGCTGATCGAAGCCTCGGACGGCGAGCATGCTGCCGGTGAGCCACGCCGCCTGCTCGGCCGGCGTGAAGCCTGACGCGCTGAGGGCGATGAGGAAGGCGACATCGCGAGACCGGTTCGCGGCCTCCGCGATGACCCAGCCGCCCTGGCTCATTCCCGCCAAACCGACCCGCGCGGGGTCGATCTGCGCGTGCCCACGAAGCAGCGTGACCGCCGCGAGGGCGTCGGATGCGAGGTCATCGAAGGTCGCGGTGGCGAAGTCGCCCGCGGACTCGCCGGTGCCGCGCTTGTCGTAGATGAGCGTCGCAACCCCGCGTCGCGCCAGGTGGGATGCCATCAGGCGGTAGGTCTCACGGGTCCCGTACTCGGCGCCATGGACGACGGCGACCGCCGGATGCGGTCCTGCGCCGTTCGGCACGAGGAGCGAGCCGCTCAGCTCGACGCGTGAGCTGACGAAGCGGACGCTGTGCTCGACGTAGGGCTGGATGCGGGTGGCGGACACGCTCGGTTCGCCGGGACGACTCACGGTGACGCCGGTCACCGCACCGGTCGCATCCCGTTGCAGGGTGATCTCCTCCGGAGGTTCGGCGTCGGCGACGTATCGATCGTGACCGTCGGGCACGAGATGGACCTCCTCGCCATGCAGCTCCAGCATCGGATGGTGGCCGAACAGGGTGAGCAGCTCGCCCGACTCGAGCTCGTAGATGCCACGGGCGCCGGCGAAGTCGCTCTCCGTCATCGCGGCGGCGCGTGGGGAGGCGATCCCGACCAAGGCGAGGAGGGCGATGACCAGCAGCGCGCGCATTGCGGGGCTGGCAGCCGTCGGCCGGCGACGGGCGTGCGGCCGCAGCCGTCGGGCGGCGGCCCGCTGTTCACGGTCGCGGTCGGCGATACGCTGGACCGCAGGATCTGGGCGAATGTACTGGCTCGCGAGGATGGGCGTCATGGGAAGGGGTTCCTCTGTGCTGGTTCGTGCTTCGAGGATCCCCGCGTGCGGATGGCGTCGCGAGGGGGAGGCCGGTCATCGTCCGCTCAGAAACTGCCAGCGTGGCCCGTGCCCGCCCCGCGCAGTCACGCCGGCGAAGGATTCATACTCGACCCGTGACCATCACACCCGGTGCCCGCATCGGCAGCGGACGGACCGCCGACGTGCATGCGGTGGACGGCGAGCGCGTGGTCAAGGTGCTGCGTCACGGCTTCCCGGATGCGCTGGGCGAAGCCGAGGCGCGAGCCGCCCGGCTGGTCAGCCGGACGGGGATCGCGGCACCTCGCCTGCTCGGAACGACGCGCATCGACGGGCGCTTCTCGCTCATCTACGAGCGCCGCGAAGGCGCTTCCATGCTCGACGTGCTGGTGGAGCGCCCGTGGGCGTATCGGCGGTTCGCTGCCGAGTTCGCGGGCATCCACGCCGCGACGCACCTGGAGCACGCCTCGGCCCTGCCGTCCTTGCGGTCACGGATCGAGAGCGCCATCCAGCGGACGGACGTGCCGCAACGCATTCGCGATGCGGCCCTGCGGCGGCTCGGCACCCTGCCGGACGGCGACGCCCTCCTGCACGGCGACATGCATCCGGGAAACATTCTCCTCACCGCCGAAGGCCCGACGATCATCGACTGGGAGGCGGCGGCCGCCGGCCCGCCGGCCGCCGGCGTCGCTCACACGCTGTTCCTGCTGCACGGGAGCGAGCTGCCCCCGGGCGTCTCAGCGATCCGACGCCACGCGATCACGCTGCTCCGCGGCGCATTCTCCCGTGCCTATCTGCGTGCCTATCGACGTGTCCGGCCGCTCGACGCTGATGAAGTCCGAGCGTGGCGCCTTCCGATCCTGGTGGCGCGCCTGGATGACGGCATCGCGGCAGAGCGCCGTCCGCTGCACAGGCTCATCCAACAGGACCTGCGCTGATCGACGCGGGGACGTCCCACCATGTCGCCGCTCGTCGAACCTCTTCTCGTGGTCATCGCGCACACCGCGGGAGGCCTCCTTCCGAATGGCGCCTAGCCGGCGGTCCGGAAGTCGACCCCCTCGATCTGGGTGCTGTCGGTGTGGAAGACGATCGTGAAGACGACCGTTTGGCGGGTGAACCGGCTGGTGAACTCCCACCTCACCGCATCGGCGCGATCGCGAGCGGGACGCAGGGCGACGTCCTCGATCTCCTCGAACCGTCCCGCGGACTCCATCGCCTGTGTGCGGAATCCCCCGAAGGCCTCGGCGTCGATCGCGTCCTTCATCCGCTGTGACCAGTGCCGGCTCCAGGCTGCGTAGTCACCATCGTTGTAGGCGGCGAGCATCTCGCCCGCGATCGCGCGCGCCTCAGCCTCGGTGACCGGTGACTCGGCGGCCGGCGACCCGGGTGCCGTGCCGGTGCAGGCTGCCGAGAGCATCGAGATGGAGATGGCGAGTGCGATGGCGAGGGTGGTGCGATTCATGTCGGAGCTCCTCCGCTGATGATGGAACTGTCAGTCGGAGGATCCGCGATGGGGTGGGGACGGACGAGTAGGGGATCAGCCGCGAAGCGATCACTTCCTGCCATGCCTCGTGCCGAGAGGCCGCATCTCCACACGCATCGACGCAGCGAGCGCTGGTCGGAGCGAGTGCGCATTACCGGGACCACCCCGGTCCCCGGGGTACAGTGGTCCGGCTGTGCACCACCCCCTCCTGAGCACGAAGTTCCACGTGCCCCAGCGGCGCTCCGGTCTGGTGTCCCGCCCGGCGCTCACCGGCCGGCTGGCCCGCGGCGCGGAGACGAAGCTCACGCTGGTATCCGCGCCCCCCGGATTCGGGAAGACGACGCTGCTCGCGGAGTCGATTGCGGCGTCGCCAGAGCGCGGCCAGTCCGTCGCCTGGCTGTCGCTCGACAACGGAGACAACGAGCCGGTGTCGTTCTGGACGTACCTCATCACTGCGCTCCAGACGGTGGCGCCGGAGGTTGGCGTGAGTGCGCTCGCCCACCTTCACGCACCCCAGCCGAGACCGATCGAGGAGATCGTTTCGTTGCTGGTCAATGACCTGGTGGAGCTTCCCGGCGAGATCATCCTCGTGCTGGACGACTACCACCTGGTCGATACGCCGCTCGTCCAGGGTGGGATGGCATTCCTGTTGGAGCATCTTCCGGCGCGGATGCATGTGGTGATGGCCACCCGCGCAGACCCCGCGTTGCCGCTGGCGCGCCTGCGAGGACGTGGGGAGCTCGTCGAGATCCGTGCCGCTGAGCTGCGCTTCTCGCCGGAGGAGATCGCCGCCTATCTGAACGGGGTGATGCGGCTGGAGCTCGAGACGAGCGACATCGCTGCCCTGGCAGCCCGGACCGAGGGCTGGATCGCGGCACTGCAGCTGGCGGCCCTCAGCATCCAGGATCGCGACGACGCAACCAGGTTCATCGCTTCCTTCGCGGGCGATGATCGGTACGTCGTCGACTACCTGGTCGATGAGGTATTGGAACGTCAGTCCGACGACGCCCGCAGATTCCTCTTGCAGACGTCCGTCCTGGACCGGTTGAGCGGCTCCCTGTGCGATGCGGTTACCGCTGGGCGTGGCGGCGAGGTGATGCTGAGGGCGCTCGATCGGGGGAACCTCTTCGTGGTCCCGCTCGATGACCGACGTCAGTGGTATCGCTATCACCATCTCTTCGCCGACGTCCTTCGCGCCCGGCTGCTCGATGAGCAGCCCGATCTGGTGCCCGATCTCCATCGGCGGGCGAGCGCGTGGTACGAGCGCCACGGCGAACCGCTCGAAGCCATCGAGCACGCAGTGGCCGGCGGGGACCTCGTCCGAGCGGCGGATCTGATCGAGGTGGCGCTACCCGCCCTGCGCCAGGCCCGCCAGGAGGTCGCGATGCGTCGCTGGCTCGAGGCGTTGCCCGACGAGACGTTCGCTTCCAGGCCGGTGCTCAGCGTCCATCGCGCCGGCGTCCTCCTGGCCAGTGGCGAGCTCGACGACGCCAAAGCCCGCCTGAGCGACGCCGAGCGGTGGCTCGAGATGGCGGACGGCGGGGTGCGTCCGCGCGGAACATCTCCGATGGTCGTGCGGGACGAGGACGGGATGCGCCGCCTCCCCGCTCAGATCGCGATCTACCGTGCCGCGCTTGCCCAAGCTGCTGGCGATGCCGACGGTACGACGGCCCAGGCGCGGCGCGCACTGGAGCTTGTGGGTGAGGACGATCACTTCGAGCGCGGAGCGGCCGCCGGCTTTCTGGGGCTCGTCCACTGGCGCGAGGGTGATCTCGAGACCGCCCACCGCTTCTGGCGGGACGCCATGCGGAACCTGCGCATGGCCGGGCACCTCGTCGATGCCATCGGGTGCCTGAGACCCATCGCGCAGATCCGGCTGGCGCAGGGTCGGCTTGGGGATGCGATGCGTGCGTATCAACGGGGCCTGCAGCTGGCCTCGGAGCAGGGGCCAGCAGTGCTGCGCGGAGCCGCCGACATGCACGTCGGCATGGCCGAGGTGCTGATCGAATGGAATGACCTCGAAGGCGCCGCCGACCATCTGATGGCCAGCCAGAAGCTGGGAGACCACGCTGGCCTCGCGCAGTACCCATATCGCTGGCGCATCGTGAGCGCTCGTTCGCGTGAAGCGCACGGGGACGCCGACGGAGCGCTGGATCTCCTCCGGGATGCCGAACGCCGGTATGTCAGCGAGTATTACCCCGACGTGCGACCCGTCGGCGCGCGGATGGCGCGGATCTGGGCCTTGCAGGGCCGGGTTGCCGATGCGCTGGACTGGGCGCATGAACGCGGTCTGAAAGCAGACGACGAACTCAGCTACCTCCGCGAGTTCGAGCACCTCACGCTGGCCAGGGTGCTCCTCGCGCGAGCGAAGCAGGACGCCGCCGCGACCTCGACGAGCGCCCCCGCGCAGCTTCTGCGGCGTCTCCTCACCGCCGCCGAGCAGGGTCAACGGGCCGGCAGCGCGGTCGAGCTACTGATCCTGCAGGCTCTCGCCCACCAACAGATCGGCGACGTGCCGGCTGCTCTCGCCTCCCTGGATCGCGCCCTGACGCTTGCCGAGCCAGAGCGCTCCATCCGCGTGTTCCTCGATGAGGGCTCCTCGATGGCCTCGCTCCTCAAGGTCGCCAGCCAGCGGGGGGTTGCGCCCGACTTCGTGGCGCGACTCCTGGATGCGTTTCGCTCGACCGCCGGACCCGCAGTCGCCACAGCCGGCCTGGTCGAGCCGCTCAGCGAGCGAGAGCTCGACGTCCTGCGCCTGCTGGCAACCGAGCTCGATGGCCCAGCCATCGCTGCCGAGCTCGTGATCGGGCTCAGCACGGTCCGCAGTCACACCAAGAGCATCTACGGAAAGCTCGGTGTCCACAGTCGGCGAGCGGCGATCGGGCGCGCGCACGAGCTCGGCCTCCTGCGCGGAGCGAGGTTCAACTAGCAACGACGTTGCGCGGCCATGCCCTGGCGCCGGCCGTGACCGGGAAGCCCTCGGCCCCACGCGCGCCCCGACCGCTTCGGGCACGGAGGCCGCTGGCGATGAATCCCCAGGCCGTTCCCCATCCATGGTGATGCGCCGTCCCCAGCCCGGCGTTCACGTTGGCATCGCACCCACTCCCGTCGGGGACACCGACGCGATCGATGCCACACATGTGAAAGGAGCGGAATGGACGAGAAACGCGGAGCGCCCCGCGCACGCCCTGAGAGCGGGCGCTTCGAGCTTCGCGTCAAGGGACACCTCGACGCCCGATGGGCCGATTGGTTCGACGGGCTGACTCTCACGCTGTCGCGCGACGGCACCACGGTCATCCGCGGCGAGGTCGCCGACCAGGCCGCACTCCACGGCCTGTTGCAAACCGTGCGCGACCTGGGCCTGCCGCTCATTTCGGTCACTCGG
>DATHTR010000143.1:0-7993 GCA_035463095.1 Candidatus Angelobacter sp. | reverse complement strand
TCGAAATCATGTGAACCGGTGTGTCTGCCCCTTCGGGACGACATCAGTATGCCGGTCGTCGCTTCCGAGACGCAATACCACTTATCCCCGAAGTTCGGGCCGATTCGGGCGGCTGTCCACAGCCTGTCCACGACGCCGGTGGATCTCACGAAGGCCGGCGCTGCGACGTTTGACCGATGTCGACTGCGACCGAAGAGGCGCAGGCTGAACCCGTACCCGAGCGAACAGCACCATGCACCACGACCGCGCCGCGTATCTCATGCTCACCGCCATGGCGATCTGCTTCGGCGGCACCTGGGTGCCGGCCGCGATCGCGGTCGAGAGCGTCCCCCCGTTCACGATTGCCGCCGTGCGATTCGGCGCCGCCGCCCTCCTCCTGTACGGGTGGGCTCGGTTGTCCGGACGGCCCCTCTCCCCGATTCGTGGGCTCCGGGATGCCGCCATCGTCGTCGGACTGGCCCTCACCGCGGTTGCCGGCTACAACTGGCTGTTCCTCACCGGCCTGACGCTCGCGCCGGCGGCCGACGGCGCGATCATCGTCCCGGGCCTGGCCCCCATCTTCACCGCGGTGGTCGCCGCACTCGTCATCGGTGACCGGCTCGGCTTCCGCGGCCATGTCGGGCTTGCCCTCGCGGCAACCGGCCTGCTGCTCGTCGTGCGACCGAGCGGCGGCGCGGACACGGACAGGCTGCTCGGAGACGGGCTGTTCGTCGCCGGCGCCGCGACCTGGGGCGTGTATTCGGTCCTTGCCCGGGCCGCGAGCGATCGGTTCGATGCCGTGAGCACCAGCCTCTACGGCATCGCGCTCGGTGCCGCCATCCTCGTCCCGCTTGCCATGCTCGAAGGCGGCGTCGACGCCCTCGCCGCGGCTCCGATCGGAGCGCTGGCCGGCATCGGCTACCTCGCCGTGTTCGGCACCGTTGCCGCCTTCGTGCTCCTCAACCTGGGTGTGGCGCGCATCGGTCCCGCCCGGGCGAGCGCGTTCGCGTTGCTGGTGCCGATCGTCGGGGTGCTGTCCTCGGTGTGGCTCCTCGGTGACGAGCTCGGCCCGATGATGCTCGTCGGCGCCGCGATCGTCTTCGTCGGCCTCTGGCTGGTGGAGCATCGGGGTGGCGCGCAGCCGGCCGCAACGCAGGCAAGCGCGACGCCGAGCGAGGCCTGACGGTACGCTCGCCTCGAGCGGGGCGAACGGAGACGGAGGGCAAGACGTGGGCCTGGACAACATCAACGTGGTCGGCGCCATCGCTGGCGCCGTCGGCGCCATGGCGATCGGCTCGCTGTGGTACTCGCCGTGGCTCTTCGGCGGGCGCTGGCAGCAGCTCATCGGCAAGTCGGACGAGGACCTCGGGAACCCGATGGCGGCGATGGCCATCGCCGGCCTGGCATTCGTCGTCATGGGCGCCGGCATGAGCTGGATCATCCCGAACGACGCGAGCATCCCGATCGGCATGATGTGGGGCTTCATCGGCTTCTGGGGCTTCGCCCTGCCGGCGATCGTCGTCAACAGCGTGTTCGAGCGCCGCGCATGGTCCCTGGTCGCGATCTACCTCGGCTACCTGCTCGTCTCGATGCTCGTCATGGCTGCGGTGATCACCTTCCTCGGCGGATGACGGCTGCCCTGCGCCACCTGCGGGTCGGCGACCGCGTCCCCGCATCAGCCCTGGGCCGGATGCCCGCTCGACGGCTCGCCGCCACCGCGCTGATCATCCCCGGCGCGGGCGGACTGGACGCCTACCTCGCGCGCCTGCGGGCGGCACAGGTTGCCTTCGACGAGTGGGACGGCCGCGTCGAGCTGGCCGAGGCCGATGGCGAGCCGACGCACCGGCTCCTCGTGGTCGACCGCTACCGCCAGATCTACGCGGCCCACGACGGCAACGACCTGCCCGATGTCGGGGTGCTCACCGAGTGGTTCCGGTTCCTGGCGACGGCCTGCCCGGAGTGCGGCGTCCCCGATGATCCCCTCCTCACCGGCCCGACGCCGTAGGCCGCTCAGGGGAGCGGGACGTCGAGCACCTCGGTCGAGCCGTCGCCGGTGACCTGGCGTTCGGCGAGCTGGAGCGTGAATCCGTCCGCCGGCAGCGCGCCGCGCTCGACGGCCACGACGAAGACCGCGGCGCCGGCAAGGTCGGCGGTGCAGGCGCGGGGAGCCAGCGGGTCGCTCGTGATGCTGAACACCACCCCGTCCTCGACGGCCACGTCGTCGAGGCGCAGCTCCCGGCAGCTCGAGCCGATCCCGTGCCCGAAGCTCACCACCACCTCGCCGGACAGGTCCACCGAGGGCCGGTCGCCACCGATGCCCAAGCCCGACCACAGGTCCTCCCACGCGGACTCGTTGGTGGCCGCTCGCACGGTGAACGCTTCGTCCGGCCCCGACTGCCCGGCGGCGAGCAACCGCCACCCGTCACCCTCGGCCACGTTGGACCAGTCGCCCGGGAGGGGATGCACGGTCACGTCGACCAGGCCGCCGTACTGGAGCTCGAGGCGGGCCTCGAGGGTCGGGTCGTCGCTCTTGAGCTCGAGTGTCACGACGTTGTTCATCGTGTCGAGCCCCGCCGAGAGCGGTTCGAGGCCGGGTCGTGCCATGCTTGCCAGGTCGAGGCTCTCGAGGGCCTCCATCAGCGCCGCCTCCGAGTAGCGCACGCCCCGGACGGTGACGCGCGGCCAGATCTCGGCGATGGCCGATGCGTGCTCCTCGAGCCGGTCGGTGAAGAGCATGACGAACGAGCCACGGCCCTGGTCCTCGACGTACAGGCCGCCGAACTCGTCGGAGTGCGCGGCGCCGTAGGCCTGAAGCTGAGCGACGATCTCCTCGGGCAGCTCCGGGCCGTCGGGGCCCATCGGGATGACGATCGACTCGGTCGGGCTCGGGTCCGGCGTGGCAGCGGCACTCGGTCCCTCGGCCGCGCACCCCACGACGAGGCCCAGCAGCAACGGCGGCAGCGCGAACCGGCGCCAGAATCGGTCCATCATCAGGACAATACGCCCGAGGAGCTGTCCAGGTTCCCCATCCCGATCCCCGCGGGTCGTACACTCCCGCCCGTGACGCGCGCACGCGACCTGGGAATCCGCATCGGCCGGCTCGAACCGGGTCCGATGAACGCGATCACCGACGTCGCGGGGGTCCGCGTCGGGCACGTGACGCTCGTCCGCGGCGACGGGCCGCTCCGCGTCGGCGAGGGCCCGGTCCGCACCGGCGTCACGGTGGTGATTCCGCACGACGGGGACATCTGGACCGAGCCGGTCTTCGCCGGGGCGCATCGGCTCAATGGCAACGGCGAGCTCACCGGGCTGGAGTGGGTTCGCGAGCACGGGATGCTCGGCGGGGCGGTCGGCGTCACGAACACCCACAGCGTCGGGGCGGTGCGCGACGGGCTGATCCGGGCGGCCGCCGAGGCGCGCGGTGGTCGGGACGACTTCTGGGCGCTGCCGGTGGTCGGCGAGACGTACGACGGCTGCCTGAACGATCTGAACGGGATGCACGTGCGGCCGGAGCACGTCGCGGAGGCGCTGGAGGGCGCGACCTCGGGTGCCGTGCCGGAAGGCAACGTGGGCGGCGGAACCGGCACGATCTGCCACGAGTTCAAGGGCGGGATCGGGACGGCGTCCCGGCGCGTCCGGCGCGGCTGGACGGTCGGCGTCCTGGTCCAGGCCAACTACGGGGCGCGCGAGCTGCTCCGCATCGACGGGGTCCCGGTCGGGGCGGCAATCCCGACCGACGAGGTCCCCTCGGCCTGGGACGAGCTCGACGCGGCGAATGCGCGCGCGACGCCGGAGGGCGGCTCGATCATCGGCATCGTCGCGACCGACGCGCCGCTCCTCCCGCACCAGTGTGCCCGGCTGGCGCAGCGCGTCGGAATGGGCGTGGCGCGGATGGGCTCGTACGCGTCCCATGGCTCGGGCGACCTGTTCGTGGCGTTCGCCACGGGCAACCGCGGACTTTCGCATCGGGCAGGCGAGGACGATCCTCGCGAGACCGCCGAGTTGCGAATGGTCGTCGACGACCATATCAACCCGTTGCTCGAGGCGGTCGTCGAAGCGACCGAGGAGGCGATCACGAACGCGCTCATCGCTGCCGAGACGATGACCGGACGCGACGGCATCACCGCGCATGCCCTGCCCCACGATCGGCTCGTCGGAGTGATGCGCGACCACGGACGGCTCACGGGCTGACGAGGTCATCGGCCCCTACGTCACATGACGTAGGACCGTCTGCTCCCCTTGTCGCTGGTCGGCGGGTCATGTCAGACCCGACACTGCGAGCAACCCAACCTCCCTCCAGGTGAGAACCCCGCCCGGCTCCGAGCACCGGCGGGGTTCTTGCCGTGCGCCAGGCCTTCGCGCCCTGTGTCGACCTAGGGCGAGCCGTCAGTATGGATCGGTGTCGGGTGACCCTCGTCGTCGATGGCCACGAACACGAAGCTGCCCTTCGTCGCCAGGCGCCGCTCGCCGGTGGCCACGTCCTCCGCGTACATGTCGACGCCGACGGTGACCGAGGTCCGGCCGACCTTCGTCACGCGGGCGACCAGCTCCACCAGCTGGCCGGCCCGGACCGGGACCTTGAACTCCACGCGGTCCGACGCAACGGTGACCATGGTCCGCCGCGCACATCGGGTGGCCGCAACCCATCCCGCATGGTCCATCAGACCAAGGGCGTGGCCACCGAACAGGGTGCCGTGGTGGTTCGTGCGGTTCGGCATCACCAGCTCGGCCAGCCGAACCTCGTCGAAGCGCGGATCGCCGTCGCTCATGACAATCGATGGTAGCGCTCAGGGACGGCTCGCAAGGGCCTCGATGATCTGCGCAGCACCGCGATCGGGGGACTCGGTGCTCGTGTCGACCTCGACGTCAGCCACCATCCGGTAGAGCGGATCCCGCTCTTTGAGCGCACGGCGGAACCAGCCGACGGGGTCGTCGTCCAGCCACGGGCGATGGGCCGCGCCGACCGCGCGGCGAGCGAGCTCCGCCGCGGGCGCGGTCAGCCACACGACGAACCCGCCACCCGCCAGGCGCCTGCGGTTGTCGGGGTCGAGGACCGTGCCCGCCGCGGTGGCGACGATGACCGGCGGCGAGATCGAAAGCGCGGTCTCGAGCGCCGCCGTCTCGGCGGCACGCATGGCCGCCTCCCCCTCGCGGGCCAGCAGCTCCTTCGCCGTCCGGCCGGTGGCGCGTTCGACGAGCGCATCATTGTCCACGAATGCCCAGCCGGTCCGCCGGGACAGCGCCTCGCCGATCGACGACTTTCCGCTGCCCATCATGCCCAGCAGCACTACCCGCTCGGAAGCCGGAGCATCGGAGGTGTCGGTCATGCGGCGAAGGCTACCAGCGGCCGCGTCGGCGGTCGGGCCGCATCGGGCGTATGCTGCGCTGCATGTTCGGATTCGGAAGACCCTCCACCATGCCCGATCCGGCCGACGCGCTTCCCGGCCGTGACCAGCCGATCCCCACCGCGGAGCGACACTTCGTCAACGGCACGCCGATCAAGGGACCGCATCCCGAGGGGAGCGAGATCGCGACGTTCGGAATGGGCTGCTTCTGGGGCGAGGAGAAGCTCTTCTGGAACACGCCCGGCGTCATCAGCACCTCCGTCGGCTACTCGGGCGGCTACACGCCGAACCCGACGTACGAGGAGGTCTGCACCGGGCGCACCGGGCATGCGGAGGTCATCCGCGTCGTCTACGACCCGCAGCGGATCGGCTACGGGGATCTGCTCCGGCTCTTCTGGGAGCAGCACGACCCGACCCAGGGCATGCGACAGGGCAACGACCGCGGCACCCAGTACCGCTCCGTCATCTTCACCCACTCACCGGAGCAGCGCGCCGCCGCCGAGGCGTCACGAGACGCCTTCCAGGCCGAGCTGACGAAGGCCGGCTACGGCCAGATCACGACGGAGATCGCGGACGCGCCCGCGTACTACTACGCCGAGGACTACCACCAGCAGTACCTCGCGAAAGTGCCGAACGGCTACTGCCCGAACCACGCGACCGGCGTGGAGTACACCGGCCCGGTGGAGTACGTCGAGCAGGTCTAGCCGATCAGCGCTGCGAGCGCCTCGTTGCGGCGAGCAGCCACATCACCGTCAGCAGGGCCAGGACGAGCAGTCCGAGGACCATCAGGGTCTGGCCGGTCACGAGTTCCACGTCGTACCTCCGAGCGCGGTACACCCCCTGGTGCCAGCCGAAGGGCACGACGGCTCGGACAGCATACCCGCCGAGCGCAAGCCGCCCCGCCGATCACTCGTTCCGCGCGGCCTCGGCTGGGCGATGCGGGAGCATGGCGCTGACGCGCGGCTGGCGCTCGGCGATGATCGTCCAGGCTCGTCGGTTGTACGAGTGGGGGTAGCCGTGAGACCGCTTCATCCAGCGTGCGATCTTGAGGCTGAAAAGCGCCCCGAACCCCGCCCCGCGCAGCCGGTCCTCGATGCGCGGGCGGCTGAGCGTGTTCCAGTGGTAGGCGCGCCTGCGTCGGATCTCGTGGTCGGCGGCCTCGGACATGTTGAAGAAGGTCAGGATCAGGCCGTCCTTCGAGAGGCGCATCGCCTCGCCGAGCGCCCGCTCCATGGCTTCGGGGCTGAGATGCTCGAAGATGTCGGAGGCGATCACCCAGTCGAACGATCGGTCGTCGTACGGCAGATCGAGGATGTCACCGACCTCGAAGCGCGCCTCGGGATGTCGACGCCGCGCGTTGGCGATGTTCTTCTCGCTGAGGTCGACCCCGAGGTAGTCGAGGTGCGACCCGAGTCCCGCCTCCGCGAAGGCGCGGTAGTCGTTGGCCGATCCGCAGGCGAGCTCGATGACCCGCACCGGGTCGGTCTCCATGCGCTCCAGGCGCTCACGCCAGCGCGCGAGGAATTCGTGCTCCCGGTCCGCGATGGCCTCGTCGACGCGCCGCACCGCCGCGTGTTTCACCGGGTTCCGATAGGAACCCATCTTCACGTCGAGCTCCGCGGCGCGATGGCGGAGGACCTCGTTGAGCTCGATCGCCCAGCGGATCTCCTCCTCCATCGGCGGCACGCTCTCCGGGCCGAGGATGCGGGCGATGAGCGCGTGACGCACGAGGATGCTCTGGACGTTGATCCGCGGGTTCTGGTAGCCGGAGACGAGGTACGCGTCCAGCATGTCGGCCGAGCCTGCGCCCCAGGTACGCTCCAGGAGCGTTCGCTCGGCACGCTCTCCCAGCGGCAGGTGCCGCAGCGTCCACAGCACGGCGTCCGCCGTGGCGGTCATGGCCGCGCCCTTGATCCGCTGCAGCGTGGCCCCGAAGCCCTGCGATGCCATTGTCGCCGAGCGTAGCAGACAAGCATGATTCGAACATCTGTTCTATTGTGTGGCGCATGCGTGCCACGTACCGCGAGGAGCCGTGCCGCACTGCCCTGAACCGGGTGCGCGGCATGGGCTTCCGCTGGAGCCTCAACCCGTACACCGGCTGCGTGCATCGCTGCGCCTTCTGCTACGTCCGCGGCTTCGAGCGGCGGGCCGACCGGCCTGCGGACGAGCGCTACGGGTCGAGCGTCCGGGTCAAGGTCAACGTCGTCGAGGTGCTTCGATCGGAGCTGCGGCGTCGGACCTGGAAGCGCGAGACGGTCGCCATCGGCGCGGCCACCGACCCGTATCAGCCGGCCGAGGGTCGCTATCGGCTCACCCGTGGCTGTCTCGCGGCACTGGCCGATTCCCGGACCCCGATCAGCCTCATCACCCGCGGCCCGCTGGTGGTGCGCGACCGCGACGTGCTGGCGCATGCCTCGCGGCGGGCCAACGTCACGGTCAGCATCAGCATCGCGACGCTGGACGACTCGGTGAGCAGCCGCCTCGAGCCCGGGGTCGCTCCCCCGCGGCAACGATTGCGTGCCAGCGCCGAGCTGTCGGAGGTGGGCGTGGCAGCCGGCGTCGCGCTGGCACCGGTGCTCCCGGGCCTGACCGATGCGCCCCGCGAGATGGCCGCCGTCCTGCGCGCCGCGCGCGAGGCGGGCGCCACGCACGCCTGGTCGAACGTGCTG
>DATHTR010000142.1:0-4446 GCA_035463095.1 Candidatus Angelobacter sp. | reverse complement strand
GATGGCCCGGACCTCGTCGACGAGTCCGCGCCCGGCCTCGGAATCGGGAAGCGTGTCGCTGAAGACGCGCAGGCGCAGGACGTCGGCGGCGACCCAGTCCTCGAGGTACGCGCCCAGGCCCTCGGCCACCTCCGGCGGACGATCGCCGGCCGGCAGCGCCAGCAGCGGCTCGTACTGCGCGGCCGGGAGTCCGGGCGGCGGATCGAGGGCGCTCTCGACGCCGGTGATCCCGTCGAGCCGCTCGATGCGCTCGATGTACTCGGCGAGATCGGCCTGTCGCTCCGCAGAGATCCCGCCGGCGGCCAGGTCGCCGTCGTCGTATTGCACAGCCACCGTGATCGGGTCGGACTCGCCGCCGGGGAACTCCTCGACGATGTCCAGGAACGCCTCTCGGGCCGGGGTCGGCGGCAGGTCCTCGAGGTTCTGGCCGGTCGACAGCTGGATCGACAGGAACGGCGAGCCGGCCAGCAGGAGCAGGGCCAGGACGGGCGTGGCGATGAGGATCGGCCGCCGCATGACGCGCGCCGCGATCCAGCCCCACACGCCGTGTCCGCGGCGCGCCTCGGCGCGATCCGGGTCGTCCTCGAGTCGCAGGAACTTCGGCAGCGGTACACGCAGGCGATTCACGCGCGGGCCGAGCATGGCGAGCAGCGCCGGGAGGACGGTCAGCCCGAAGACCAGGGTCGACAGGACGGTGATCACGCCGCCGATGCCCATGCTCCGCAGCGCCTCCGCCTCGAACACGATGAGCGACGACATGCCGATCGCCACCGCGATGCCGGATACCGCCACCGCCTTGCCGACACTGCCCATCATCCGCTCGATCGCGATCTCGACCGGGTGGTGCTCGAGCTCCTCGCGGTATCGGCTCACCAGGAACAGCGAATAGTCGATCGCCAGCGCCAGGCCGATCATGCTGGCCAGGTTCATCACGAAGATGCTCATGTCCATCACGCCGGCCAGCAGCGAGACCACCGCGAAGGCCGACGGCAGCGCGATGAGCGCCACGACGATGGGCAGGACGGCGCCGACGAGGGTGCCGAACACGGTGAGCAGGATGAGCAGGGCGATGGGCAGGCTGATGAGCTCGCCCTGGATGAGGTCGGCCTCGATCTGCTCGTTGAACTCGTGGTAGAGCTGCGGGATGCCGGTGATCTGCATCGCCACGCCGTCGGGGGCCTCCACCTCGGCGGCCAGCTCGGCGGCCTTCTCGACCGCGCTCTCCTCGTCCTCGGTGAGGGTGACGACGGCCAGCGTCTTCGTCCCGTCCTCGCTCAGCAGCTCGTCGACCGGCGACTCGCCGTAGGTCGTCACGTCGGCGACGAGCTCGTCATCGGCGATCGGCTCGAGCGCGTCGGCAACCTGGTCCTGGAATCCGGGCGCGGCGGCGTCGCCGTCCGGATCGGTGAAGATGAAGATGATCGTGGAGGCCTGCTGCCCGAACCGATCGGCAAGCAGGTCGGCCGCCTGCTGCTCCTCCGAGCCCTCGATCACCCAGCCGCCCTGGATCAGCGTCCCGCCCGCCTGCGACGCCCAGACCTGGAGGCCGATCATCAGCGCCAGGCCCAGCACGGGGAGGAGGCGACGGAATCGGTAGTCGAAGCGCCCGAGCGCGGCGAAGGCCCCGGTCGGATGCGGCTCGAGGTCGACCGGGCGGCGCGGCGGCCGCCCCCCGACTGGCGTCGTTGGCGCCGCGGCGAACGGCTCGGGGAGGCGGCCGTCGGGACGGCGTCGCGGCGCGAGCCGGCGCCAGGCGGCCAGGCCGGCGGCGATCGATGCGAGGAGGCCGGCGATCGCGAGCGCGATCGTCTGGAATCGGTGTCGCATGGGGAACTCGGTCCGTGCTCGGGTGGGCGGGCAGGCGCAGCGTAGCGCACCGCGACCGGATGCGCCGGAGGCTGCCGGACCTATGATGCGGCGCGTGACGTACGGCTTCGCGCACGCATGACCGTTCTCGCCCCGACCGCCTGGTGGAAGGGGCTCGGCGGGCTCACTCGCACCGGCAGCGCGGCCGAGGCGCTGGCCTGGGCGTTCTACGATTTCGCGAACACGATCTTCAGCTTCGCGATCGTGTCGTTCGCCATGAGCCTGTGGGCGATCCGCTTCCTCGGCGAGGCCGACGGGACGTTCTGGTTCACCACGGCGGTGAGCGTCTCGGTGCTGCTCAACGCCATCGTGTCGCCGATCCTCGGCGCGATGAGCGACCGGGTCGGCCGCCGCAAGCCGTTCCTGGCCTTCTTCACGGTGGCGTGCATCATCGGCACGGCCGTCATCGGACTGGTCGACATCCGGCTCGGCCTGCTGGCCTTCGCCGTCGCGAACTTCGCGTACCAGGCGGCGCTCATCTACTACGACTCGCTGCTGCCGGACGTCGCCCACCCGTTCGCTCGAGGTCGGCTGTCGGGCATCGGCGTCGCGCTCGGCTACTGCGGCACCCTGCTGGTGGGCGTGCTCCTCCTGCTCGGCATCACCATCGAGAACGAGCAGTCGACGCCATCCACCTTCGTCCTCGTGGCCGGCCTCTTCCTGGTCTTCGCCGGGCCGCTCTTCCTGTTCGTCCGCGAGCGCCAACGACCCGGCATCGCGTTCAGCGCCATCGACGCGGTTCGCTCCTGGAATCAGCTCGGCGAGACGATCCGGCACGCCCGCGCCACGCCCGGCCTGATGCGCTTCATCATCGCCCGCTTCTTCTACTCCGACCCGGTGAACACGACCATCGCGGTGATGAGCGCCTTCGCGGTCTACGCCGTGGGCTTCACCGAGGGCCAGGCGCTCCAGGTGCTCCTCGTCCTGACCGTCGTCGCCGTGCTGGCCAGCTTCGGCTGGGGCTTCCTGGCCGACCGCCTGGGGCCACGCAGGACGCTGTTCGCGGTCCTCGCCTGCTGGGCCGTGGCGCTCGCCATCCTGAGCGCGTTCCTGTCCACCATCCCGTTCCTGCTGGCCGGAGCCCTCGCCGGGGCAGGGCTCGGCGGCGTCGGGGTCGTCGACCGCCTCATGCTCCTGCGGCTGACGCCACCCGAGCGGGTCGGCGAGATGTTCGGCCTCTACGGCCTGGTCGGGAAGTTCAGCGCCGTCGTGGGCCCGGTGCTGTACGGCATCATTGTCGCGAACCTGCTCGACATCCTCGACCGCGGCGCCTACCAGGTGGCGGTCGGATCGCTCCTGGTGATCCTGCTCATCGGGATCTGGATCCTGCGGCAGGTGCCGGAGGGCGAGCCGGCCAACGAGGAGGCGGCCGCCGACGTGCTGCTGGAGGAATCGATCCGATGACGATCATCGTGGCCCACCGGGGCGCATCGGCCCAGGCGCCCGAGAACACGATGGAGGCCTACCGCCTCGGCGTGGAGGCCGGAGCGGATGCGATCGAGCTCGACGTCCATCTCACCGCCGACGGCCAGCTCGCCGTGATCCATGACGACACGCTCGACCGAACGACGGATCGGACCGGCGCCGTGCGCGACCTGACCATGGACCAGATCCGGGAGGCCGATGCGGGTGCCACCTTCGTCCGGACCGATGACGCCGGCTTCCCGTTCCGGGGCCGCGGCCTGCGCGTCCCCACCCTCCCCGAGGTCCTCGCCTGGCTGCCCGACGGGATCGGGCTCGTCATCGAGATCAAGGCGCGCGCCGCGGCGGATGCGGTCGTCGAGGCCGTGCGCGACCACCCGGTCCGGCGCGACGGCCGGCTGGCGGTCATCAGCTTCGACGAGGCCGCCATCGAGCGGGTCCGGGAGCTCGACCCGGACATCAAGACCGGCTACCTGCTCGTGCCGACCCAGCCGATCGAACCGGCCCTGGTGTGGGCCACCGAGCACGGCCACGCCGGGGTCCATCCCTACGAGGCCGATCTCGGCATGGACCCCCTCCCCCTCCTGGCCCAGGCGCACGCCTACGGGCGCGAGATCGGCTGCTACGTGGTCAACGATCCGGAGCGGATGAAGCACCTCGCCGCGTGTGGCATCTGGGGCTTCGTCACCGACGTCCCCGACCTCGCCAGGCAGACCCTCCCCCGCTGATCCCCGAATCGCCGCACGATCAGATCGAGGCGCCGCTCAGGTTCGTCAGGTCGCCGAGCGCCTCGCGGGCCGCCGCGGCGTCGTCCACGGCGAACGCGATCGTGACCTTCGAGCCCAGCATGCTGGTGGTCATGCAGGCCTCGATGTTGATGCCGCGGTCCGCCAGCCGCCGCGCCGCGATCCCGAGCGAACCGGCACGATCCTCGAGGCCGGCCGCGATGAGCTCGACCTCGCGGAACGTCTCGTCACGCTCCTCCAGGACCGCGCGGGCCGTGGCGTCGTTGTTCGTGATCAGCCCGACCGCGCCGAGCTCGTTCCAGGTCATGCCGGCCACGCCGACGATGTTCACCCCGCGCTCCCCCAGCGCCTCGCTCAGGTCCGCCAGGCTCCCAGGCTCGTTCTTCAGCTCCACGATGAATGCGCGCATGGT
>DATHTR010000141.1:0-6983 GCA_035463095.1 Candidatus Angelobacter sp. | reverse complement strand
GACGGAAAGGTGGTCAAGGTCCAGCAGGCGGCCGATTACCCGGACCCGGCGTACAACCCTCGCGGCTGCATGAAGGGCATCACCTACCAGCTCCACATCTACGGCGAGGATCGGATCACGACGCCGCTCATCCGGACCGGCGAGCGCGGCTCCGGCACCTTCCGGGAGGCGACCTGGGAGGAGGCGCTCGACCGGGTCGCATCCGGGCTGGCAGACGTTGGCGAGCGCTTCGGGCCGGAATCGGTCCATGTCTTCGGCCAGGTCCCGGGCTCCGGCTACATCCAGAAGGGTGCGAACTACCGGGCGAGCGCGCTGCTCGGCTTCACCCACGGCACGAGCTTCGACTTCAACGGCGACCTGCCGATGGCGATGCCGATCACCTTCGGCGTCCAGAACGCGGAACACGAGGCAAAGGACTGGGCCAACAGCCGGTTCCTGCTGCTCATTGGCAGCAATCCGGTCGAGACCCGGATCCCCGACGTGCACTTCATCTTCGACGCGGTCGAGGCCGGTGCTTCGCTCGTCGTCGTCGACCCGAACTTCTCGCCGACGGCCGCGAAGGCGGACGCGTGGCTGCCCATCCGGCCGGGCACCGACGCCGCGTTCGCGCTTGGGATGGCCAACGTCATCCTGGCCGAGGGCCTCGCCGAACTGGAGTTCATGCGCACCTACACGGACGCGCCGCTGCTCGTCAGGCTCGATACGGGCAAGCGGCTGCGCTGGACCGACCTGGCTGCGGAGCCGCCGGCCGAGGGTGCCCCGGAGGCGTTCGTGGCCTGGGACGAGGCCCGCAACGGCCCGGTCCAGGTCACGACCGACCGGCTCGGCGCGCCAGGAACCCGCGCCGCGCTCGACGGAGTGTTCGACGTTGCGCTGGGCGACGGCACGACAGTCCGGGCGACCCCGGGGTTCGCGCTCGTCCGCGCCGAGGTCGAACGCTGGACGCCGGACCGCGCCGCGGAGCTGTGCGGGATCCCCGCGGAGCGGATCGCAACGGTTGCCCGGGCCTACGCGACCACGAAGCCGGCCGCGATTCTCATGGGCGGCGGGTCGAACCACTGGTACCACGGGGACCTCAACGGCCGCGCCCTGGCATTGCTCGCCGCCCTGACCGGCAACATCGGCCGATCCGGCGGCGGCTTCTCGGTATACGTCGGCCAGTACAAGGTCCGCGTCGTGACCGCTCCCTGGTGGAACGTCGGCGACCAGAAGGCGAAGGTCGTCCCGAGCATCTACTTCGCCCGCGGCCGGACCGACACGATGCATCCCGACGTGCCGTACCCCGAGCAGGGTTACCACGCGCTCGTGTGCACGTTCGCCAACATGTTCGTCCAGGCGATGGACGTGAACCGGCTGCACGAGACGCTCGCCGGCTGCGACCTCGTCGTCGTGGTCGATCACCAGCGGACGCATACCGTGGAATGGGCCGACGTCGTCCTGCCGGCAACCACCTGGTACGAGAAGACCGACCTCACGGCCACGCCCCTCCACCCGTTCCTCCAGCTGCAGCAGCCGGCCATCGAGCCGGTCGGCGAATCACGATCCGAGGTCTGGATCTGGCGTGAGCTCGTCCGCCGGATCGCCCCCGACAGGGCGGCCGAGTTCGAGCTCGACGAGGAAGCCGCGATCGAGGCGATCCTCGAGGCCGGCGGCGATCCGGGCGGGCCGACCGAGGGCATCTCGCTCGACCAGCTCAAGGCGGGGCCGGTCCGGCTCAACGTGCCCGATCCCGACATTCCGTTCCTCGCCCAGATCGAGCGTCTGGAACCGTTCCCGCCCCGGTCACTGCCGGCCCCGCTCGAGGCGACCGCCGCGTTCATCCCGACCCGGCGGATCGAGTTCTACAAGGACCACGATCGGTTCATCGAGCTCGGCGAGACCGTGCCGACATACCGGCCGCCGTTCGACGACGGGATCCACGATCCGGCGACGTACCCGCTCCTGCTCCTGACGCCGCACTCGAAGTGGCGGATCCACTCGTCGTACGCGAACAACCCGTGGCTGGCGGAGATCCACGGCGGCCGGCCCGTCGTCCAGCTCCACCCCGATGACGCCGCCGCGCGGGGCATCGGCGATGGCGACCTCGTCGAGATCGCCAACACGCGGGGTGCCGTCGAGTGCTGGGCCCACGAGACGGAGGGCGCGCGGCGCGGCTCCGCCACGCTCTACGAGGGCTGGTGGCCGCGCCAGTTCCGCAGCGGCAAGGGCGTCAACGAGTTGACCTCGTCGGCGGTCAACCCGATCCACGAGATCCACTTCGTGCCGAACATGTGGAGCCCGTCGACCGGCTGGAAGGATTGCCGTGTCGAGATCCGCCGGATCGGGGAGGGCGACCGTGCCTGACCACAAGGTCTCGCCGGTCGAGGCGCTCTCGCCCGCGTCGCGCGCGTGGGGCGAGCTTGAACCCGCCACGGAGCGGCCGCACTGGGGGATGGTCGTCGACACCGAGCGCTGCATCGGCTGCTGGTCGTGCGCGGTCATCTGCAAGAGCGAGAACCGTGTCCCCGTCGGCACGTGGTGGAACCGGATCCTGACGGACGGCGAGGCGCTCGACACGCCGCGGATCGAGCACGGCGAGCCGGAGATGCACTGGGTTCCGCTCGCCTGCCAGCACTGCGAGAACGCGCCGTGTGTCAAGGTCTGTCCGGTCCAGGCGACGTACCGGCGCGACGACGGCGTGATCATGCAGGATCCCGACCGCTGCATCGGGTGCCGCTATTGCATGATCTCGTGCCCGTACGGCGTGCGGACGTTCAACTGGGGTCCCGCGGTCCATCCGATCGACGTGCCGATGGGCATGGTCGCGGCCCGCCCCGTCGGCACCGTCGAGAAGTGCACCCTGTGCGTCCACCGCCAGGCCGAGGGCCAGGTGCCGTCGTGCGTCTGGTCGTGCCCGGCGGGCGCCCGTGTGTTCGGCGACCTCGCCGACCCGGATAGCCGGGTGAGCCGCCTCATCCGCGACCGCGAGGGCGAGGCCCTCCTCGAGGAAGTGGGCACGCGACCGAGCGTGTCGTACCTGCCAGCGCGCCGGAGGCGCGCGCTGTGAGCGCGGGCGCGATCCAGCTGGACCGTGCGCAGCGACTGCCGGTCAGCCGCGGCCTGGCGGCCTGGCTCCTGCTGCTCGCGGTGGTCATGGCCGTCGGCGTCGCCGCGTGGGTCTACCAGTACGCCAACGGGCTGGCGGTCACCGGTCTCACGAATGTCGTGATGTGGGGCCAGTACATCCTCTTTTTCATGTTCTTCGTCGGCCTGTCGGCAGGCGGCCTGATCGTCGCGTCCGCCGGGCGCCTGTTCGGCGCCACGATCTTCAAGCCGATCGTGCGGATCGCCGTGCTCGAGGCCACGGTCGCGATCATCCTCGCGGCGACCTTCATCCTGCCCGACCTCGGGCGGCCCGAGCGCGTCACCAACATCCTGCTGTACGCGAACCCGACGTCACCGATGGTCTGGGACATCGCGATCGTCTTCGTGTACATGGCGCTGTCCGCCGCGTATGTCTGGCTGTACACGAGGGCGGACCTCGCGCGGCAGGGCAGCCGGCTCGCATTCGGGACGTCACCGTCGGCGGACGGGGCGGCGCGCGACCAGCGGCTCATCGGGGTGCTCGCGTGGGTCGCCCTGCCGGCGGCGATCCTGCTCCATTCGATCACCGCCTGGATCTTCGGACTCCAGATCAGCCGCGGGTTCTGGTACTCGGCGATCATGGCCCCGATGTTCATCAGCTCGGCCCTCGTGTCGGGGCTCGGGCTGGTCATCCTCCTGGCGCTGGCCTGCCGCCGCCTCGGTGTCGTGCGCTTCGGGAATGAGCTTGTTGCGTTCCTCGGGGGACTCCTGGGGGTGTTCGTCGTCGTCGAAGGGTTCTTCGTCTTCGCCGAGCTGCTCACGGCCGCGTACCCGGGCGCGCCCGAGGAAGCCGACGCCATCCACCGTCTCCTCACGGGGCCGTACGCGCCGGTCTTCTGGTTCGAGGCGCTCGTCGGGCTGGCTGTCCCGTTCGCGATCCTCGTCGTGCGCCGCCTGCGCGCAGATCCGCGCTGGGTCGCTCTCGCGGCCGGCCTCGCCATCCTCGGGATCTGGGTCCACCGCCTGAACCTGCTGTTGAACGGGCTGTCGTACGTGCCGGTCGGCGACCCGCCCGGAGTCTCGCTCGGCGACGTGGGCGGCGCGGCGACGTCGTTCGCGACCTCCTCGTGGTACGTGCCGACGATCGTGGAATGGCTCATCGTGGCGGGCATCCTCGCCGGCGGGGCGCTGCTCGTCACGCTTGCGGCGATGTTCCTGCCGCTCCAGGAGCCCGACCACCACTGAACAGCGCCACTGAAGGAGACCGACATGGTGGAGCAGGAGGCGGGCGCCTCCCGGCACGCGTTCTTCGCGGATCTCGTCGCCGAGGCCCCGATTCCGGAGCGCGGCATCCTGAGCCAGACGCTGTCCGATGAGAGCGCCGTGCGGCTCGTCGTGTTCTCGTTCGCGGCCGGGGAGGAGCTCTCGGAGCACACCGCGGCTCGCCCGGCGATCGTCCACGTCCTCGCGGGCGAGGCCGAGCTCGTCGCCGACGGCCGCGCCTACCCTGCCCAGGCGGGGAGCTGGCTGCGCATGGCGGCAGGAACGGCGCACGCGATCCGGGCGCGAACCGGCATGGTGATGGCCCTCTACCTGCTCCCTGGCGACACGGGCTGACGCGGGCGGACCGAGCCGGCCCGCCCGCGATTGGTGACGACTACTGCATCGCCACGATCTTGCTCGCCAGCTCGAGGGCCTGGTCCGCGATCACGGCCTCGTCGCCCTCGGCCACGATCGTGACCCACAGGTGGACGCCATCGCCGAGGAAGACCGTCACGCGTGCACCTGGTCCCAGGGGATTGCGGCCGCTGAAGGCAGCCTCACCAAGATCGTCGATCGGCGATCCGCTGCTCATCAGCGTTTCCATGTGGGCGACGTACGCTTCACGCGTGGCGAGGTTCGGGTCCCGGTAGATCTCGACGCCGAGCGAGGCGCTGCCGTCGCCGGTCGTCCAGGTGCAGGCATCGCCGTCGACCATCGAGCTGTGGCTGCAGTCGGGATGGGGCGACTCCCTGAGGATCCTGCCGAGGTCGTCGCCATCGACGTACAGCGTCGGGATGAAGCCGTTGTCCGGGTCGACCTGGCCTTCGGCCGCGTCACCCGAACCGTCGTCCGGGTCGACCTCGCCCTCGATGTCATTGAGGCCGTCGTTGTCGGTGTCGATGAACTCCTCGAACGCTTCGGAAGCCTCCTCGAGGTCTTCGAGGAGGTCGCCGCTGGCCGCCGGCGCGGCGGGAGCACTCGAGCTCTCAGGCGTCGAAACCGGGTCGACCGGTGCCGCCGCCGCGGTCGAGCCGCCACAGGCTGCGATCGCGATCGTCGTCAGGGCAACGAGGAGGAGGTACGTGGATGCGCCCGTCAGGCGGGCGCGAATGGCGCTGGTCATGGAACGTCTCCGTGTCTGGTCCGGCCGAGGTTCGACCGGCGGAGCGCAGGCTACGGTCGGTCCCCAAGGTGGCCTTAAGCCCGGCCAAAGGCGGATCCCCGGGCTTGCCGACCGGCCCGATGTATCCCTCCGCGAGCCGATCTCGTCCTTTGTGTAGCGGCGGCCATGGGGTCCGTCGAGACAGAGGACAGACTGATGAAGCTCCCGGAGAATGTCGGATCGATCGATCGAATCGTTCGGATCGTGTTGGGAATCGGATTGCTGGCGGTCGCCCTGGGCGGGGTCGCAACAGGCCCGTTCCTGGTGGCTGCGTGGATCGCCGCGGGGATCGCGCTCGTGACCGGAGCGGTCGGCTTCTGCCCGCTCTACTTCGTGCTCGGCATCTCGACGGCGGGGAATCGCTTCTCCTTCGGACGGCACGCCAGGGCGTAAGGCACCGGTCCGACGCATCCTTGACGGTGCCATGACCGCAGCGCCGAGCATCCCGGAACGTGAGGGCGAGCGGGCGGACGAGGGCGACGCCTTCGCCGCCCGGCTGGCCGACGAGCTACCCGGCCTCGTGCGGGTCGCGTCGCGGCTGCTGGCGGATGCCGACGTCGCGGAAGACTGCGCCCAGGAGACGATCGTTGGGGCCTGGCGCCGGCGCGACCAGCTGCGCGACCCCGCGGCGTTGCCGGCCTGGCTGCGCCGCAGTCTCGTCAACCGGATCGTCGATCGATCCCGGCGCCACCATGACGAGCTCGACATCGACGCGGTGGAGGCCGACTGGCGCGACGACTCCTATACCGTCATGCCCGAGCGGGTCCTCGAACGTGCCGAGCTCCGCGACGAGCTGGAAGACGGGCTGGCCCGGTTGCCGGTGATCTACCGCCTGCCGGTCGTCCTCCACGACGCAGTCGGGTGGACCGCCGCCGAGATCGCCGCGGCGATGGAGACGGGCCTGCCGGCGACCAAGCAGCGGCTGCGCCGCGGAAGGATGATGCTCGTGAGTGCACTCGCCGAGGGCGACGCGCGCCGCCGGGCGAGCCTGGCCCAGCCGATGCACTGCTGGCGCGCGCGACGGCACGTGTCGGCCTACCTCGACGCCGAGCTCGATCCGGCCACCAGCGCGACGGTCGAGCAGCATCTCGCGTCGTGCCCCACGTGTCCGCCGCTCTACGCCAGCCTGGTGGGCGTGCGGGCCACCCTTGGGGGGTTGCGCGACCCGGATACCGTCATCGAGGAACGGATCGCCGCCCGGATCCACGAGCGGCTCGACCTGGAGCGACGACCGGCTGCGGGCTGAGTAGACTCGGCGGGCCATGCCGACCGACGCCCACCGGCTTCGCCCCGACCACCACCCGACACCATTCAGTGCCGATGAGATCCGGCGTGGCTACCCGCCCGGCCGGACGGTCCGGATGCGGGTGGAACAGGCGGGCGCCGCGCCGATCATCCGGGTCACCCGCTTCGCCGCCGGCAATGCCGAGGGCGCCGACCAGGAGGTCTGGCTCGAGACGCCCGACGGCCAGCGCGTCGGCGACGTCGAGCGGCG
>DATHTR010000140.1:0-23781 GCA_035463095.1 Candidatus Angelobacter sp. | reverse complement strand
GCGACCGCGCCCTTGATGCGCGCCAGGGCCTCGATCTGGGCTCGCTCCAGGCGGGTGCCGGAGATCGGGAAGTTCTCGACGGCACGCTGTGTTTGGGCCCGCCACTTCGCATGCGCCGGGACGCGCACCTCGCCCATCGAGTCGCGCTCGAGGCGGAACTCGGCGTCGCTCATCGGCTGAAGTCGGGCGTCTCGGAGTCGACGAACCGGATGACGGGCGGGATCAGGTACGGCAGCTGGCCCTCGTCGAGGTCGGCCAGGATCCGCCCGCCCTTCCCCATGAGCTCGTTCACCATGATGCCGCGGTGGACCGGCTCGTAGGGGCGAAGCTTCGTCAGTCCCTCGCGCAGCTTGTTCCGCGCGCCGCGCGCATTGCGCCGCTGGAGATGGAGGAGCCCGGCGGCGACCTGGATCAGGCCCTGGTAGAAGTCCCGCTCGTGGTCGGGAGCGGCCCGCCAGAGGGTCTCCCACGCCTCGTGCGCGTGCCAGTAGCGCACACCGTTGAACAGCGCCACGCCCTGCCGGAACAGCCGCTCGGCCTCGCGGGGATCGATTGCCGGCATTCGGCCGGCCGGCCGGTCGCGCGCGGCGGCCTGCGTGTCCGCGGTCGACGGGATCGGGGCGTCGGTCATCGCCCCCGATCCTAGCAGGCCCGGGAGGCGCCCAGCCCCGCCAGCTCAGGCGACCGAGCTCGCCCGCCGCTCGCGATCGGCCTCGCGGGGCAGCGCGCGGCGAACGCCGCGGCGGTCTAGGCTGCGTGGATGCAGGCACCGCCTCGCTGGTGGCAGACCGGCGTCGTCTACCAGATCTACCCGCGCAGCTTTGCCGATGCGAACGGCGACGGCACCGGCGACCTGCGCGGCATCACCGGGAGGCTCGACTACCTGGCCTGGCTCGGCGTGGACGCCATCTGGATCTCGCCCTTCTACCCCAGCCCGATGGCCGACTTCGGGTACGACGTGGCCGATTACACCGACGTCGATCCGCTGTTCGGCACCCTCGCGGACTTCGACGACCTGCTCGCCGCCGCGCACGAGCGCAGCATCCGCGTCGTCGTCGACTACGTCCCGAACCACACGTCCATCGAGCACCCGTGGTTCGCCGAGTCCCGTTCGTCACGCGACAATCCGAAGGCCGCCTGGTACGTGTGGCGCGACCCGCAGCCGGACGGAGGCCTGCCGAACAACTGGGTCAGCATGTTCGCCGGGCCGACCTGGACCTGGGACGAGACCCGGGGCCAGTACTACCTCCACATCTTCCTCCCCGAGCAGCCTGACCTCAACTGGCGCAACCCCGAGGTGCGGACGGCGATGTTCGACGTCGCGCGCTTCTGGCTGGATCGCGGCGTGGACGGCTTTCGGATCGACGTGGCGCCCATGGTGATGAAGGACCCGGAGCTGCGCGACAACCCGCCGAACCCGAACCCGGGCCGCGAATGGTCTCGCCTCGGCTCGTGGCTGACCCAGCTTCACGTCAACGACCACAACCATCCCGACATGCACGAGCTGTATCGGTCGTTCCGCGCCATGCTCGACACGTATCCCGGCGATCGCGTCAGCATCGGCGAGCTGCACCACCCAGACTTCGACCGCTGGGCCGAGTACTACGGCGAGCGCCAGGACGAGATCCACGTCCCGTTCAACTTCCACGTCATCAACAGCCCCTGGCGGGCCGATGCGGTCCGACGCGCTGTCGAAGGCGTGCAGGGAGCGCTGCCGCCAGGCGCATGGGCGTCGTGGGTGCTCGGCAACCACGATCAGCCACGGTTCGCCTCCCCGGAGCGCGCCGGCCGCGACCAGGCGAAGGTCGGGATGCTCATGCTCCTCGCCCTGCGCGGGACGCCGACGATCTACTACGGCGAGGAGATCGGCATGGTCGATGTCCCGGTTGCTCCCGGCGAGGCGCGCGATCCGCTCGAGCGGCGCGAGCCCGGCCGCGGCCGCGACGGCTGCCGGTCGCCGATGCAGTGGGACGCCTCACCGAACGCCGGCTTCTGCCCGCCGGAGGTGGCGCCGTGGCTGCCGTTGGCATCCGATGCGGATCGGGTCAACGTCGCCGGCCAGGCCGAGGACCCCGACTCCATGCTGACCCTCACCCGCGACCTCCTCCGCCTCAGGCGCGAGCACCCGGTGCTCCACCGCGGCGACTTCGAGCGCTTCGGCCCGACGCCCGATGGCGTCTTCGCCTTCCGGCGCAGCGGTCCGGAAGGCATGCTCAACGTCGTGCTGAATCTCACCGGGGATGCGCGCACCGTGCCGGACGGCGGGCCGGGCCGCGTGCTGATCGGCACCCATCGCGACCGGGACGGCACGGTCGAAGGATCCGTGGAGTTGCGGCCCAACGAGGGACTTGTCGTCGAAACGAGCGGCTGACCAGCCGTCAGTCGCGGTCCGGTCGATATGGCGCCTTGCGATCGATGCTGCCGACGAACTGCGGAAGCCGGTCGTGCCCGAGCAGCTGTCGGATCGCGGCGTTCTCGCCGGTGTGGAGCCAGTAGTGGTAGATCACTCGCTGGAGCAGATCGCCGTAGCGGCGCTGGATCGGCCGCCCGCGGCTCAGCACGTGGGACTCCAGGACCTCGGAAGTCGCGGTATCCAGCCATGCGTCGGCGTCCGCGGTGATCGCCGTCCAGGCCGCCAGCACTCGCTGGAGGCTTGGCGTGCTCGGCGGACCCCCCGAGACGAACTCGCGCGCGATGTCGGGGAACGGCGTGCGACCGTCCGGCCAGGTGATGAAGTACTGCTGCTCCTGCCAGGCGAGATGACCGACGTTCCAGCCGATGCAGTTCATCGGCTCCAGCCGGCGCCGCGCGTCAGCCTCGCCCAGGCCGCGCAGTCCCCGCACGAACTCGGATCGGGTGAATCGCAACTGGTCCACGAGCGGATGTGCCATGCGACGAGCCTGACCTGGATTCCTGCCGGATGACGTCAGGAACCTCCCAGTCGCGGCGGTCCCGCCTCGATGCGGCGCCGCGCCACGGCAGGGTCGAACGTCTCCCAGTTGGACTCGACCCACCACGTGGCGCCCGCATCGGCGAAGCGGCGGAGCTCGTCATCGGCCGGACCAGACTCCGTCGGCCCCTCGAGGACGATGTCGAAGCCGTCCAGCGAGCCTCGGCGCTCGGCGATCCAGTCGCGCATCTGGCCGATCATCTCCGGCGTGTACTGGCCGCCACCGACGACGTTGGGCAGGAGGCCGTCGTAGCGCGCCGCTCGAGTCATCGACCGCTCGGACGGCCACGCCCCGACGACCCAGATCGGGATTCGCGGACGCTGGACCGGCGTGGGCCGGAAGGCCATCGGGGAAAACCGGTAGTGGGTGCCCTCGAAACCGAACGGCTCCCCGCTCCACAGCCCGGTGAGGATCTGGAGCGTCTCGTCCAGGCGCTCGGCGCGGGTTCGACGGTCGACCGGCTCGCCCACCTTCCCCCAGCCGGCATCGTCCACGGCACCGAGCCCGACACACAGGACGAACCGGCCGTTCGACACGTGATCGAGCGTCGTCGCCTCGCGGGCCACCTTCCACGGGCGCCGGCGCGCGAGTGGCTGGATCATCGCGCCGATCCGGACGCGCTCGGTGACCATGGCGAACGCGCTCATCAGCACCCACGGGTCGTGGACTTCGATGCCGTCGCCCACGTGGATGCCGTCCCACGTGAAGACGCCGTCCCAGCCGGCGGCCTCAGCCGCGCGCGCCGCATCCAGCTGCGCGTCGACGCTGCCCCCGGTGAGGATGACCCCGAACCGCAACGCGGGCTACCCCGTCTGCTGGGAGATGCTCAGAACAACCTGGCGCCTCCGGCTCAGCCGATGCGGATCAGCTTCTTGTTCGTGAACTCGTCAGCACCCAGGCGCCCCATCTCGCGCCCGGTGCCCGAGCGCTTGACGCCACCGAACGGGAGCTCGGCGCCATCGGCAAGCACGACGTTCACGAACACCATGCCGGCCTCGATCTGGTCGGCAACACGGAGCGCCTGCTCCCGGTCGGTGCTGTACACGTACGAGCCGAGGCCGTACGGGATGTCGTTCGCGATGCGCACGGCCTCGGCCTCGTCCCTGGCGCGGTACACCTGCGCGACCGGGCCGAAGAACTCCTCCTTGGAGGCGGGGTTGTCGGGCGTGACATCGGTCAGCACGGTCGTCGGGAAGAAGGCGCCGTCGCGGGTGCCACCGTGCACGAGCTTCGCGCCGTGCTCGATCGCCCGCTTGACCTGCTCGTCGAGGCGCTCGGCGGCCTCCAGCGACGAGAGCGGGCCGAGCGTGGTGTCCGCGGAGGTTGGATCGGTCGCCTCGATCTCGGCCATCTTCGCGGTGAATGTCTCGAGGAACGGCTCGTACAGCTCGTCGACGACGATGAAGCGCTTGGCCGCGTTGCATGACTGCCCGTTGGTGTCGAGCCGGGCGTCGACCGCGGCCTGGGCGGCGGCGTCGAGGTCGTTCGTCGAGAGCAGGATGAACGGGTCCGAGCCGCCGAGCTCGAGTACGACCTTCTTCAGGTGACGGCCGGCGATCTCGGCCACCGCGGCGCCCGCGCGCTCCGAGCCGGTGAGTGAGACGCCCTGCACGCGCGGGTCGGCGATGACCCGCTCGAGCTGGTCGTGCGATGCGTAGAGGTTGACGTATGCGCCGGTTGGGAAGCCCGCGTCGCG
This sequence comes from Candidatus Angelobacter sp., assembly GCA_035463095.1. GTDB lineage: Bacteria > Chloroflexota > Limnocylindria > QHBO01 > QHBO01 > JACDBZ01. The sequence goes on along the minus strand of DATHTR010000140.1, from coordinate 19,134 downwards.
GAAGATCTGCTCCATGACGGCAGCGGACTCGGGGCACTGGGCAGCGTGCTTCAGCAGGATCGTGTTCCCGATGATGAGGTTCGGTCCGGCGAAGCGCGCCACCTGGTAGTACGGGAAGTTCCACGGCATGACGCCGAGCAGGACCCCGAGCGACGAGCGGCGGATGACCGCCGAGCCCTCGCCGGCGAGGAGCTCGATCGGCTCATCTGCGAGGAAGTCCGGCGAGTGGTCGGCGTAGTACTCGTAGATGTCCGCGGCGAAGTCGGCCTCGCCGAGCGCCAGGCCGATCGGCTTGCCCATCTCGCGCACGATGATCTCCGCCAGCTCCTGGCGGCGCTCGCGGTGGAGCTCGGCGACGCGGCGGATGAGGGCCGCGCGCTCCTCCACGGTGGTCGACTTCGACCAGGTCCGATGCGCCTCGTCTGCCGCGGCGATCGCGGACTCGAGCTCGGCATCCGTGATCGTGTCGTACTTCCTGACAGTCTCCCCGGTCGCGGGGTTGGTGACGGCATAACCCATCGTGTGATTCTCCTTCGGGAGCGCCGATATTACCGTCCGGTCCGAACCGGACGGAAGCCCCCGTCGGCGGCGCGGGCCATGACGAACAGCAGGTCTGCGAGGCGGTTGAGGTAGGGCACGACCTGGGAGTCGGGGAGGCCGCCGTCCGCGGCCAGGGCGACGGCGCGGCGCTCGGAGCGGCGCACGATGGTGCGCGCCACATCCAGGGCGGCGCCCACCGTCGACTCGCCGGGGACCACAAACTCCTTCGGCTGCTCGACGAGCTCCTCGAGCGCGTCGATCTCGCCCTCCAGCGCGGTGACCATCTCGGCGGAGACGAGGGACGTCCCGGACGTGAGCCGATCTCGACGGTCGACGTGCGTCGCCAGCTCCGCTCCGACCACGAACAGCTCACGCTGGAGCCGCAGGATGAGCTCGGCCAGGCGGGCCTCCGTTCGGTCCAGCTCGGAGCCGATGGCGGCGCGGGCCAGCCCGAGCGCCGCCACGGCCTCGTCGGTGGTGCCGTAGGCATCGGTGCGCAGGTCCGCCTTGCTGACCCGATCGCCGCCGTAGAGCAGGCCGGTCGTGCCGGTGTCGCCCTTGCGCGTGTAGATCCGCATCGGCGGCTAGAAGAGGCCCGGGGGTGGCTCCCAGCGCTCCGCGAGCAGGGTCACCTTGACCGGCGGCCCGACGACCTCCTCGGCCTTGGCCTTGACGCTCTGGATGAGCTCGCCGGCCCACGGGCAGAACGGGGTGGTCAGGACCATCTTGATCTCGGTCGGCTCGCCGTCCGCGCCGATCTCCACGGCCTTGATCAGGTCGAGATCCACGATGCTCATCCCGATCTCCGGGTCGTGGATGTCGTACAGCGCGGTCATGACCTCGTCGACCTTGCCGAGGTTTGAGTCGATCGTCATGTCCAAGAGGATACGCCCTGGAACGAACCGGTGCCGATGCGGGCTAGAGGAGGCGCGTGTCGAAGTTCGGATGGGGCGCCGGGACGATCGGCCGCACGCGGTGGAATCCCTCGTGGATCGGCCCGCCTCGGTCGATCGCCGACTTCAATGCAGCGATCGTGTCCGCCGTGTCGGCCTGGCTGGCGTGCGACTGCAGGGCCTCGAGCTTGCGCGCGGCGACGGACGTGATGTCGATCCGATGAGTCGCCGCCTGCTCCTCACCGGAGAGGTCGAAGAGGTTGCCGCCGGGGTCGAAGATCGGGGAGACGACGTACACCGCGTTCGGGGCGATCCCCTCGTCCGCCAGGCGCTCGACCGCCCATCGCGTGGCGCTGCCGACGACGATGTGGTCGGGATGGCCGGTGACGCCGTGCGGCCCGAACGTCAACACCGCCTGCGGGCGCCGGTCGGCGAGCCAGGAGGCGATCTCGTCGACCAGTCGGTCGAAGGACTCGTCAGCGACGCCCCCGTCCGGGTACCCGTCGAGGATCGAGACCTCGTCGAGTCCGATGGTCCGTGCGGCGCCGATGAGCTCCGATTCGCGGAGGTCGCCGACGACGCCGGGGTCGGCGCCGTCGTCGCCGCCGGCCTCGCCGCGCGTGACGACGAGCAGGCGGGTCGTCCGGCCCTCGTCGTGGGCCAGCGCCAGCGAGCCCGCGCAGCTGAAGCTCTCGTCGTCGGGGTGGGCGAGGACGGCCGCGAGGCCGCCGGGTGCGATCGGGTAGCTCACCGATCCTCCTGTTCCGATTCCGCGTCTGGCTCGTCGTCGGAGAGCAGGGTCCAGCCCTGCCGCTCGACGGCGGCTCTCATCGTACGCAGGACGGCCAGCTTGCCGCTCGCGACCTCCGCAATGAAGCGGCTCGTTCCCGCCTCGTCGAGCGCCGATCCGGGCGGAGCGCTCCCGCGCCCGACGTTCAGCCAGGCAAGGTGGTAGCGGTCCATCCGGCCCCAGACCTGCTCGAGCAACCGGTCCGAGTCCAGGAGCCAGTCGCGGAACGGGTCCCACGCCGGATCATGCACGATCCGCTCGCCGCTGGCGATGAGGGCATCCGTCGCCTCCAGGAAGGCGGCGCGCGACATGACCGCGCGAGGTCGCTCGTCCACGACGGCCGAGTATAGGGACGGCCGGCCAGCGCGGCGTTCGTACCATTGCCGCCGCCGCGCACGCGCGCCGAGACTCGCGCCATGCCGCGATCCGACGAGTCGCGCCCGCGCGACGTCGCCGTGCTGCTGCTCGGCGCCGCGCTGCCGGCCGCAGCGCTGGCCGTCGTGCGCGCAACGCCGCCGACCGAACTCGCCGGCGCGGGCCTGCCCTGGCTCATTCCGGCGCTGGCCGGCGTGCTGGTGGCCGCCGCATCCGCGCTCGCGATCATGGCGCTCGTCCTCGGTGCGCGCGAGGGCGCGCTCGCGGCGGTCCTCGGGGCTCCGGCTGCGGCCGGCGTGGCTGGCGGCAGCCTCGTCCTTGCGCTGAGCGATACGCGTGGCGGCCTCGACCTGTCCATCGGCTGCGCCGCCCTCCTGGCCGTGGCCGTGGCAGTGGCCGATCGTCATGACATGGTGGTCGCGGGGCGCGGCGGTCGCCTCCGGATCGCCGGTGTCGGCCTCGCCGCGGTCGGCGCCATCGTGGTGGCAGGCAGCCTGCCCGCCCTCGCCGGCCCGGTCGACGCATGGGGAGGCTCCGTCCTTCTGGGCTCGGCCGCGCTCGCCGCAACCGCAGGCCTGATCGCACGCCCGCCTTTGCTCGCCGGCGCGAGCTTCGGCCTGGCGATCGGCGCACTCGGCCTGGGGGTCGACCGTGGCGACGGGCTCGAGGCCGTCATCGGACTCCTGGCCCTGATCGGCGCCTCACTCGCCGGCCATCGGTCGATGGAGGCGCCGCGAGCGGATACGCACCATGCGCCTGCGCCGTATGCCCTGCCGCCGCTCGCGCATGCTCTGCCGGACGCCCTGCTCGCCTTCGACGGTGCGCTGGCCCTCCGCGACTGGAACGCATCGGCCGCTTCTCTGCTCGGGCTGGACGGGACGAGCCGAGGCACCCGGCTCGAGGATCTGCTCGGGGTCCACATCGGCGACCTGCCGACGACGGAGGGCCCGCAGACGGTAACCGCACTCGGGGGCCTCGAGGGCCGGCTCCATCGGGCGGGTGACGGGATCGTCGCCGTGGTGCGCGAGATGCGCGAGCCCGCCGACGACCGTCTGAGCCGGGAGCTGCGCGGCACCATCGAAGAACTTCTCCAGGCCCGTCGCACCATCGATCTCCAGCGCGCCGAGCTGGAACGCAGCACGACCGTGGACCCGCTGACCGGCGTCGCGAGTCGCGCCGCCATCCTGGATCGTCTCCGGGTCGAGATCGCGCAGGCACGCCGCTATCAGCACCCGGTGGCCCTCGTCCTCCTCGACGTCGACCGCTTCTCGGAGATCAATGCGCGACATGGCGTCGGCGGAGGCGATGCCCTCCTGCGCGAGGTGGCGCTTCGGATGCGTCTCCGGGTCCGCGAGGCCGACGCGCTCGGACGCGCCGGCAGCGACGGGTTCCTCGCGATCCTGCCGCACACCGACGAGAGCGGAGCAGCGACGTTCGCCGACGCGCTCCGCCGGCGCCTGGCGCAGCGCGCCATCCCGATCGGCGACGAGCTGGTGTCGGTGACGGTCAGCGTCGGCGTGGCCGTCATGCGGCCGGGCGAGGACCTCGACCTGGACGGCCTGATCGCACGGGTCGGCGAGGCGCTCGGCAGTGCCCGATCCGCCGGCGGCGATCGAATCGCACTCGACCGGATGCACGGCCTGGCCCGACTCGGCGAGACCCGCGATGACGACCCGCCCGCAGAGGCCGACAGCACAACATAGGGGCGATGACTTATCCACACCGCAACATCTTGTGGATAAGGGCGCGCGGGCACCGCGGTCGGCTGGTAGACTCGGCGCCGATGCCAGCCACGTCGTCCGCCCTCTCCGCCCGCCTCATCTTCCCGACCAGGGAGATCGTCGAGGAGTACTACCTCCCGATCATCTACACGGCCTGCCGGACCTGCTACTCGGAGCTCGTCCCGGACGCGATCTGGGACAAGGCGGTCAGCCGCGAGACCGCCGACGAGAAGCAGCAGAGCCTGGTCCGCAAGGTGATGGAGTCTGGCCACGGGTCGACCATCGAGCACGTGAACTTCACGTTCGCCATCAGCGGCGTGACCCGCACCCTCTCGCACCAGCTGGTCCGGCATCGCGCCGGCACGGCCTTCGACCAGCAGTCACAGCGCTACGTCAGCTTCAAGAAGCGCGACAACTACACGATCCCCGACTCGATCACCAACGGGGATCTGCCGGACGATCTCGCCGGGCGCTTCCAGCGGGCCATCGACGACAACCTGGACCTGTACGGCCAGCTTCTCCAGGCCGAAGTGCCGGCCGAGGACGCGCGCTTCATCTTCCCGAATGCCATGCAGACCAACCTGATCATGACGGTCAACCTGCGGCAGCTCATTCACATGTCGGGGCTGCGGCTCTGCACCATGGCGCAGTGGGAGATCCGGCAGCTCTTCAAGCAGATCCGCCACGAGATCTTCCGCGTCTCACCCTTCTTCGGGAGCTTCCTGGTCCCGAAATGCGTGCCGCTCGGCTACTGCGACGAGATGGGCAACCGAGACGAGCACTGCCGCATCAAGCCGCACCGGGACAACGTGATGGCCGTCTGGGACGCGTATCGGGGCGGGCAGCTCACCGAGACGGACGGCCCGGTGGTCCCGGAGACGAGCCCATTCCGCCCGCGACCGCGCCGGGTGCCGCTGCCGGTGGCGGAGGGCTCGGTGCGCCCCACCGATGAGCGTCCGACCGCGGCGGTCGGGCAGGCAGGCGACTCCGACCGGGTCTGACCCGCGCTACGCTGCGCGGCGTGCATCCGCGCGCTGATCGGCTGACATGACCCTCGAGGGCCGGCGCCCGGGAGATCGCCGCGTCCGCGTCCAGCGCACGCGGCCCGAGGAGTTCACGGTTCGACAGCCCCGACGCCTGCGCAAGGCTCCGCCGCCGGCGGTCAGCCTGCTCGTCCTGTTCGTGATCCTGATCAGCATCGGCACGGCGCTGCTCATGCTGCCCATCGCCGCGGCCGACGGACAGGCCACGCGATTCGTCGACGCGCTCTTCACCGCCACCAGTGCCACCTGCGTCACCGGGCTCGTCGTGCTCGACACGGCGAACCACTGGAGCCCGTTCGGCCAGGTCGTGATCCTGGCCCTCATCCAGCTCGGCGGCTTCGGCATCATGGCCGGCAGCACGCTGCTGCTGTTCCTGTTCCTTCGCCGACGGACGTCCCTGCGCGACCGGGTGCTGATGAACGAGTCGCTCGGCGGCCTGGAGCTCGGGACGATCACCCAGCTCGTCACGCGCATCGCGATCTTCACCGTCATCTGCGAGGTCATCGGCGCCGTCATCCTGTCGATCGCCTTCATGGCCGGCCCGGAAGCCGGGCCGACCTGGCACCCGATGGGGATCTGGTGGGGCATCTTCCACTCCATCTCGGCCTTCAACAACGCCGGGTTCGACCTGACCGGCGGGTTCCAGTCGCTCATCCCGTTCCGCGACGACTGGGTGGTGCTCATGACCCACGGGTTCCTGCTGGTCCTCGGCGGCCTCGGGTTCGCCATCGTCGGCGACGCGGTCTACAAGCGCCGATGGAGCCGATTCGCGCTCGAGACCAAGCTCGTGCTGCTCACGACGGTCGTCCTGCTGGTGGCCGGCACCGTGTTCATCGGCTTCACCGAGTGGGAGAATCCGGCCACCCTGGGGGCGATGCCGTCCGAGCAACGGCTGCTGAACGCGTTCTTCGAGTCGGCCACCCTGCGCACCGCCGGGTTCACGGCGCTCGAGACGGGCGCCTTCTTCGATGCCACCCTGTTCGTGGTCATGGCGCTCATGTTCATCGGCGGCGCGTCCGGGTCGACTGCCGGCGGGATCAAGGTCAACACGTTCAGCGTGCTGCTCATCGTCATTGCCTCGACCGTCAAGGGCGAGCCATCGGCCACCGCCTTCGGGCGACGGATCAAGCACGAGCTCGTGTACCGCGCCATCGCGGTCACGCTCCTGTCGATCGCCTTCGTCTTCCTCACCGGCCTGGGACTGACCCTGACCACCGAGGAGGCCTTCGTCGACACCCTGTTCGAAGCGGTCTCGGCGTTCGGAACGGTCGGTGCGAGCACCGGGATCACGCCCGATCTGACCGATCCCGCCCGCGTGATCACCACCATCGCCATGTTCATCGGCCGGCTCGGACCGCTGACCCTGGTCCTGGCGCTGGCGGCCCGGGCGCATGCCGTGTCGTACCGTCCGGCCGTCGAGTCGGTGCGGATCGGCTAGGCTCACCGAAGCAGCGAAGGAGGCACGATGGCCGGCGAGCAGGTGATGGTGATCGGGCTCGGACGATTCGGCTCTGCGGTGGCCCGCGAGCTCGAGCGACTCGGGCACCAGGTGCTCGCGATCGATCGCTCCGAGGCGAATGTCAACGACATCGCCCCCGATGTGACCCACGCCCTCCAGCTGGACGCCGCCGACGAGGATGCGCTGCGCTCCGCGGGAGCCGCCGACTTCCCGACCGCCATCGTCGCCATCAGCTCCGACGCCGAGCCGTCGATCTTCGCGACCATGGTCCTGAAGCGCCTCGGCGTTCGGACGGTCATCGCGAAGGCCGGCAGCCTGCTCCACGGTGAGATCCTGGCGCGCGTCGGCGCGGACCGGGTCGTCTTCCCCGAACGGGAGACCGGGCTCAGGCTGGCCCACTCGTTCAACGTGCCGAACGTGATCGACTACCTCGACGTGGCGCCCTCGTTCGGGATCGAGAAGATCATGCCGCCGAAGGCGTTCGTGGGCCGAACCCTGGGCGAGCTCGATCTCAAGGGGCGGCTCGGGCTGACGCCGATCGCGCTCAGGCGCGGCAACCAGGTCTTCGTGAACCCGGCGCGCGAGGAGCGGGTGGCCGAGGGCGACGAGCTCATCCTCATCGGTCGCGACGACAAGCTCGACCAGCTGCGCGGCTGACGGTTCCCCGGCTCAGTTGTCGGGGGAGACCCCGTCGCCCAGGGTGAACCGACGCAGCTCCTCATGGCACGCATCGGAGAGCCGCCGCGCCTCGTTGACGAGGAACGAGCTCATCTTCGTCGAGTCGGTGAGCAGCAGGGTGTGTCCGCGCTCGTTGCGATCGAGCACGATGCGGTCGTCGCCGTGGAAGCTGATCGACCAGTTGGCCTGGAGCTGAACGAGCTCGGACAGCACGGCCTTCTCGCTGAAGTACCAGTCCAGGTAGGCGGCATTCAGCGCGTGGACCACGTCGCGCAGCTGGTGCGTCTGGTTGCGCCGGATGCGCGAGAGAAAGTGGACGAGCCGCAGCGCGGCGAACGGATCGCCGCTGCGGGCGATCTGGGGCGGCGCCAGCGCCGGATCCGGCATCCCGTCCGGGGCCTCGCCGGCGAGGATCGGACTGTCGGTCGTCATCACGGTCGAGTATCGCCGCGACGGTCGCGACCGGCAACCGGCGTGCACGACGAAGCCGGGTCGCCGCCCGCTCGTGGGCGACGACCCGGCCGGGGATTCGGACGAGCCTAGCGCTCGGTGCGCGCGGCCAGGGTCCGGACGGTCAGCAGGGCGGCCATGCCCAGCAGGGCCAGGCCGGCCAGCAGGACCGGAGTTACGGTCGACGGCTGCGCCATCGCCGTGTCGGGCGACATGGCGGTGCCCTCGGCGTCGATCGCGGTCACGATCTGCACGCCCTCGCCGTCATCCATCGCGAACGCGGTGACGTTCGTGTTGGCCGGCAGCGAAGCGGTGAACTCGAACGCGGCGTCCGCCTCACCGGCGGCGCGGATCTCGAGCGGGTAGTCGCCCGCATCGAGCGTCAGGTAGCCGCTGGCCTCGGGGAAGCTCAGGCCGGGGACGACCACGTCGCCGCCCTGGAGGGCGATGTCGACGTCGGCGGGAGCGCTCGGCGACAGGTGAATGGCGCGGAGCTTGGACTGCCCATCGGCGATCGTCGTGTCATCGGTGAAGACGGTCGCGTTGATCTCGGCCACGAAGCCGTAGGCGGCGATCGTGTAGGCGGTGCCAGCCTCGAAGTCGAGGTCGAGCGGGCCGATGACCGGATCGGTGTCGCCCGTCGCCGAGACGGCGATCGAGTAGGTGCCGGCCGGGAGGCTGAGGTAGTCGCTCACCGCGGTGAACGGCACGTCGGTCAGCACGGTCTCGCCGTCGACCCAGATGTCCACGTTGGGCGCATCGGGCGAGGCATGGACCACGCGGACCATGGCGTTGTCATGGGAGTCGGCAGCGACCGGGACGGCCAGGGCCGCCACCATCGCCGTGCCGGCCAGGAGGCCGACGAGTCGGTTGAGCTTGCGCATCGGTTCGAGTTCCTCGTGGAGAGAGAAGGTTGGTTGCCCTCCACTACGCGCCCGGCACCGAACCGGATCACCCGATGCGCTGGCCCTCCGCTGCCGCAGGGTCCGGCCGGAGGAGGGACACCTGGCCGTCGTCACCCATGGCGCCGAGCACGAGCACCTCGCTCTTGAACCCGGCGATTCGCCGAGCCGGGAAGTTCACCACCGCCACGACCTGGCGTCCGATGAGCACGGCGGGATCCGGATAGGTCACGGTCAGCTGCGCCGAGCTGACGCGCTCGCCGATGTCGTGGCCGAAGTCGATGCGCAGCTTGTACGAGGGCTTGCGCGCCTCGGGGAACGGATCGGCGGCGAGGATGCGACCGACGCGCATGTCGACCGCCAGGAAGTCGTCGAACTCGATCATCCGCGCACGATACCCAACCCATGACCTGGTGCGACCCCGCACCGGCCCCCGGTAGGACTTTCAGGCCGTTGGTGCGTGACGCGGCGCTGCGTAGGGTTGCGCCACGGCCGCGCACGTGCCCGCGCGGCCGTCCACTCCACAGGAGGCAACGTGACGTTCTGGAACTGGCGCCGCGGTCCCGGCCCATCGCCCACCCAGGGAGCCACCGCGGTTGCCGTCGGTCCCGAGCTGGCGCCCATCGAGCTCTACACCGCCGACGCACGAATCGTCGGCTGGGTCGCGCCGGGCGGCCAGCGGGTGACCGACCTGCTGAGCTCCCAGGACGAGCTGCGCCTGTGGCGCCCCAGCCCGGGCGCCCTGGACGAACGGACCTCGCCGCCGGATCCGGGCGCGCAGGGCGAGAACGGCGAGTGGGAGACTCTTCCGACGGCGCGGGTCGTCCTCGCCATGCCGCCCGAGTGGCGCGCCAGCCGGCAGCTCCGTCTCCACCGCCGGCTGCGCCGCGCGGCCGTCACGGTCGGTCCGTTCAGCGTCACCGGCAATGTCCACCTCCACCCCGGCGTGGAGGTCGGGATGCACCTGGCCCGTCAGCACGCGTTCCTGCCGTTGACCGACGCGTACCTGCTCCATGCGGGCGAGCCGCCGTTCGAGCACGTCGTCAGCGTCGTGATCGTGAACACGGCGCACGTGAGCCAGATCGTTCCGCTCGTCACCCTGGCCTGACGGGGGACCCCGCCGACCCCGGGGCTCGGAATCGAGACGGGGTCTGCAGCGCCGGGTCCCGGTTGCTGCATGGCGCGATGGCCGACCCGCGATAATCGGAGGCCGATGAGCATCCTGCGCAGCGCCCACGACGCGGCGTCCGACGTGGCACGGGCGAACCACGAGGCCATGGCTGCCCTGGTCGACGAGCTTCGGCAGCGCACCGGCACCGTCAGCGATCGTGGGGCGGCTGGCGACGACCGGTCGATCGCGCGACACCGAGAGCGCGGCACGCTGCCTGTGCGCGAGCGGATCGACCGGCTCCTCGATCCCGGAGCCAGCTTCCTCGAGCTGTCGGCCCTGGCCGCGGACGGCCTCTACGACGGCGACGCTCCCGGAGCCGGGGTCGTGACGGGCATCGGCCGGGTCGAGGGCGTCGAGTGCGTGATCGTCGCGAACGACGCGACGGTCAAGGGCGGCACGTACTACCCGATGACGGTCAAGAAGCACCTCCGCGCCCAGGAGATCGCGCTCGAGAACCGCCTGCCGTGCCTCTACCTCGTCGACTCCGGCGGCGCCTTCCTCCCCCTCCAGGACGAGGTCTTTCCTGACCGCGAGCACTTCGGCCGGATCTTCTACAACCAGGCCCAGCTCTCCGCGCGGCGCATCCCACAGATCGCTCTCGTCATGGGGAGCTGCACGGCCGGCGGCGCCTACGTGCCGGCCATGAGCGACGAGACCGTCATCGTCAAGGGCACCGGCACGATCTTCCTCGGTGGACCGCCGCTCGTGCAGGCAGCGACAGGCGAGATCGTGACGGCGGAGGAGCTGGGCGGCGCGGAGGTGCACACCGTGCAGTCGGGGGTCGCCGACCACTACGCTCTCGACGACGAGCACGCCCTCGCCATCGGCCGCCAGATCGTGCGCAACCTCGCCTGGCGCAAGCCCGCTCCTCCGTGGGAGATCATGGCGCCTGTGGAGCCATCGGCCTCGCCGGAGGAGCTGTACGGCATCATCCCAGCCGACGCGCGGCAGAGCTACGACGTGCGGGAGGTCATCGCCCGCATCGTGGACGGGTCCGAGTTCCACGAGTTCAAGGAGCGCTACGGCGAGACGCTGGTCTGCGGCTTCGCGCGCATCTGGGGCCACCCGGTCGGGATCATCGCCAACAACGGGATCCTGTTCAGCAGCTCCAGCCTGAAGGGCGCCCACTTCATCGAGCTCGCCTCGCAGCGCCGGATCCCGCTCGTGTTCCTCCAGAACATCACCGGCTTCATGGTGGGGCGGGAGTACGAGGCCGGCGGGATCGCGCGAGACGGCGCCAAGCTGGTGACGGCGGTGGCCACGACGAACGTGCCGAAGTTCACCGTCATCATCGGCGGCAGCTTCGGCGCCGGGAACTACGGGATGGCCGGACGCGCGTACTCACCCCGCCAGCTGTGGATGTGGCCCAACGCGCGGATCAGCGTCATGGGTGGGCCGCAGGCGGCCCGCGTCCTGTCGACCGTCCGCGGCGGCTTCGAGACCGATGCCGACCGTGATGCGTTCGAGGCACCGATCCTCGACAAGTACGAGCTCGAGGGTTCTCCCTACCACTCGACCGCTCGGCTGTGGGACGACGGCGTCATCGACCCGATGGACACGCGGCGAGTGCTCGCGCTCGGGATCAGCGCGGCGCTCAACGCATCGATCCCCGAACCGGGCTTCAGCCTGTACCGCATGTGAGCGGGCGCGGCACGCGCTGACCCGTCAGGCGGATGGTGCCGACGTCACGGGCAGGGCGACACGTTCGACGTCGAAGCGGAGACCGAGGAGGTCCGCCGTGAGCGGCGTGTCGACGTCGGCCCCGAGCGTGACCACTGCCGGCACGGCCATCTCGCGACGAGGGACGAGGCGGACGACATGCGGACCGATGTCGGCGACCGCCAGGTCGGCCACGGCCCAGACGTCGAGGCCGAGCAGGCCATGCAGCGAGGCTGCCGATGACGGAGGGTCCGACGCGGCCAGGTCGAGACGCGACAGGAGCACCGGCGAGCCGAGCGCATGCATGAAGTGGGATCGCTCCTCCCGCGCCTCCGACCCCCACTCGGCGCCGGTGAGGGCGTGCTGAATGAGGAACGGAACGGCAGGCTCGAGCGGGCGCGACGGAAACGCCGTCCACCACTCGACGAGTTCCCCGTCGTCCCGGCGGCGGGTGCCGTGGGCGGGCAGGCCCCACGACGCGCCGGCGGCATCCAGCTCCTGTGCGGCGGCCCCGACGTCGTCGACGAGTGCGGCCCAGGTCGCCAGGCCACCTCCGCCCTCGAGCGCTCGGATCGCCGCAGCGCCGACGGGGGACGTCGATGCGCGCTCGGGATCCTCGATGCCGATCAGCTCGAGGTAGGACCCGTCCGCCAGCCAGGCGATCCGGTTCCGGGTGCCGAACGCCTCGTGCCGGCCCCCACCGGTCGAGATGATGCCGAGCCCCGAAGCCAGCTCCTCGGCAGCCGCGTCCGGATCCTCGCAGGCGATGACGAGATGGTCGATGCCCCGGATCATGCGATCGATCGTACTCCATCGAGTAGGCTCCTCTGACCGATGCAGCCGACCGCCGACCGCCCCGCGCCGGGCTCCCACGACCGATCCACGCCGACCGGCACGCTCGAGGAGAGTGCCGCCAACCTGTTCGACGCGATGCTCGCGGCGCGCGACGCCGAGGAGCGCGGCGAACCGGGTCCGCTGGCCGAGTTCTATCGGACGCTGATGAGCGGGACGCTGCTGCTGCCCGTCCCTCCCGGGCACGGCGACGAGGCGAAGGCGGCGCTTGCCTCGGCGGTCGACGACGACGAGCAGGTCGAGATCAGCGTCATGCTGGCGCAGGAGTCGGGCGGGAACCCGGTCAGCGTGGTGTTCGGCTCGTTCGGCGCACTCGCCGCCTGGGCTCCGTCGCGGACCGGGAACCTGCCCCTGCCCGCGCGGATCGCCGTCGCGAACCTCGCGGCCGCCGGGCTGCCCGCGATCATGGATCCCGCCGGGCCGGTCCCCTACCGGTTCGACCTCGGAGAGCTCGAGGCGCTCGCCGCCGGCCGCCTGCCGGGGACGGACGAGCCGCTGTTCGAGCCGACGGCCCGGCAGTCCATCCGGGTGCGGCTCCCGGCCCGCGACACCCGAGACCTGGAGGACAGCCTTCGCGCCGCCCTCGCGGGCACCGAGGTCGATGCGGCCTACCTGGTCGAGACCGAGGACGGCGCCGGCCGTGCGCGCCTGCTGCTCGGGCTCGTCGGCGCGTCGGGTGCATCCGCCACGGTCGACGTTCCCGACGAGACCGATGTCGTCTGGCTCGAGGAGCCGATGCTGTCGCAGGTGCGCGCCGTGGCCGAGCCGTTCCACCGGCGGGGGCGCGCCCGGTGAGTGGCGCGCTGCGCGTCGAGCGGGACGGTCCCTTCGCACGAGTCACCCTGGCGAGGCCGGAGGTCCGCAACGCGTTCGACGCCGAGCTCATCGCTGCCCTGCGCGACGCGTTCGAGGGCATCGCCACCGAATCGCCGCACGCGCTCCGCGGTATCGTCGTGGCCGGCGACGGCCCGACATTCAGCGCCGGGGCCGACGTCGCCTGGATGCGCGCGGCGATCGGCCTGACGGTGGACGACAACGAGCGCGACGCGCGCGCCATGCAGTCCATGTTCGAGACGATCGAGGCGTGCCCGGTCCCGGTGATCGCCCGCGTGCACGGCGCGGCCCTTGGGGGCGGCATGGGGCTGTGCGCCGTGGCCGACGTGGTGGTGGCGACGGCCGATGCCACGTTCGGCTTCACCGAGACGAAGCTCGGCATCGTCCCGGCCGTGATCAGCACCTTCGTGTTGCCGAAGATCGGCGAGTCGCATGCCCGGGCCCTCTTCGCGACCGGCCAGCGCTTCGACGCGGAGCGCGCGCGCCACATCGGCCTGGTCCACGAGGTCGTGCCCGACGAGGCGGCGCTGGACGAGCGAATCACGGGACTGCTCGACGAGCTGCGCACCGCCGGACCAACGGCCATCCGCGAGGCGAAGGCGCTCGCCCGCGCCCCCCGGGTGCTGGGGGCCGCGGAGGCGCACGCGCGAACGCCGCGCTCGATCGCGACGCAGCGCACCGGGACGGAGGGCCAGGAGGGCCTTCGCGCGTTCGTCGAGCGACGCGCGCCGGACTGGCGAGCCTGACGCGATGGTGCGGCCGGAACTGCGCACCCCGCCGAAGCCGACACCCGGGGCACGCGTGGCCGTCGTGTCTCCATCCTGGGCCGGCCCCGGCGCGTTCCCTGAGGTGCACCAGCTCGCGATGCGCCGGCTGCGCGACGAGATCGGCGTGGAGCCGATCGAGTACCCCACGACGGCTCGGCTCGGAGCATCAGCCCAGCAGCGAGCGGCCGACCTGGTGGCAGCCTTCAGCGATCCGTCCATCGGGGCCGTGCTGGCCACCATCGGCGGCGACGATCAGCTCACCGTGCTTCCGTTCCTCGACGTCGAGGCGATCGCCGCGAACCCCAAGCCGTACTTCGGCTACAGCGACAACACGAACCTGCTGAACTGGCTCTGGAACCTCGGCATCGTGAGCTATCACGGCGGCTCGACCATGGTCCACCTCGGCCGCGGCGGCCGAACGCATCCGGTCTCGGTTGGCTCGCTGCGCTCGGCGCTGTTCACGACCGACGAGGTCGAACTCGCACCGGTCGACGCGTTCGCCGAGGATCCGATCGGATGGGACACCCCCCAGGCGCTGACCGACGAGCCGCCGATGCGACCGTCGGAGGGGTGGTTCTGGCACAACGCCAGTGCGGCGGTGGAGGGCCCGACCTGGGGCGGGAACCTGGAGGTTCTTCACTGGAACCTGGCCGCCGGCCGCTGGATCCGTCCGGCGGAGGACTACGCCGGGTGCATCCTCATCCTCGAGACGAGCGAGGAGATGCCGCCGGCGACCGAGGTCTTCCGCATGCTTCGCAACCTCGGCGAGCGGGGCGTGCTCGAGCAGGTGGCTGCCGTCGTGGTCGGGAGGCCGAAGGCCTCCCACTTCCCGGCCGCGAGCGCGGATGCCGAACGGCGCACCTACGTGTCCGAGCAGCGGGACGCGGTCCTCCGAGCCCTCGATGCCTATGCGCCGGACGTGATGGCCGTCTTCGGGCCCGACATCGGCCACACCGATCCGCAGTGGATCGTGCCGTATGGGGGGTCGATGCGCATCGATGGCGAGGCGCGCACGATCCACGTTCGGTACTGAGCCCATCAGCGACAATCACGACATGAGCGACGAGGAACTGACCCCGAAAGAAGTCGCCGCCGAGCTTGGCGTGACCGTTCGGACGGTGCAGCGCTGGATCGCCGCCGGCCGCCTCCCGGCGATGAGAGTGGGGGCACGCGTCCGTGTGTCGCGCCTGTCGCTCGCGACTGTTTCCGGCGCGGCGGGCGCCCGTGCGACGGCGGCCGGCACCGACGCCATCGGTCGCCTCCTGATCGCAAATCGCGGCGAGATCGCCGCCCGCATCGCCCGCACCGCCCGGCGTCGCGGCGTGCGGGCCATCGGCGTCCATGCCGCGGACGAGCGGCCGCCCGACGGCTGCGACGAGGCCCACGTCATCGACTCGTACCTCGACGCGGACGCGCTCGTCGCGGTCGCGCGACGAACGGGAGCGGATGCCGTCCATCCGGGGTACGGGTTCCTCGCCGAGAATTCCGGGTTCGCGCGGGCCGTCGCCGACGCCGGGCTGACCTGGGTCGGCCCGCCCGCCGAAGCGATCGCGGCCATGGGCGACAAGGCTGCCGCCCGGCAGCTGGCGGCGGAGCGCGGCGTGCCGACCGTCCCGGGCTATGACGGCGAGAACCAGGACGACGACACCCTGGGCCGTGAGGCGGAGCGCATCGGCTTCCCGCTGCTCGTGAAGCCGAGCGCGGGCGGCGGCGGCAAGGGGATGCGCGTGGTGCGTGAGGCTGCCGAGCTGGCCGAGGCGTTGGCGGCCGGTCGGCGCGAGGCGCAGCGGTCCTTCGGCGACGACCGGCTCGTGCTCGAGCGCTATCTCGCCGGATCGCGGCACGTCGAGATCCAGGTGATCTTCGACGCCCACGGCGCCGGCGTATCCCTGGGCGAGCGCGACTGCAGCGCGCAGCGGCGCAACCAGAAGATCGTCGAGGAAGCACCCGGGCCGGCCGTCACGCCCGAGCTGCGCGAGCGGATGGGCGCCTCGGCCCTGGCTGCGGCCGAGGCGGTCGGCTACGTGAGTGCCGGCACCGTCGAGATGCTCCTGACCGACACCGGCGAGTACTTCTTCCTCGAGATGAACACCCGACTCCAGGTCGAGCACCCCGTCACCGAGGAGGTCACCGGACGCGATCTCGTGGCCGACCAGCTCCGCATCGCCGAGGGTGCGACGCTCGCGGAGCTCGGCCTGCACGGGACGCCGACGCTGCGCGGCCACGCCATCGAGGCCCGGATCTACGCCGAGGATCCCGAGTCCGGGTTCCTGCCCGCCACGGGGAGGCTTGCGCTCGTGCGTTGGCCCGGTGGCATCCGGGTCGATGCGGGCGTGCGCGAGGGCGACCTCGTGACGGATCGCTACGACCCGATGCTGGCCAAGCTCATCGCGCACGGGACGACTCGCGACGACGCGCTCGACCGGCTGCGCGCCGCGCTCGAGGAGACGGTCCTCCTCGGAGTGCGGACGAACGTGCGCTTCCTGCGCTGGCTGCTCGACCAGCGGGCGATGCGCGACGGCGAGATGCGGACCGACACCATCTCGCTGCTCGAGGTTCCGGGGCTGCCGGCCCCGGCCGGACGCCACTGGGGCGTCGCGGCCCGGATCCTGGCCGGGGACCGGTCCGATCCCTGGACCGACGGATGGCGCATGAACGCCGCGCCCCGGGTCCGCGTCCGGCACGCCGACGACGAGCGATCGGTTCCGGTCGTTGGTGACGACGATGCACCAGCGGCCACTCGCGACGGCCCGCTGCTCCATGTCGACGTCGAGGGCCAGAGCCTGGAGTTCGCCGCCGCCCCGCCGCCGACCGTGGAGGAGGCCGTGCGACACGCAACCGCCACCGGCGACGGGGGAGCGACGCTCGTGGCTCCGATGCCGGGCCGCGTCATCGCCGTGCGGGCCGCGCCGGGCGACCACGTCCGGGCGCACCAGGCCATCGTCGTCATCGAGGCCATGAAGATGGAGCACGCCGTGACCGCGCCGACCGACGGGACCCTCACGAGCCTCAGCGTTGCCGAGGGTCAGCAGGTCCAGCGCGGAGACCTGCTCGGCGAGGTGAGCCCGTACCATGGCGACGATGGCTGATCGCGACGTCCGCGTCTACGAGGTCGGTCCGCGCGATGGACTGCAGAACGAGCCGGCCCCGATTCCGACCGACGCGAAGAGGCGCTTCATCGACCTGCTCGCGGATGCCGGCCTGCGCGAGATCGAGGCCACCAGCTTCGTGTCGCCGAGGGCGATCCCGCAGCTCGCCGACGCGGACGAGCTGATGACGCACCTCGACCGCCGGCCGGGCGTACGGTACCCGGTGCTGGTGCCGAACGCTCGCGGCCTGGAGCGGGCCGAAGCAGCCGGAGCGGATGCGGTGTGCGTCTTCACCGCCGCGTCGGAGCCGTTCACGCGGGCGAACATCAACATGTCCATCGCGGAGTCGATCGATGCGTTCCGTCCGGTGGTGGCACGGGCCCTCGAGCGCGGCTGGTGGTCGCGTGGCTATGTCTCGACGGCATTCGGCTGTCCATACCAGGGCCAGGTGGGCGAGGCTGCGGTCGTCGGCGTCGCCCACCAGCTGCTCGAGCTCGGCGTGGACGAGCTGAGCATCGGGGACACGATCGGCGTCGCGGCGCCGTCGGACGTGCGGCGGGTCGTGCGCGCCCTCCTCGACGCGGGCATCCCGGTCTCCTCCCTCGCGATGCACTTCCACGACACGCGCGGCACCGCGCTCGCGAACGTGGCCGCCGCGCTCGAGCTCGGCGTGCGCTGCTTCGACGCCTCGACCGGCGGCACCGGTGGCTGCCCGTACGCTCCGGGCGCCGCGGGCAACCTTGCGACGGAGGACCTGGTGTACCTGCTCGAGCGTGAGGGCCTGTCGCACGGGGCGGACCTCGACGCCCTGCTCGCGGCGGCGCGGCACGTGAGCGAGACCCTCGGCCGGCCCCTGGCGACGAAGGTGGGCCAGGCCGGCGGCTGGCGCGTACCATAGGCGGCCGAATGGACGCCGTATCGCCGCCCACCGACGCCCGCCCCGTCATCCTGGACGTCGACACCGGGATCGACGACATGCTCGCGCTCCTGATCGCCGCCACGAGCCCGGAGCTGAACCTGCGCGGGGTGACCTGCGTGGCCGGCAATGTCGAGATCCACCACGTCGCGCGCAACACCGGGAAGATCCTTCGCATGGTGGGGCGTGGCGACGTCCCCGTTAGCATCGGGGCGGCGAGGCCGCTCCAGAGACGCCTGCGGACCGCGCCCGACACCCACGGCCCGACCGGCACCGGTTACGTCGAGCTGCGCGGCGAGGATCGCCAGCTCGGGACCACCGAGTACACCGCGATCCCCGCCAGCCGCTATCTCGGTGCGCACGTCAGTCGCCACCCCGGCGAGGTGACCGTCGTCGCTCTGGGCCCGCTGACGAACCTGGCGGCGGCCACGGAGCACGGCGTGGACCTGGCGCGCGGGACGCGCGAGGTGGTCTGGATGGGCGGCACGCTCGAGGAGCGCGGGAACACGACCGAGACCGGCGAGTGGAACGCGTGCGTCGACCCGGAGGCGGCCGAGGCCTGCCTGGCGGCCGGCGCGCTCCACCGGATCTTCCCGCTCGACGCGACCCAGGACGTCGTGTTCACGATGGAGGACCTGCAGGTCCTGCCCGATACGCACCTGGCGGGAATCGTCCGCGACGCGGTCCGATACTACGTCGGCTTCCATCAGAAGGCCGATGGGATCGACGGCGCCTACCTCCACGACCCGGTCGTGCTGGTCGCCTCGCTCCTGCGGCCCGAGCTGGTGACCGACACCGTCACCGAATCACTCGCCTGCGACACGAGCTCCGACCCGTACCTTGCCGGCAGCCTGTACCGCAGCGAGGATCCTGCCCGACGATCGGTCCTGATCGCCACCGCCATCGATGCCGACGCCATCAAGGAGGAGCTGCTCACCCGCCTGGCGCGCGCGGTCAGCGCGCCGCACAGCTGAGAACGGGATAGGAGGAGGAGG
>DATHTR010000139.1:0-19134 GCA_035463095.1 Candidatus Angelobacter sp. | reverse complement strand
GATCGACGATCTGCACGAGCTGCTCGAACCCAGCGCATTGGGCCAGCTCGAGCTGCTCCTCACCCGCCGCCCGCCGCCCCTTCGGGTGATCGTTTCGACCCGGCATGACCCCCCGATCGGCCTTCATCGGCTGCGTCTGGCCGGTGAGCTGACGGAGCTACGAGCAGGTGATCTGCGGTTCCAGCGCGACGAAGCTGTGGACCTGCTGTCCGCGGCAAACGTGACCCTGTCGGACGCTGCGATCGCGTCGCTCCTCGCGCGAACCGAAGGATGGGTAGCGGGCCTTCGCCTCGCGGCGCTGTCGCTCGCGGGCCGCGTCGACCCGGAGGGGTTCATCGCCGAGTTCTCGGGAAGCGAGCGGACGATCGCCGACTACCTGTTTGCCGAGGTCCTGGCACGCCAGCCCGAGGCTGTCCGCCGGCTCCTTTTGCGAACGTCGATCCTTGATCGGGTCAACGGCCCCCTCGCCGACCAACTCCTCGAGACGACCGGCTCCGAACGAAGCTTGCTCGATCTCGAAGACGCCGGCGCCTTCGTCTTCTCGATCGATCGGCAACGGACGTGGTTCCGCTACCACAGTCTGTTCGCGGACCTGCTTCGGCTCGAGCTCCGGCGCGCGGAGCCGGCCGTCATCCCGCGCTTGCATCGCGTCGCAGCCGCATGGTATGCCGAGCACCAGATGCCGATCGACGCGATTCGGCATGCCCAGCGCGCAGAGGACTGGACCCTCGCCGCCGAGTTGCTTGGGCAACATGGATTCAGCATCGCGCTCGACGGCACCTACGCCACCATCCGGGGGCTGCTCGAGCAGTTTCCGAAGGATTCCTTTGCCAACCCGGAGCTCGCAGCCTTCGTCGCCTACGGTGAAGTGATTCGGCCGTCGTTGGACACCGGCGCCTCGTACATTGCGCTCGCCGAGCGCCACGCGGCCGAGGTGCCCAAGGAGCGCCGGCGGCTCTTCGGAGCGATGCTCGCGACCGCCCGACTGACGCTCGCCCGCTGGCGCGGCGACTACGCGAGCGCCCTCCGTGAGGCTCGCCCGCTGCTCGAGCCCGCCCAGGCCGAGACGGTCGGCCAGGTCACCGTGGGCAGCGACGCGAAGGCGGTGGCGCTGATGAGCCTTGGGATCGTCGAGCTGTGGGCGGGGGCGGGGGACGACGCCGAGCACCACCTCGCCGAGGCAGCAGACCTTGCACGGCGGATGGGCCGGCCGTACGTCGAGCAGGGATCGCTCGCGCATCTCGCCCTGGCAGTCAGCCGGCATTCCATCACCGAGGCGCGAGATCTCGCCATGCAGGCGCTCCGGATCCTCGAGCGCTACGGGTGGTCATCGGAGCCAGTCGTGCCGATGGTCCTTGCCACGCTCGGCGGATTGGACGCGCTGCAAGGCCGGTTCACGGAGGCTGAGGAGTGGCTTGGTCGGGCGGAGGCTGGCCTTCGCCCGAATGCCGAGCCTGCCAAGGAGCTCCTCATCCGGTACGCCCGGGGCACGCAGCGTCTCGGCCAGGGACGACTGGCCGACGCGAACGCGCTCTTCGAGGAAACGCAACGGCTGCAGACGTTCCTAGTGGATCCCGATCCGCTGGCGATCGTCGGGCGCGGGTTTCAGGTCCAGACGCTTGTGCGACTCGGTCGAGGTTCAGCCGCTCGCGCGGCACTGGCAACGGCAACCGACGCGGAACAGGATTTTGCCGAGACGCGGACCGCGCTCGCGACGACGCTCCTGCTCGAGCGAGATCCGCGAGGCGCGATCGATGCCCTCGCGCCCGTCCTTGCCGGCAGGGCCCGGGTCATCCTCCCCTACATGCTTCCGAATGCCTTGATCGTCGATGCGCTGGCTCGCGACGCCGTGGGGGAGGCGACGCGTGCGGTGGACGACGTCGAGCAGGCGCTCGACCAAGCGGAGACCGACGCGCTCGTCCTTCCGTTCCTTGTCACGCCGGCGCGCGAACTGCTCGAGCGGCATCCGCGACACCGCACGGCCCACGCCGCGCTCCTGTCGAGCGTCCTGGACGTGCTTGCCGGGGCGTCGATCCCGGCGCGCAACCGCGACCGCGGCGAGCCCGCCGAGGATCTTACGGAGAGCGAGCTGCGCGTCCTGCGATACCTGCCGAGCAACCTGTCTGCGCCGGAGATCGCGACCGAGGTGGTCCTCTCGACCAGCACGGTCAAAACGCACATGCGCCACATCTACGAGAAGCTGGGGGTACACAAGCGCACGGAAGCCGTGGACCGGGCACGGCAGCTCGGCCTACTCGGACCGTCGGTGCGCGCTCGCCGCTAGGAAGACGCCGGTTGGCGGATCGGTGGTCCGTGGTGCGGGCGACCGAAGCCGAGAAGCGGCGAAGCCACGGATGACGTCGTCATTCCCGTGGCTCCGCCGCGAGTAAAGGGGTTAGCCGGGTCGATCAGACACGGATGGCCTCGCCCGTCAGCTCGAGCGCGGCCTTCGCATGCTTGCGGGCCTCCTCGAGCTTCTCCTGGCGGGCCTTGTGGTTGGCCTTGGCCTCGCTGATCCGAGCCTCGATCCGGTTGCGCTGCGCCTGGCGGGAGCTCTCGAGCTGGGCATGCAGCGTGGCGAGTCGGGCCTCGAACTCGGCCTTCGCCTGCTTGGTGGCGGTGTCGATCCGGCCGACGATGGCCTCGACCTTCGCTTGCTGGGCGGCGGCTGTGGCCTGGGCCTTCGCCCGGGCCTCGCCCTCCGCGTGCTCGAACTCGGCCATCAGCTGCCGGGTCTCGGTCTCGGCCGCTTCGGCCTCGCGAGCGAGCTGCTCGTCCGCGACGTCGCCTGGGTACCGCCGGAAGACCGCAGCGCCCATCGCCTCGAGCCGCGTGTCGACCGGTGTGGTCCAGCTCTCGTCGATGTCTGCGACGACGGCAACCTTGCCGGGCGTTAGGGTCGTCCCGACCTGGTCCATGAAGTCCACGCCCACGCCGACGCTGAAGAGGTCGTACATGAGGCCGGCGCCGCCGCCGATCCAGCCGCCGACGACGGCACCCGCGGGCCCGCCGAGCAGTCCGACGAGCGACCCGCCGACGATCCCGACGAGGGTGCCGAGCGGTCCGGAGTCCGCCGCCTGGCGGACGGCGACCGTTCCGGCGGCATCCTTGGCGATGACCGAAGAGGCGTAGAGGCTGATGTCGCCATCTCTGTGGAGGTCCTTCAGCGCGGCGACGCCTTCGTAGGCGGTCTTCTCGCTGTCGAACACGGCGACGAGGATCTTGTTCATCGTTTCGATCTCCTTTCTATGACTGGTGCCGTCGCCGGACCTCGGCGACGGCGGACTTCGACGAGCTCGAGGCCAAGTGCCTCGATCTGAGCCAGGACTCCGTGGAGCGCCGACTGGTCGGCGAGGCGGCCCCTCAGCACCGTGTCGCCGCGGTCGACGACCGCGACGAGGTCGGGGAAGGCCGCCACGAGGCGGCTCCCCAAAATCCCGCGAACCCGGATCTCATAGCCGGGCGCTGCGACGCGCTCGGCGGTTGACTCGTTCATGGCGACTACTGTCCGCGCCGACGGGATGAGCACGCGTCGACCGGATCGGATGACTTTCGTGTCGGCAGCACGACCTCGGTCGAGATGGCCCGGTGCGCGCAGTCCCGCCGCGGTCGCGGCGGAGCCCCGCCTCAACTTGGCCGGCGCGGGGAGGGACCGACTAGCCCGACCGGCCGCGCCCGCTCTGCGGCCTCGGTCGGCGGTTGGCGCCGAGCCCGTTGACTTCCTTGCGGTGCGGCACGCGAGCGCCGGACCGCTGGGCGGCTCCTGGCCTGCCTGATCGTCCGACGGCACTCAGGGCAGTAGCGCTGGATGGGCGACGTACGCTGGATGACCTGATGGCAGCGCTGGCACTCGACCAGCGCCACCTTCAACCACTCGCGTGATCGGCGAGGGAGAGGGACCGCGATCTCAGTTTCGGCGGCGCCCAACGAATTCAGTACACGGCAGGGTCCGGCCCGCCGGAGCCAGTTACTTGGCGGTAGCACGTTTCCTGAGTTCGGATCCGACCACGACCCCGCCAACCTCACAGCGACACGTGTGTAGGTTCGAACCCGTTTCTCACGGGGTTTCACGCCCGTCTCTAAGGATCGCCAGAGCAGCTGGGGTTTACTTCCGCAACCTGCCCTGCACGCACCGACCCCGATCGTCCCGGCGAGGCGCCCTCGGCGTAGTTGGCGACCTCAGCGCGCCTGCGAAACTGCCGACATGAGTAGATCAGCCGATTGCATCCGTCATAACTAACAGCGCGAGCCGATCAGGCCGCGCCGGTGATGGAGAGGGAATGAGGCGCGATCTCGTTGAGGCGGCAGCGCGCGGAGATCACGAGGCGTTTGAAGTCCTTGCGACCTCCGCCGGCGATCGCCTGTACGCCGTCGCTCGCCTGATCCTCAGGTCGGCAGACCTGGCGGAAGACGCGGTCCAGGAGGCTCTCGTCCGCGCGTGGCGACAGCTTCCTTCACTGCGCGATCCAGACAGGTTCGACGCCTGGCTCTATCGCCTCGTGGTGAACGCCTGCGCAGACCAGGGCCGTCAGCTGCGGCGCTGGTCGAACCAGGTTCAACCACTGCCCATGGATCATTCGATCGGCGACGACACCGGATCGGTCGCTGACCGGGATCTGCTCGAGCGAGCCTTCACACGGCTGAAGCCCGAGCAGCGGGCGGTCGTCGTTCTTCACCACCACAGCGGTTTCTCGGCTGCCGAGATTGCGCGGATTCTCGGCATTCCCGAAGGGACCGCGAGATCACGACTTCATTACGCGACCGAGGCGATGCGTGCGGCTCTACAGGCGGATGCGCTTCAGATCTCGGTCGCCCAGAACGGGACGGCGTGATGACTGCCAAGAAGCAGCTTGACGAGCGGATCAGCGAGTGGCTCGAGGCGGAAGCCCCGGGTCAGATGCCGGATCGCGTATTGCGCGCGACGTTCGAGCGCACGCGCAAGAGCAGGCAGCGGGGCGGTTGGCGCGCAATCCCGGGGAGATTGAGCGTGCCCAAGTTCCTCTCTGCCCTGGGGAGTGCTGCCGTCGTCGTGGTGGTGGCTGCCCTGGCGCTGAACCTCTACGCGAACCAACAGACAGGCACCGGCACGGCCACGCCGACACCGTCGGCGGCGGCCGCCAGCCCTGAGCCGAATTCCAGCCCGCCAACGTCGGGTGGGATGTGGCCGCAGTCCACATTGGAGGAGGTGCAGGAAGCGCAGGACCGCGCAGACGCCGGCGATCCTGACTACACCTGGCAGGTCGACCCGGTGCTGGCCTCCTTCGGCGGTCCCGACGCTAACGGGGAGCCTTTGGAAGCAGAGATCTTCGAGCGGTTCGTCCGGGAGGAACTCGGATGGGAGGAGTTCAGCGGCTTCGCTATCCACGGATACGTGGAGGGGGGAGGTCACCTCGAAGGCGTCCTGTTCATCCGCTGCGCGCCAGGCCGGACGAACCCCCTGTATCCGCAGCCCTACCCCGAGATGCCCCTCGAGGTCCGCGGGTGCGCGCCGACGATCGACGACTCCCGGTACGAGACGGTGAGGTTCAACGTGGAACAGGAGGCGCGCACCGGCCCTTCCGGGATCTGGGTCGTGACCACATGGGAACTGCTGCAGCCGGCTGACCCGGTTGTCCCGTACTCCACCTTCGATGACCTCTACCCCGACTTCGACCAGGTGCCGGTCGAGCAGGTGGCGCCGCCATCCGACGCTGAAGTCTCTGCACTCCTGCAGGCGTTTCTCGGGGCCCGGGTGGACGGTGAGGCGGCCGAGACGTACCTGCACCGCCACGAGCCGGACGAGGGACCGCCGTCGCCAGGCGAGGTGGTGCCGCTCCTCTACGCCACGACCGACGGGGCCCGCTACGAGCGATCCGAGATCGAACGCGTACAGGGCCCCGTGTGGCCCACCGGCTGGTTCGAGTTCAAGGTCCGGCTGTTCGCCGAGGATGGGACCGTGGTCGAGCAGTCCTTCGCGGTCGTCCGCCAGGAGGACGGGCGCCTCGGGCTCGTGTATGGATCCCAGTCGGGCGACCTCCCGACCACCGAGAACGGGCAGGCCGTGCCCGTGCTGTACAGCATCCTCGACGGCGAGGTGACGTTCGCCGCGGCCCCGCCCTGGGGCGACACGATCCTCAATCGGACCTTCACGATCCTGGGCGGCGTCGGACGCGGCTCGGCGGTCCAGTTCACCATGCTCACGGTCATGGCGGACCCTCGAACGGGGCTCGGATGCGAGGCCGGCCTACCCGCCGCCGACGTCGATGCGCTCGTCCGGAGCATCCGGTCCAACCCCGACTTCGAGGCGACGGCTCCCGTGGCGGCGAGGGTCGGGGGGATCGATGCCCTGCGGATGGATGTGGTGGGCCTGAGGCCGACCGAAGTGGGTGACTGCATTCCCCTTGTGCTCGAGCGCATTCCGGGCGGGCAAGACGATCGTGTCCGTCTCTACCTCCTCGACCTTCCCGAAGGGATGTCGGCGCGGATCCTGGTCATCGCGATCAGCGCTGCGGACTCGGAATTCGAGGTCGTGGTCGAGGCGGCCGCACCCGTCCTGGACTCCTTCGAGTTCCACGCGCCCTGAGGAGCGCGGTCAGACCAAGTCATCGCAGGGTTGAGGCGACACGACAGAGGGGCGCCCGGCGGGAACGCCGAGCGCCCCTCGAGTGCATGGAGAAATGTCAATGAACCGCTTCCTAATGATCGCGCTCGTGATTGCGATCGTGGCCGGTTGCGGGGGCTTCGGGTCGACAACATCGCCAGGCCCGGCCGCGACGCCAAGCGCCACAGATACCGCGGTCTCCGTTCGGCCGACGGTATCCCCGACAGTGCGTCCGACCCCGGCGGCGACGGCTCGCCCAACATCTTTCCCGACGGGGGCCTTCGCAGCTCTCAGCGACCAGCCCGCGCCGGCAAGTGTCGCAGAGAAGTTCCAGGCGGCCTTGGCCGACATGGCCGATGGAGGAGGGATCACGGCCGCCGTGATGACTCCCGATGGAACCTGGAGCGGGGCATTCGGCACTGCCGACGGCGTTCACGACGTCTCGGTCGACAGCCAGTTCGGCATCGCCAGCGGCACCAAGCCGATCGTCGCCGCACAGGTGATGCAGCTCGTCGAGGCGGGCGAGATCTCGCTCGACGCACCCGCCACCGACTACCTCCCAACTGACTTCACCTTCGACACCAACGGAGCAACGATCCGCCAGCTCCTGAGCCATCGCTCCGGCATCCCGGATTGGTACAGCGATGCCGTGGAAGAGCAGGTGATGACGGACAGGAGCCGTCGCTGGGAGATCGACGAGGTCCTCGCACTGGTGCCGGCGGCCCGCCGTCCCGTCGGCGTCGCGCACGAATACGCGGACACCAACTACACCCTGCTCGGGCTCGTCATCGAGCACGTGAGGAAGCGACCGCAGGTCGAGGTCCTGCGCGACGGCGTCCTCCGCGTTGAAGGGACGGAGCGGCTCATCTACCAGCCCGACGAGGCCCCGACCGATCCGATGGCCATGCCCCGGGGCGAGTCGCCCGACGCGCTCGAGCAGGGCGGCGGGTACCTTCCATCGATCTCGGAGGCGAGCACCTGTGGTCCAGCCTGCGCGATGGCGTCCGATTCGATCTCGCTCGCACACTGGTGGCGGGCGTTCTGCGCCGGTGAGATCGTGTCGGAGGCGTCGCTGACCGATATGTCGACGTTCTACGACAACGTCGATGTCGATTACGGGCTCGGGCTGTTCAATCCCGCGCAGCGAGCATCCGTCAAGGCCGTGGGGCACCTCGGTGCCAACTTCGGCTACAAGTCGTCGGCCGGATGCCTGACCGAGGACCCCTTGATCTTCGTTGTGCTGACCAATCAGGACCTCGACAGCTTTGCTCTGGCCACTCCGTTGCTCATGGCGGCGCTCTCGGACTGACCTGTCGCGCGGCGGCAGCGAACCGACATCTGCCGCGTGACGGCCACTCGACCTGTCGAGCGAGGAATTGCTTGCAACGTCGAGCGGATGACGGCGCTGGTCACGGAGGGCGATCCAGGACAGCTACCCTGGCCGGACCGGGGGTCCATGATCTGCAGCCGAGGCACGCATGTCCGCCGCGGTTCCCCCCAGGTCGGGCTACTCGGTTGGCAGGCATCGTCACGACCATTGACTCGAGCGCCGGCGCGCGCCGGCGATCCGGCTACGTTCACGTTGGAGATCGATCGAACAGGACCCGCAGTAGCGTTGCCGTCCTGAGGAACGACGGACAGCCGTGCCACATTGCTCGCAGGTCATCGTCGGAAACGTCCGCCACGCGGATCTGCCACGCAGGGGAGCGGGCAGGGGAACGGCCGTGTCGCAGGAGCTCCGAGCAATCAGTAACCGGCCGGGTCCCGTCCGCCGGAGCCACTCCGGTCCTCGTTCGATCAACGTCACGGGCTCGCAGCGCGGACTGCGTTCGCGACGCTGATCCGACCCTCGCCGTAGTACGGGTCCCTGCCCGCCGGACCGAGATCATCGGCTGACGCGATCAACTCGGCGACGACCTCGTCCGGGCGATTCTTGCCAATCCTGTCAACGAGCAGGGCAATGAGTCCTGATGTCGCGGCTGCGCCGAAGCTTGTCCCGGTGCTCGCCCAGATGAGCCGAGGGGCGGTCCCACACTGGGCAGGCGCGCCCGTGGCGACGAGGTTTACCCGGGAGCAATGCAGCCACACCGGCACGACCTGGTTGGGAAAGGTTCCCGTCCCGCCGGGTCCTGCGACATCGATCGCCGGACCGAAGTTCGTATAGTCGGCGGGATCGTCCCAGGCCGGCGGACTGACGTTGGCTGGGTCGCCTGGGCCCGTGGCGGACACGCAGACGACGTGCCTGGCGACGCAGAACCGGAACACGTCACTATCGGCGCCCACCTCCTGAGATGCGTTTCCGGCGGCTGCGACGAGAACGGCGCCCTTGCGGTGCGCATAGTCCATCGTTGCGTCGACCCTCGCCACCATGTCATCGAACGTCGCGGGGAACTGTGCTCTCGTGAACTCGAGCGGGAAGCTGAGGTGGATGACGTCGGCGCCGTTGTCCGCGGCATAGCGGACTCCTTCGAGATACACACTGATGCAATTGCGCCTGGCCCGATCGTGCACTTTCACGCCGAAGAGCTTCGTGCGCTGTGTGACACCGGCCAGGACCACTGCGTTGCTCGAGATCAGACCCGAGACGGCTGTGCCGTGCGAATGAAAGTCGGTCACCAGCGGCAGGCCGAGGGATCTGGCGGTGGCGTCTTCTGCCGTCCCGCTCGGGATCCCGGGCTCACCCGCAGGACACCTCGTGGACATCGTCAGAAGCGACGTCGATCGCTCCAGGTCCACGAGCCCCTGCAGGTCAGGGTGCTCCGTGTCGATTCCGGTATCGAGCACCGCGACCGATACGCCCGGAGTGCCGATCTCCCCCTCGGACCACGCCGTTTCGGCGTGGATCGCCCTCAGGTTCCACTGACGGGCGTACTCGGTGGCTTCCGTCGGCGAGGGTGGGTGGGCCCCGGACGCAGAGCCGGTGCCGGCAACGGCGATCAGGACGATCAACACCAGCGAAGTCAAGGTTCGGATTCGAGTGACGTCTGACATGCCGCCCTCCCAGTGCCCGAGGCGCAGGACTCGGGGGCCGGGACTGCGGTCCCCCGACGAGTGCTCCCGACCCCAGATTCCTTCTGGGTAGGACGTATCGCGCCGAGGGAATCCCTAGTTTTGCGCTCTCATGACGTAGCAGAAGCCAGACCGTCAGGCAAGGGACGCCCGCTGCCCGCTGTCGCTCCTCGAACCCTGAGTGCGTCGGGCCGCGATGACCCGCGCGAGCTCCGTCCTCGAGCGGATACCCAGTTTCCTGTACACGTTCCGGAGGTGGAACTCGACGGTCTTCGTCGTCACGAACAAGGCCGCAGCGACCTCCCGGTTCGTGCCGCCCTCAGCGACGAGGAGCGCGACCTGGAGTTCCTGCGGCGAGAGGTAGTCCACGGCGGCATCCGGGGATCTGAGCCGCTCCGCCGACACGCCCAGCTCGGTCGCGGCCCGCTTCCGCCAGTCGACTGCGCCGAGGCGCTCGAAGGTCTGTAGCGCCGGCCGCAGCTGAGCCCGCGCTTCGACACGACGGCCGGCGCGCCGAAGCCGCTCGCCGTAGCACAGCTGCGTCCGGGCTCGTTCGAACGGCATCGGCATCCGATCCTGAATCCCGAGGGCGACCGCGAAGGGCTCGTCGAACCGGTCAGTCATCATTCCCGCACAGCGCGCGGCTGATGCACGGGCCCAGTTGCCGTCGGTCTGCTCGGCCTGTGTCGAGAGCGTCTCAAGAAGGGCCGCGGCGCTGTCGCGACGGCCGGCACGGACGTAGGCCTCGATCAAGTCCGGCATCCACTGGACGACGCTCGGGTCACCCACGCCGAACTCGCGCATCATCCGGTCGACCTCCTCGAGTTCCCGAATCGCAGACTCGAGCCGGCCCGCCCCGAGGTCGAGCAGGCCGACCGCGGCGTGACCGTAGGTTCGCAGCGAGCGAAACCCGGTCTCGGCGACGAGGTCATCGAGGTGGCGCGCCCGGTCTCTCGCCGAATCCCGACCGAGGCCCGCCTCGACGCTGGCCAGGTTGGCGATCACGAATCCAGTCGATGCGTGTTGCCCGATCGCGTCGCCGAGATGGAGCCCCTCGCTTCCATGCACGTGGGCGGCCGCCCAGTCGCCGACGCGGTACTCGTACTGCGTCAAGGCGGCGAGCACGAGGGGCAGCAATTCGGGCGCCGAGCGCGCGGCGGCGTGGAATCTCGCCAGGAGATCCCCGGCGAAGCGGAAGTCCTCGGTCGCGAGGTAGACAAGCGCGGTCGTCGGGCTCATCAGGAGGGTGAACGCATACCCCTCGAAGTCGACCACCTCCTTCCAACGGGCGAGCAGCCGGCGCGCTTCGCGCGTGCGTCCAAGCAGCACGAGCGCCTCCGCGTTGACAACCATCGAGGCGTGCTCGAGTGCGTCGCCTGAGCCGCGGGTGATCTCGTCGGCCAGCAGGGCGGCATCCGTCGCGGGCCCGAGATCGGCGGTACCGAAGCACACCCAGGCGGCCTGCATGGCCAAGGCGGCCGCCTTCTCGGGGGCGACTGGCCTGACCGCCGCCGCTGCGGCCCGGAGCAGCTCGTAGGCCTCGCTCCCAGAGCCCCGGTTGTAGCTGAGCCGTCCCCGCACGAGGGCAGCGTCGGCAAGCAGGACGGGGTCGCGACTGATCGACTCGGCCTCGTCGAGACTCCGGCGGGTGCGGCGTGCATCCCCGGTCCGCCAGAAGCATCCGGCCGCCTCGACGAGACGCCTGGCCTTGTGCTCCGCATCCGGCGTGAGCTTTGCTGCGTGTTCGAGCGCCCGCGCTGCCGACCCGAACGCGGCCCGCGCAAGCGACGCCCGTGCCGAGGCTTCGAGTGCCGCAGCGACGGCCTCGTCGGGCTCGACGACGGCGGCTGCGAGATGCCACGTCCGTCGAGTGACGTCTGCGGGACCGCAAGCCTCGGCCAGTAACCCATGCGCCAGTCGCCGGGCGGCCGGAGGAGCATGGTCATACACGGCGGACCTGAGAAGCGGATGACGGAACACCCCGTGTCCATCCACGATCTCAATGAGATTCGCGCTCTCGGCGGCCTCCAGGACGCCTGGACCGACGCCCTGCCTGGCCAGGGCCTGGGTCACCAGGTCAATCGCCCCCCGGTCCTCGGCAGCGAGCAACAGCAGCGCCTCACGCGTGGCGGGTGGCATCGCTTCGATGTCTCGCCGGAACGCGCGCCTGATCGAGGCGCCGACGGGCAGCGGGTCGGGCAGCGGATCGTCGCCCCGCAGCTGAGCGGGGCTAAGCAGCGTCGGGATCTCGACAAGGGCAAGCGGGACGCCGCCCGTCAACTCAGCGAGACCCGCCGCCACCTCGTCCGGCAGGACATCCTCGCGATACCGGGTACGCAACAGTTCGAGGCATGCGCGTTCGTCGAGCCCGTCGAGGTCGATCTGGGTGAAGCCGCGCAGGTCCAGGGCATCATCCTCTCCCGCTCGCGCGGTCGCCACGAAAGCGACGCGATCGGGTCCCAGACGCCTCGCCACGAACAGGAGCGCCTCCGCGGATGGTGCATCCAGCCACTGCAGGTCGTCGATCAGCACGAGTCGCGGCTGGATGTCGGCGGCCGCGGCGACGAGACTGAGCGCGCCAGCGTATGCGGTAAACCGGTCGACGACCAAGCCCGGCGTCAGCGCGAGCGCGGCCTCGAGTGCGGTGCGCTGCGTCTCGGGGATGACGCCCAGGAATCCGAAGAGCGGCCGACAGATGGCCAGCAGCCCAGCAAAGGGCAGATCGGATTCGGACTCGACTCCTTCGCAGGAGGCGACGTCGAACCCGTCGGCTCGCGCCGCAAGGAAGTCGAGGATGGCGCTCTTGCCCATCCCGGCGTCCCCCCGGACGACGATCGTTCGACTCGTCCCCGTTCGAGCGTCATCCAGCACGCTCTCGAGCTGGCGACACTCGTCGTGTCGCCCGAACAGCATCCCGCCATGCTACGGCGGCTGCTGCCAGATTCCCAGCGGCGCGGCATCATCCTCGCGCAGGCGTGCGGCCTCGGCATAGCGCTCTGTCTTCGCAGATGGAGGACGCCGTCGCCGGTACGGCCCTCACAGCGGAGTCACGCGTGGATCGCGTCGAGCGTGATCCGTCGGGCATGGATCCGGCACATGACCCGCGTCTCAGCTGCCCGCTGCTCCGGCGGGTAGACGCAGCCGTAGTAGCGCGAATGGCGGGTGTACGCGCGTGTCAGCTCATCGAGGTGCGCCCCCGCACCTTCGTACACCAGTTCCGCGTCGCCACGGATCTGGATGAACCGAGCCGTGTTCTCAGGATCGACGACCAGCAGGCTGACCTTCTGGTTCGCAAGCAGGTTGCGGCCCTTCTGGCGCTCGAGGGTCGTGTTGACTCGTGCGCATTCGCCGTCCGTGTCCACCCAGACGAGGCTCGACTGCGGCTGCCCATCGGCACCCATGGTCGTGAAGACGCCGCAGATCGGCCTCGTGAGCAGGTCGACATGTGAGGCTGGAATAGGCACGGAGTCGGGGGCGACAGAAGCCCTCACGGAGCACCTGCGGGCTGCGCGGCGTCCAGGGCGACCACGTGGGTTGGCCGAATCCGGCACAGGATCGGCACCTCGGTTTCCGCGAACCGGCCGGGGATCGCATCGCCGAAGTAGTGGATCGGCCGGCCCGCATACTTCGACGCAAGATCGTCGAGGTGGACGGCCGCGCCGACCTCGGTCATGTCGATGACCGTGCCGCGGACTTCCAGGTAGCGCAGGGGCCGGCGCGGGTCGTAGCAGAGGAGCGTAACCCGCGGATTCCGGCGCATGTTCCGCTCCTTGGCGAAACCGCGCATCGTGTTGACCCGGACGAAGGTCCCGTCGAAGTCACACCACACGACCGAGGTCTGTGGAGCGCCGTCCGCCATGACCGTGGTGAGGGCCGCCACTGGCGGACACTCGACCAGGTCCCGGTGCGACTCCGGGATCCGGTCGCTCGCCGAGCTTCCAACGAGGCCGATCACCTGCATGGAGTTCCCCAGTGAGGCCTCCGACGAGCGGAACGTTCGGGTTCCATCACCCTCATGAACGTCCGGTGACCGACCGACCACCAGTGCCAAGCCGCCTGTTCGGCTCCGCCCGCCATGAGCGGCCGGGCGGCCCGTCGCGGACCGTCCGGCCGTCATCCTGGGCAGCCACTTCTACGGGACGTGGAAGCCCGGCGCGTTCGACTGGCTGAGGCAGAACGAGGCTCCCGGGGCGAAGCCGTTCGGGAAGTGGAAGCCCGGCCCCGGACCGCCCGGAACTGCCGCTCCAGTTCCGCCGATCGCCGTGCCGACCCCGCCTGCCGGCGGCCAGCCGGCGAGCTGACCGCCCGTGACGTAGTCGCGGACGACATGCTGGCCGTGGACGACGATGCCGAGCGCCTCGAAATCGACGCAGGTGGGCTCGTGTGCGGCCGTGGGACCGGCGGTGAGGGTCGCGAGCAGTGCGCCGGCCAAAGCGATCCGAGCCACGCGGGCCGCGCCGCGGGTGCGTGTGGCGGTCATGGTCAGCTCCCTTCCTCGACCGGGTGGATCTCCTGGGCGACGAGGCCATGGGCCTCGCGATGGACCCGGGATGCCGCGTCCGCGCTCGGCGCATCGACGAGGCAGAAGACCTTGCCCTGGTCCTCGCTGACCCAGTAGCGCAGGTAGCGCACCCCGTAGCGGTCCTGCGCCTGCAGGTCGGCGAGATGGGCCTGTGCGACGTCGCTCAGTGCGACGCCTCCATCGATGCTGTGGACGTCCATGAAGAGCGCCATCGAGCACCTCCTTTCGGGGAGGATCGTCGCCCGTGGCGGTCCCCGGGCACATCGGCCGCGCTGCCCATCTTGGCGGCGGAGGCTGCCCATCCTGGGCGGGGTCAGGTCGTCGCAGCCTCTGGTGCGACCGTCGCGAGTCCCGGCCGGACGTCGGCCCGCCGGCGCACCCCGAGCTTGCCGAGGACGGCGGAGACGTGATGCGCGACGGTCCGCTCGGACAGGACGAGACGCTGGGCGATCTCGGCGTTCGTCAGGCCCTCGGCCACGAGCGCGGCCACCTCGCTCTCGCGGGCCGTCATCGAGCCTGGATTCGAGCGGGTTGATGCGCGCGGACCGCGGGGAACCGGGGTCCCGAGCTCCTTCAGGCGGCCGGCAACCCGGTGGGCGGTCGCGGTCGCACCGATGCCCGCAAGCCGGCGATGAGCCTCCACGAGATCCGCCGGTGCGGCAGAGCAGGCCAGCGCAAACGCCGCCTCGTAGTGCGCGCCCCGCGCATCGAAGATGGCCGCCGCCTCCACGGACCGGCCGGCGATGAGCAGGGCGAACGGCTCGGGCAGCTGCTCGTACCCTTCGATGGTCTCACCGGCCAGCCAGCGCCACCTGGCCAGGTCTGCAGCCATCCAGGCGTCTTCCGCAGTGCTCGCGACGGCGGCACCCTTCGCGAGGTCGGCAAGGTCGACCGGGCGTCCGCCGAGCCATGCGGCCTCGGCGCGAAGCGAAGTGGCATCGAGTCGCTCCTGGACGAGATCGGGCGCCGCCGACCCGAGTGCCAGCTCGACGTCCCCCTTGGCGTCGGGCGATCCCCGCCGGAGCGCGATCCGGGCGCGGACCAGGAGTGCGGTGTTGCGGCTGTACGGATCGACGAGCGGATCGTCCAGTGCGGCCGTTGCATGGCGCAGAGCCGCCTCCCACGTGCCCCGTTCGAGGTTGATCGACGCACGCATGGAGTCGAGGCTGCACCGGGCGATCTCACCGGGTCGTGCGACCTCCGCCAGCTCCACGAGGTACTGCTCCGCGAGCTCGGGCTCGCGCATCGAGACGGTCCCGACGCAGAGGTTGTAGAGCGCACGGAAGACGAGCTCCGGGAAGCCGTGCTGTCGGGCGACCGACAGGCCCTCCGCGATCTGGTCCCGGCCGGGCACCCATGCGCGCTGCGTCTCCTCCGACCCGAGCGTGATGAGCGCGTGGGCGATGACCTCGCTGTCGCCAATGGCACGTCCGAGCTCGAGTGCCCGGGTCGCCCAGGCTCGTGCCTCGGACTCCTGGCGGATCATGTGCAGCCGCCCGACCTCGGCGGCGGCGAGCGCCAGTTCCCGGCTCGGCCCATGTGGCTCCAGTTCGCCGGCGGCCTGGTACGCGAGGTCCATCGCCGACTGGTGCTCGCCCGCGAGCCAGGCCAGCCACGCCAGCTGGCGCGTGTCGTCGGCCGCCCGCAGGTCGTCTCCCAGCCGCCGCCGGATCGCGACGGCCTCGTCCAGGCGGGAGCGCGCCTCTGGCACCCGGTTGACGAGGTACAGGGCCCGACCGAGGGGCTCGAGGATGTCGGCCCGGTCGGGCGCTGCCGCGTTTCCGGCGAACCGGAGGGCGCGCTCGAGCTGGGCGATCGCCGCTCGATGGGCACCTGCCGCGAGCGCCGCCCGGCCCGCGGCGAGTGCGTGAGTGACGACTTCGCTGCCGATCGCGGCCCCTTCGGCGTGGTAGGCGAGCCGCGCCTCGTCGCTGGAGCCGGCCCGCGTGAGCGCCTCGAGGGCGGTCCGATGGAGAGCGATCCCGCGCACGACCGGCAGGTCCTCGATGACCGCGAGGCGGGTCAGCTCGTGGCGGAACTCGAGCACGTCGGCCTTCACGAGGAGCCCGGCTTCGATGCACGCGTCGAGTCCTGGCAGGTCCTCCCCGGTCATCGCGGCGAGCAGCCATGGATCGACCCGGTTGCCGATCGCGGCCGCCGCCTCGAGGACCCGGCGGGACCGCTCCGGCAGGCGCGCATAGCGCGCCCGGACGGCATCGCGGACGGTCGCCGGCACGTCGGGCGACCCGCTGGCCACGATCTCGCCGACGAGGAACGGGTTCCCGCCGGTGACTCGGTGGAGGTCGGCCGGGTCAAGCCGGCTCCCCGCAGCGAGTGCGGCGACGCCGTCGGCGCTGAGCGGCCCGAGCCGGAGATGCCGCACGGCCGGCGCGGTCGCCACCTCACCGAGCATGACCGCGACCGAATCCGTCGTCCGCGCGTCGTCGCGAAGGGTGACGAGCAGCAGGATCGGGTGGCTGGCGATGCGCCGGGCGAGGAAGCGGATCAGGTCGAGCGTGACGTCATCGCTCCACTGCGCATCCTCGATCAGCGCGACCGACGGCGTTCCGTTCGACAGCCGTCGGAGCAGCCAGTCGAAGAGCACATCACGAGCGGTGCCGGCGGCGAGCAGGGCTCCCAGCTCGTCCCCGAGGTCGCGCGCCATGTCGTGCACCGGCCCGAGCGTTCGGGGTGTCGAGACGCCGTCACACCAGCCGACAGCGACGGTGGCACGCGACCTGGCGCGCTCGAGGATCGCGCTGACGAGGACCGTCTTGCCGATCCCAGCTTCGCCACGGACGAACACGACGCGGCCCGAGCCGGCCGCGGCCTCCTCGAGGAACCCCTGCAGCTCGTCGAGCGCCTCGTCGCGCTCGACGAGCGACGGGGAGCGTCGGTGGACGGCCATCGCACGACGATAGCGCTCGCCGTCAACGAGACCGGCAGCGGGCGAGGTCGATGTGAGACCGTCAGGCAGATCGCGTAGTCGGCTGTCAGGCGCCGAGCGCCGCCGCGATGTCCCCGAGCGAGGGCACGACGGCGGCCGCGCCGGCTCCACGCAGGGCACCCTCGTCGGCCGCCGCCCCGGCGGTGACGGCGATCCCGAGCATCCCCGCGGCGACGGCCGCGACCATATCCCAGGTGGAGTCGCCGACGTACCAGCAACGCGCAGGCTCCACGCCGAGCTGGCTGGCAGCGAGCAACATGAGGTCGGGTGCCGGCTTCGCATGCTCGACGTGGCTCGCATCGACGATCCGTGGCTCGCGTTCGAAGCGGAGCGCCGCCACCGACGCCGTGACCTGTTCCTTGCGGCTCGATGTCGCAATCGCCCAGGCGATCCCGCGCCGATCGAGCGCCCCGACGAGCTCCCGCACGCCCGGCAAGGCCTGGGGTGCGGTGTTGAGCGCCTCGTAGCGCGCGCCAGAGTCGCGATCGATCCGCTCGATCGCCGCGTCGTCGAGGGTCGTGCCGGCGAGCGCGGCGATCTCGCGGGCCAGTCGCCGCCCGTCGATACCGATGAGCGGGGCCACGATCTCACGCGTGGTCGGGAAGCCGGCCGCCTCGAGCGCGTCGAGCCACGCCGCGATCCGCGTGTGAACCGTGTCGACCAGGGTCCCGTCGAGGTCGAACAGGACGGCGTGCGGCGAGGGCAGGTCGTTCAGGTGCATGGACGCACGGTAGCGGGACGGGGCGGTTACAGCACGATCGACGCCAGGAGTCCCAGGACGATCGCGCCGACCCACAGCGTTCCGACGATGATCGCGACGACCCGCCAGCGCGCAATGAGGAGGGCGCCCGACACCGCTCCGATGCTCGTGCCGGCGCCGGTGATGAGGAAGGCCATCGCTGCTCCTTCGCTCATGCCGCCCTCGACCAGGGACGCGATCAGCGGCAGGTTCGCCTCCGAGCTGAAGTAGAACGGCACGCCGAGGGTTGCCGCGATCGGCACCGCGAACGGGCTGGATCCGCCGAGCAGCGTCGTCATCCAGTCGGTCGGGATGAGGCCGATCGCCGTGTAGCCGATCGCGGCGAACCCGACGAACAGCACGACCATCCGACGGCCGAGGGCGACCACCTGGCCGCCGAGCTCCCGGAGGCGCCACGGATCGGGATCGGCGAACTCGCTGACGTGGGCGGCTCCGGGGCCGACTCCTGCCATCACCGGCAGTGGCCGCCGGGACGCCGTGGGTTCCACGCAGCTTTCGTCCGTGCAGGGCGCGGCCGACTCGCCGAACCGGGCCTGGTTCCGCAGCAACCCCGCGCCTTCGGCTGCGAAGGCCACGCCCGCGCCGGCGAACCCGAGCACGACCGACGCGGCCATGAAGTAGAGCGCGAAGGGCCAGCCGAAGAAGCCGGCGGAGATGAACAGTCCGTCCGGGGAGGTGAGCGGCGACGCGACCATGAACGCCACGACGGGCGCCCATGGCACGCTGCTCGCGATCATCGACAGGACGACTGCAGTCGTGCCGCACGAGCAGAAGGGCGTCGCGACCGCGGCGGCCACCGATCCTGTCACCGCAAGGCCGGTCCGCTGTCGGAACAGCGTCGCAATGCGCTCGGTCCCGACGTACACCTTGAGCGCGGCCGCG
This sequence comes from Candidatus Angelobacter sp., assembly GCA_035463095.1. Lineage (GTDB taxonomy): Bacteria > Chloroflexota > Limnocylindria > QHBO01 > QHBO01 > JACDBZ01. The sequence goes on along the minus strand of DATHTR010000139.1, from coordinate 434 downwards.
GTGACGACGCCGAGGAGGACGAACGGCCAGGTGGCGAAGGCGGTCGCGACGACCCGGTCGGCGACCCAGGGGATGAGTTCGGTGAGTGGCACGTGCGGTTCTCCAGTCCAGGACGCCGCACCAACCCTAGGCGATATATCGACACTTGTCAATATACAGCGCGGCTTGCGCGCGGCTGGGTGCCGCCGATTGCCTCGCGGCGAGTGGACCTTCCAGCCCATGGCGACCAACGCGGGGGCGGTGGAGGATGGGTCGGTCATGGACCCCGATCTCCCGCCGCTGAACGGCGCGCCGCCTGACCTTCGGCTCGACCGGCGCTACCGCGTCACCGAGCGACGCGACATCCGCGAGTCGGTCCGCCTCGGCGTGCTCGTCGGCGCGATCGTCCTGACGCTCGACATGCTCACGAACGGCCTGACCAACACGACGATCCT
>DATHTR010000138.1:0-11979 GCA_035463095.1 Candidatus Angelobacter sp. | reverse complement strand
GCCGGCAGCCGCCAGCCAGCCGCACAGCCGCTTGCCGGCGTCCCAGGCGAAGGGGAGGCCGGTCTCGATCTCGCGCCAACCCGGAGCCTGACCGATGAGCATCGCCGGCTCGGTCCCATCGCCCGACAGAACGGGCGCGGCGCCGTCATCGCAGCGTGGCAGGCCGTCCTGGAGGATTCGCAGCTCGGTCCCCGGCCGAGCGCGACGAGGCGCCGGCGTGGGCCATGATCCCAGGTGGCGAAGCCGTTTCGGCGCCGCGGTCGCGAGGTCGATCACGCCGTGGCGCTGAGGACGTCGGCCGCGCGAAGGTCGTCGGCGATGGCGAGGCGAAGGATGCGGCGCACGCCGTCCTCCATCGGCCCGGCGGCCTCCAGCGCATCGGTCAGGGCGTCGCGCGCGACGTAGAGCCGATCGATCGGATCGTCCCGCAGCTCCGGCGCCTGCCCACCGAGGTCGCGCACGAAGGCGACGTCCTGGCGTTCGATGGCGTCGAGCAGGCCGGCGGCCGCGGTCGGGTCGCCCTGGTCGAGCGCCTCGGCGAGCTCCTCGCGCGCCAGCTCGAGCCAGCGCATCCAGGTCGCGAACTCGTCGTCGGACGGGGGCAGCTCGTCCAGGGTGAACGCGGCGCGGCGCAGGGCGCCGTCGACGTCCGTCGCCGCGGCGCGCTCGACCTCGTACCAGTTGTCGCCGACGAAGTCGGGGACACGCTCCCCGTTGGCGCGCAGCCAGGCGGTGAAGGCGCTCACCCGGCGCGGCATCGCGCCGGCGGCCTCGTCGTCGGTCGGTGCGAAGACCGCGCACCCCGGGAGCTCCGCGGCGTACGCGGCGACCAGCCCGTCGCCGTCGGCATCGGTCTCGATGAAGATCGCATGCGGCATCGTGCCGGCCATCTAGGGTCGTCTCCTCCTCGGTGGTCGTCGGCGCGAGCCGGCGGCGACGACGTTCGGGGTGGTGGCCGTGCTGAACACGCGGCTCGCCTCGCTTCCGCGACGGGAGTCGGCACCGTCCTCCGCGGCCGCGGCGTACACCTCGGCCGGGATCGCACCGGGAGCCGCCGCGAGCTCCTCGCGAAGCCGGCGGAGCTGAAGGATCTCGTCGCGAAGCGCGGCCGCCCGCTCGAACTCGAGGTTCCGCGCGGCCTCCTTCATCTGCGCCTCCAGCCGGCCCATCATCGCCGCCAGCTCCTCGGGCTCCTTCCCGTCCACCTCGAGCCTGGTCCGTTCCTCGGCGACGCGGCGCAGGCCCTCGTGGATGTCACGGATCTCCTTGATGATCGTCTCGGGCGTGATGCCGTGCTCCGCGTTGTAGGCGATCTGCTTCGCGCGGCGCCGATCGGTCTCCTCGATCGCCGCCTTCATCGAGTCCGTCACCCGGTCGGCGTACATGATCACCCGGCCCCCGATGTTCCGCGCCGCCCTGCCGATGACCTGGATGAGCGATCCGCCCGAGCGCAGGAAGCCTTCCTTGTCCGCGTCGAGGATCGCAACCAGGGTCACCTCGGGCAGGTCGAGCCCCTCGCGCAGGAGGTTGATCCCGACGAGCACGTCGTACACGCCGAGTCGAAGGTCGCGCAGGATCTCGACGCGCTCGAGGGTGTCGACCTCGGAGTGGAGCCACTGGACCTTGATGCCGAGCTCGGCGAGATAGTCGGCCAGATCCTCGGCCATCTTCTTCGTCAGCGTCGTGACGAGCACGCGCTCCCCCCGCTCCACGGTCGCCCGGATCTCGGCCAGCAGATCGTCGATCTGGCCTGAGGTCGGGCGGACCGTGATCGTCGGATCCACCACGCCGGTCGGGCGGATGAACTGCTCGGCGACGTTGTCGGCGCGCTCCGTCTCGTACGGGCCCGGCGTGGCCGACATGTAGACCACCTGGCTCATGTGGTCCTCGAACTCCTCGAACGTCAGCGGCCGGTTGTCGAGGGCCGACGGGAGCCGGAACCCGAAGTCGACGAGGATCTCCTTCCGGGTCCGGTCGTTCTTGTACATGCCGTGGACCTGGGGGATGGTGATGTGGCTCTCGTCGACGACGAGGAGGAAGTCGGTCGGGAAGTAGTCGATCAGCGTCCAGGGCCGGCTCCCCTCCTCGCGGCCGGCGAGGTGACGCGAGTAGTTCTCGATCCCGGAGCAGAATCCGACCTCGCGCATCATCTCGAGGTCGAACTGAGTTCGCTGCCGCAGGCGCGCCGCCTCGAGCTCGCGGCCCTGGTCGGCGAGCCAGCGCACCCGCTCCTCCATCTCCGATTCGATCTTCTCCACGGCCACCAGCAGCTTCTCGCGAGGCGTCACGTAGTGCGTCGCGGGATACAGGTTGACCTCGGTCCGCTCGGCGAGGACCTCCCCGGTGAGATCGTCGATCTCGACGATCCGCTCCACCTCGTCGCCGAAGAAGTCGACGCGCACGACGTACTCGCCGTGCGGCGGCTGGACCTCCAGGACGTCGCCGCGCACGCGGAACTTCGCCCGTCCCAGCGCCGCGTCGTTGCGCTGGTACTGGAGATCGACGAGATGGCGCAGGATGCCGTCGCGACGGTATCGCCCGCCACGCTTCAGGTTGATCACCGTGGCGCCGTAGTCGACCGGTGCGCCGAGGCCATAGATGGCCGACACCGATGCCACGATCACGACGTCTCGGCGCTCGAACAGCGCCCGCGTGGCGTTGTGCCGGAGCCGATCGATCTCCTCGTTCCGCGACGAGTCCTTCTCGATGTACGTGTCCGATCGGGGGAGGTAGGCCTCTGGCTGGAAGTAGTCGTAGTAGCTCACGAAGTACTCGACCGCGTTGTCCGGGAAGAACTCCTTGAACTCCTGGTACAGCTGCGCGGCGAGGGTCTTGTTGTGGGCCATGACGAGCGTCGGCTTCTGGACGGCCTCGATCACCTTGGCGGCGGTGAAGGTCTTCCCGGTCCCGGTCGCACCCAGCAGCACCTGGTGCTTCAGCTCGCGCTCGACCCCGTCGACGAGCGAGGCGATCGCGGCAGGCTGATCACCGGTCGGCTCGTACGGAGAGTGGACCTTGAGGTCGGGCATGGGGACCCGATTCTAGACGACCTCCATCGGTCCCATGCGTCTCGACCCAAGGGCCTATATCGAGCCGCGGAGGCGGTTCCTAGCATCGGGCATGGCTGCCCGCCAGCACGAGAACACGATCGAGCCATCCCTGCCCGTGATCCCGCGTCCGACGCCTCCGCATGCGCCGCAGCCGGCCCAGCCGGCTGCGGTGCGGTACCCGGCGGACCGCGGCCAGGCACTCGTCGAGTTCGCCGCGGTGCTCCTGCCGCTCATCCTCGTGCTGGTCGGCATCATCCAGTTCGGCTTCCTCTTCTCCGCCTACGTCGGGACGAGCAACGCGGCCCGGGAGGCCGGTCGTGCGGCCACCATTCATCGCTTCGACCCGACCGCGAGCCAGGCCGCGAATGATCTCGCGCGCTGCCAGGAGGCCGTCGCCGCGGCAGCGGCGTCGCTGGACGACGGCGTGCCGGGCCAGTTCAGCGGATCGTGCGCGTCGGCAGCCGGGGGCGGCGACTTCTCGATCACGTACCCCGACAGCGCGAGCTGCGTCGGCACGTCGAGGACCGGCTGCCAGGTCCGGATCGAGCTGACGTACCGGCAGCCGCTGTTCGTCCCGATCGTCGGGCAGTTCCTGAGCGCCGACGGCCAGAATCGGATCGCGCTGAGCGCCACCGTCACGATGGTGATCAACTGATGCGCGCGAGCGTTCCGCGCGACCGCCACGAGCGGGGGCAGGTGCTCGTCATCGTCGCGCTGGCCCTCGTGGTGCTGCTTGGCGCATCCGCCTTCACCGTCGACCTCGGGCGGCGGGCCGCCGAGGAGCGCTTCGTCCAGAACGCGGCGGACGCCGCGGCGCTCGCAGCCTGCCGCGCGCTGACGACGGGCGCTTCGCACAGCTCGGTGCTGCAGGTCGCTCGCGACGTGGCCGCCATCAACCTCCAGTCCTCACCGGCCGGCGCGTCGCCGGCCCTCGCGGCGGCCGGCAGCGAGGAGTACCTGCACGGACACCACGGCAACCCGGTGCAGCTGCTCAACGGCGCCGTGATCGACGGGACCCGCGTGCGGGTCGCGATCCGGTCATCGATCGACACGACCGTGGGCCGCGTCCTCGGCCGCGCCACGCTCGATGCGCTCGGCCGCGCCGCGTGCGTCCTCGAGCCCGAGCCGACCGTGCCGATCGTGGCCCGCCGATACGCCAACCCGCCCGGCCCGGCCTCAGGCTTCGTGGACCACCTGGCCACGGCCGCCACCAGCGGCAGCGGCGCCGTCGACCAGGCGAATCCGCGTGGCTATGACGGGCGGACGCCGGCCAGCGAGCTGCAGCCGGGCCCGGAGTTCGAGATCTACGGCCCGAGCAGCAAGGCGGCGAACGACTCCTCGTTCCGAGGCTTCATCGCCCTCGACGTCCGGGACTTCACCGACGCGACGTCCCGCCAGTACTACAACGCGTCGACGACCACCATGAGCTCGAACGACCTGAAGACCCTCCATCAGCTCTACCTGGAGGAGGGGTACCCGGGACCCGCCTTCCCGGCCGTCGCCAGCCCCCCGACGGGCGCGACGCAGGTCGGCGTGATGAGCGGGGTGACGGCCGGGCATGTCACGCAGCCGTTCCGCGAGGGGTACGCGGTCGGCGATCGGATCATGCTGGCCGTCTACGACGGCACGGTGATGACGATCCCGGACTTCTCGATCCAGCCGCCCGTCGAGATCGCCCTGAGCGCGACCCCGGGGACGTACGCCGCGGGCGCGTTCAAGGTGTCCCGCAACGACGCGTTCAGCAGCCCGGTCACGTTCGGGCTGCTCGGCGACCGCGGCGCGGCCGATGCGGGGACGCCGGACTACGACGTCGTCTTCGACCCGAGCGCCACGCCGGCCCCGACCCCGACCCCGTCACCGACGCCCGAACCCACGGCGACGCCGACTCCGGATCCCTCCGCGAGCCCGACCGGCAGTCCGACCGCCACCCCGACCCCGACTCCCACACCCGATCCCGCGGCCGGGAAGATCGAGGAGCCCGCCTTCTCCCCATCCGGGATCGTGCCGGCCAAGAACGGCACCACGATCTCGATGAGCGACATCCAGCAGAACGGCGTGTCACCCGGGATCTACGCCGTGTGGATCGAGGGTCGGGCCGGCTCGCCGTACTTCCAGAAGCGACGCCAGCCTGTTCCCCTGCGCATCGGCACCGTGAACCGGCAGTTCCATCTCGACAACTCGGTGGTGGACGGTACCGCGACCACCCTCGGCAGCTCCATCAGCCTGCCGCTGAAGCTCGCGACCGGGAACGGCACCGGCGCGTGGAATCCGCCCGGTGGTGCCGCGACCCCCGTCAGCCTGTCGGTCGACGCGGACTCGCTCACCGACTGCAGCTTCAACCCGCGGAGCTGGGGATCGGCCGGCGTCGCGTTCAGCTCGAGCTCCGTCTGGCCGTCCAGCGGCAGCGGCGGGACGTCCGTGACGATGTCCGTCAACACCGCGGGGCTGGCCTCGGGCTGCTACCTCTTCACCCTCCGCGCGCACGGCGTGAACCACGACGGGCAGCCGGTCGTGCGGCTCGAGCAGGTCCGGTTCACCGTGGCCGCCACCACCGGCCCGAGCGAGTACGTCGACATCATCGGATTCGCCGTCTTCGAGATCACCGAGGCGACGAACAACGAGATCTGGGGGCAGGCGATCACCGGCATCCACGCCGACCCGAATGCTTTCGAGCTGCGCGCAGCCCAGCGCGCGCGGCTCGTCCCGTGGAACTGACCACCAACCCCAAGGAGCACCATTCCGTGGAACTCGAATACTCAGACCGCAATCGCCGCCGTTCCAAGCTCTACATCGCGGTGGGCGTCATCGTCGCGCTCGTGGTCGCGGGCACCGTCTACGTGGCGCTCCAGGCCAGCGGCCTCACCGACGACGTGGCGGTCGAGACGCGTCGGGTCGTCGTGGCCACGGTCGCCATCCCCTCTCGGCAGCCGATCGGTGAGGGCGATGTGACCGTCCGCGAGGTCGTCGCCGACCCCACCAACGAGACGGCCTTCACCTCGGTCGACGAGGTGGTCGGCCGCATCACCGGCGTGGCCGTCAGCCCGGGACAGCTGCTGAGCCCGAATCTGCTGGCCTCGACCACGGAAGGCCAGACCTTCTCCATCCTCGCGCCTGGAGAAGCCTTCGATCCCGATGGACCCGACCTTCGCGCCGTCAGCGTGACCGTTGCCGATGCCAACGCGGTGGCCGGGACCCTCACGGCGGGCCAGCGCGTCGACCTCATCGTGACGATGCAGGTCGACCCGAACTCGGGCCGGGACGGGGCCGAGGAGCCGGATGCCCGGACCACTGCGATGCTGGCCGGCCCGTCCACGAAGGTGACGCTCCAGCAGGTGACGATCCTCGCGCGCAACGGTGATATCTACATCCTGCGCGCCGACGTGGCCACTTCCGAGAAGATCGCCGAGCTCACCGCAGCCGGCGGGGTCTTCACCATGGTGCTTCGTCCCGAGCAGGACGACCGCCTGGCGGAGACGGAGGGATCGACCATCGACCGCCTCATCGAGGAGTTCGGCTTCCCGGTGCCAGTGGCGCCGGAGTTCGAGGATCGCCAGGCCGGAAACTAGGCCCCTCGCAGCGCCTCGATCGCATCGGACACCTGGCGACGCGTCTCGTCGAGCTCAGCCGAGCCATCGATCACGACATCGGCATGCGCCAGCTTGTTCTCCTGGGAGGATTGGCTTGCCATTCGCCGCCGGGCGGTCTCCTCGTCCATGCCGCGTGACGCCGCCAGCCGGGCGATGGCATCGGCCTCGTCGCATCGCACCACCCAGATCTGGTCGCACGCGTCGGCCAGCGGCGATTCGATGAGCTTGATCACCTCCACGGCGACCACCTCCTCACCGCCCTGGTCCAGCTCCGCCAGGCGGGCGCGGATGGCGCCCCGCACCCTCGGATGCAGGATTCGCTCGAGATCGCGCAGGGCATCGGCGTCGGCGAAGACGACCCGGGCGAGCTCCGCGGCCTCGTAGGTGCCGAAGCGGCGCTGGATGGCCGCCCGCGCATCGGCGTCGTTGTGGCGGATCTCCCTGGCCACCGCGTCCGCGTCGATGGTGGCCACGCCGAGCTCGCGCAGCATGCCGGCGACGGTGCTCTTGCCGCAGCCAATGTTGCCGGTCAGGCCGATGACCTTCATTGCCCGACCGATGCTACCGGCTCGGGCTGGCAGCGCGGGCAGAAGTGGGTGCTTCGCTGACCGACCACGATGCGCCGGATCGGCCGGCCGCATCGGTGGCAGGGTTGGTCGGTCCGCCGATACACCGACAGCCGCTCCTGGTTCGTGCCCGCCTCTCCGCGGGCGTCCACGTAGTCGCTGAAGCTCGCTCCCCGATTGGCGATCCCCTCCCGAAGCACCCGACGCACGGCCCGATGCAGGCGCCGCACCTCGTCGGGCGCAAGGCTGTCCGCGGCCCGGAGCGGATGGAGGCGCGCGCGCCAGAGCGCCTCATCGGCATAGATGTTCCCGACGCCGGCGATGAAGCTCTGGTCGAGGAGGAGGGTCTTCAGGCGGGCGGACCTCCGCGCGAGGCGCTCGGCGAAGCGCTCGGTGGTGAATGATCGCGACAGTGGTTCCGGCCCGTGCGCGGCGAAGACCTCGCCGATGCGGAATCCCCGGGGACCTTCGGCGACGCGGCGGCCTCGAGGCCCGCGTCCCGCTCCGATGCTCCGCAGCCCGCCGCCCGACCAGAGGCCGATCCGACCGAACTTCCGCATGTCGCGGTAGCGGAGCTCGCGCCCATCGGCCAGCTCGAACACGACCCGGGCATACGGGTCTGACGGCGTGCCGGGTGGCGCGACGATGAGCGCGCCCGTCATCCGCAGGGCGACCGTCATGACCCGGCCGTCGTCGAGGTGGACGAGCACCGTCTTGGCGCGGCGACCCACGCGCCGGATCGTGGAGCCGGTGATCTCGGCCACGAACCGCTCCGGCGGCTGAGGGTGACGGATGGTGCGATGCCACTCCACCCGGGCTCCGGTGATCGTGGCCCCGGCCACCCACCGCTGGAGGTCGCGGGCGACGGTCTCGACCTCGGGCAGCTCCGGCATCAGACGAGCTCGGCCGCGACCTCCTCGTCGGCCTCCTCGCGGGCGACGTCGACCGCGGTCTTGGATCGGCGGATCCACTCCCCGGCGTCGGACCGCTCGTAGCGGTCCATCGCCTCCCAGTTCGTTCCGACCTTGAGGTCCACCTCGAGCGGCACGTCGAGCGGCAGCGCGCTCTCCATCATCTCCTTCGCCATGCCGGCCAGCACGGGCAGCTCCTCCTCGTCGGTCTCGAAGACCAGCTCGTCATGGACCTGGAGCAGCATCCGCGAGCGGAGGCCGCTCTCTCGGAGCGCCTCGTCGAGCCGGACCATCGCGATCTTCATGCCGTCGGCGGCCGTCCCCTGGATCGGCATGTTGATCGCCATCCGCTCCCCCGCGGCCCGCAGCGCGCCGTTGCGGGCGCTGAGCTCGGGCAGGTAGCGGCGGCGGCCGAGGAGCGTGCTCACGAACCCCTGGTCGCGGGCCAGGATCTTCATCTCGACGGTGTAGCGCCGGATCCCCTCGTACGCGGCGAAGTAGTCGGCGATGAACTTCTGCGCCTCCTCGCGCGGGATCTTCAGCCGATCCGCCAGCCCGAAATCGGAGAGTCCGTATGCGATTCCGTAGTTGATCATCTTCGCGACGCTGCGCTCCTTCGGGCCGACCTCGTCGGGAGCGAGGCCCAGCACGCGCGCCGCGGCCGCGAGGTGGATGTCCTCGTGCGCGGAGAAGTCGGCGCGCAGACCCGGATCGCCCGAGACATGGGCCAGGATGCGGAGCTCCTGCTGGGAGTAGTCGGCCCCGAGGAGCAGCTTGCCGGCCGGCGCGACGAACGCACGCCGGATGCGCCGACCGAGCGCGGTCCGAATCGGGATGTTCTGCAGGTTCGGGTCCGTGCTCGACAGCCGTCCGGTGGCCGCGACCGCCTGTTGGTAGGTGGTGTGCAGCCGGCCCTCGCCGTCCACCAGCTCGGGCAGGGCGTCGACGTAGGTCGACTTCAGCTTCGACACCTGGCGGTGCTCGAGGATGAGGCCGATGACCTCGTGCCGCTCCCGCAGCTCCTCCAGCACCGAGGCATCGGTCGAGTACCCGGTGCGGGTCCGCTTCGTCGCCGGCAGCTCCAGCTCCGTGAAGAGCACCTGCTCGAGCTGCTTGGGCGAGCCGATGTTGAACTCGTGGCCGACCAGCTCGTAGATGCGCGCCTCGAGCCCGGCCAGCTGCGCTCGGAACTCCTCGCGCATGGCGGCGAGTGCCTCGAGGTCGAGCGTCACACCGGCGAGCTCCATCCGGGCGAGAACCGGGACCAACGGCATCTCGACCTCGCCGAAGAGGCTCGCCAGGCCGCTGTCGGTGAGCTCGGCCTCGAGGACGGGGCGCGCCAGCAGCGCTGCGAGCGCCTCCCCCGCCGCGCGTCGCGCGCACCCGGCCTCCTCGGCACCGGTCTCGGGGCTCATCGGCTTGGCGGGAAGCTCACCGCCGAACCGGGTCGAGGCCATGTCGTCGATGGTCTGGGCCCGCAGCGCCGGATTGACCATGTAGCCGGCGACGAGCGTGTCGAAGCAGGCCCCGGCGAGCGGCCGGCCGCGAGACCCGAGCATGACCAGGATCTGCTTGAGGTCATGGCCCACGAGGTCGCGGTCGTCCCGACCGAACCACGCCGGGAGCTCGCGCTCCTCGCCCCATGGCACGTACCAGCTCGACCCGTCGCTGCCGGCGAGCGCGATCCCGAACAACGGGCGCTGCAGCGGCCGGCCGGCACCTGCGGCCCATCCGATGCCGATCGAGCCCTCGTGGGCCGCCATCCATGCCTCGAGCTCGGCGCGGTCGGCGTCCGTCCGCACGATGCGTGGATCGACGTGCTCGATCGCCCCTCCGGGGTCGGCGAGCGGGTCCGGCTGCGTTCGGGAGCGATCTTCGTCGCCGTTTGCCGCACCAGTCGGCGCGGCCCCCCCGAGGAGATCGAGGCTGAGCTGCAGGCCACCCTTCGTGTCTCGCTCGGCCGGCTCGGGCCCGCTCGGCGCGATGCTCGACGCCGGAAGCCGGTCGATGAGCGAGCGGAACTCGAGCTCGCGGAATCGTTGGGCAACCGCCCGACGGTCGTAGCGGCCGGTCCGCGCCTCGTCGAGGTCGAGCTCCACCGGCAGGTCCGTCACGATCCGGCCGACCTCTCGGCTCATGAACGCCGACTCGCGGTGCTCGGCCAGCCGCTCGCGGAGCTTGCCCTTCACCTCGTCGAGGTGCTCGTAGATGCCGTCGAGGGAGCCGAACTGCTGCAGGAGGCTGATGGCCGTCTTCTCACCGACGCCGGGCACGCCGGGGATGTTGTCGGAGGTGTCGCCCTTGAGCGCCTTGTAGTCGAGCATCTGGTCAGGGCGCAGGCCGTACCGCTCCCGGACCTTCGCCTCGTCATAGATCACGGTCGAGGCCACGCCCATCCGCGTCGTCAGCAGCCGAACATGGTCGTCGACCAGCTGCATGCCGTCGAGGTCGCCTGAGACGATCATCGTGTCGACGCCGGCGGCCGTCGCCTTCTTCGCCAGCGTCCCGATGACGTCGTCGGCCTCGTACCCCTCCAGCTCGCGCACCGGCATGCCCATCATGGCCGCAATCTCGCGCACGATCGGGAACTGCGCCCGCAGGTCGTCCGGCATGCTCGGGCGGCCGGCCTTGTACTCGGGATGCGCGTCGAAGCGGAACTGCGGCTTCCCGACGTCGAAGCTGACCATGGCGTAGTCCGGCTTCACGTCCTGCATGCCGCGCAGCACGATCTGCAGGAAGCCGAAGACGGCGTTGACGAGGGTGCCGTCGGACATCGTCAGGGGCGGCAGCGCGAAGTAGCCGCGATAGACGAGGCTCGGCCCGTCGATGAGCATGAGGAGCGGGCGTCGGCGGTCGGTCATCGGTACCGACGAGTCTAGTCCGACCGCTCCGACGAGATCGGTCACCCGGAGACCGGGCGCGCCTCCTGGGCCTGCTGCTCCTCGATCTGGGCGATCGGGTTGATGTCCTCGATGTCCCGTGCGCGATAGCAGGCGACGTAGTGCCGCGGCCCCAGCTCCTCGAGCGGCGGGTGCGGGTTCGTGCGGCAGACCTCGGCAGCGAACGGACAGCGCTCGATGAACCGGCACTCGGGCGGCGGGTTGATCGCCTTGCTGATGCCGCCCTTGATCTCGACCGGGGTCCGCTTGATCGACGGGTCCGGCACCGGCACGGCCGACAGCAGCGCCTTGGTGTACGGATGCTTCGGGAAGTTGAGGATCTCCTCGGTCGGCCCGATCTCCACGATCTTGCCGAGGTACATCACGGCGATCCGGTCGCACATGTATCGAGCCACGGCGAGGTCGTGCGTGATGTAGAGGTAGCTCACGCCGAGGTCGCGGGCGAGCTTCGTCATCAGCTCCATGATCGAGATCCGGATGCTCACGTCGAGCATCGAGGTCGGCTCGTCCGCGACGACGAAGCTCGGGTTCATGACCAGCGCGCGCGCCACCGCCACGCGCTGGCGCTGCCCGCCGGACAGCTCGTGCGGATAGCGGAACAGGAAGTTCTCGGGCGGCGTGAGGCCGACGAGGCGCAGCAGCTCGAGGACGCGCTCCTCCCGATCGGGCACCGTCCCGACCTTCTGCACGGCGAGCGGCTCGGAGATCGTGTCGAAGATCGTCCGCCGCGGGTTCATCGACTCGTACGGGTCCTGGAAGATCATCTGGACGCGGCGACGGAACTGTTTGACCTCCGAACCCGTGACATGCGCCACGTCGCGCTCGTAGTCCCCGTCCCGGAACATGATGCTGCCGGCGGTCGGCTCCATGAGCTTGACCAGCATCCGGCCCGTCGTCGACTTGCCGCATCCGGACTCGCCCACCAGGCCCAGGCTCTCGCCGGGCGCGATCTCGAAGCTGATGTC
>DATHTR010000137.1:0-6617 GCA_035463095.1 Candidatus Angelobacter sp. | reverse complement strand
GGGGCGCTCCTCCTCCCGGATCGTCGAGGGCGCCACTCTACTCCAGTGCCCCAGGTGCGGACCGGCGCGATCCGCGGACTCGCTGGGAACGGATGGATCCCAACCCAGCGCTCGTCCGATCAGGAGGCCGGCGCGACTCCCTCGGTCCGTGCCGCGTCGACGGGGACCGCCGGTTCGGCAGCGCGCACGGCGGGAGCAGGTGCCGGCTCCCGCGGGTGGAGCGCCGGCGTCAGGCCGTCGCGCACCGCGATGGCCGACGCGACGAAGCCGTCGAACAGCGGATGCGGTCGCTCCGGACGCGACTTGAACTCGGGGTGGAACTGGCTGGCCACGAACCACGGGTGATCGACCAGCTCGACGATCTCGACGAGCCGGCCGTCCGGGGACTGCCCGGACAGGGCCATGCCGGCCGCCTCGAGCGCCGCGCGGTACCGGTTGTTGACCTCGAACCGGTGGCGGTGGCGCTCGTAGACGACCTCCTGGCCGTAGACCTGGTGGGCCTTCGAACCGGGCGTGAGCCGGGCCGGGTAGAGGCCGAGGCGCATCGTGCCGCCCTTGTCCTCGAGCTCGCGCTGGTCGGGCATGAAGTCGATGACCGGGTGCTCGGTGAACATGTCGAACTCGGTCGAGTTGGCGTCCTGCGTGCCGACGACCTCGCGAGCGAACTCGATCACTGCGCACTGGAGCCCGAGGCACAGGCCGAGGTACGGAACGCGGTGGTCGCGCGCGTAGTGGGCGGCGAGGACCTTGCCCTCGATCCCGCGGTGACCGAAGCCGCCCGGCACGAGGATCCCGGCCGCGCCGGCGAGCCGGTCGTGGAGGTTCTCCTTCGAGAGCGCCTCCGAGTCCACCCAGCGGACCCTCGCATCGACGCCGTGGGCCCAGGCCGCGTGCTTGAGCGCCTCGGTCACCGACAGGTAGGCGTCCGGGAGCTCGATGTACTTGCCGACGAGGGCGATCTCGAGCACCGGCTTCGGGGCCTTGATCCGTTCGACGAGCGCCTCCCACGAGGCGAGGTCGGGCAGCGCGTCCGGGTCGCCGAGGCCGAGGTCGCGGACGACGAGCCGGCCGAGGCCGAACCTCTCGAACTGGAGCGGGACCTCGTAGATCGTCGAGGCGGTCTCGGCCGGGATGACCGCCTCGGCGGCGACGTCGGTGAAGAGCGCGATCTTGTCGCGGATCTCGTCGCTTACCGGGTGGTCGGAACGCAGGACGATCACGTCGGGCTGGATGCCGATGCCGCGCAGCTCCTTCACCGAGTGCTGGGTCGGCTTCGTCTTGAGCTCGCCGGTGGCGGCCAGCTCCGGGAGCAGCGTAACGTGGACGTACAGGACGTTGGCCCGGCCGACGTCCTTGCGCATCTGGCGGATCGCCTCGAGGAACGGCAGGCTCTCGATGTCGCCGACGGTCCCGCCGACCTCGACGATGACGACGTCCGGGTCGCCGTCGCGCGACACGCGCACGATCCGTTCCTTGATCTCGTTCGTGATGTGGGGAATGACCTGGACCGTGCCGCCGAGGTAGTCGCCGCGGCGCTCCTTGGCGATGACGGCCTGGTAGATGCGGCCGGTCGTGACGTTGGAGAGCTGGGTCAGGTTCTCGTCGATGAACCGCTCGTAGTGCCCGAGGTCGAGGTCGGTCTCGGCCCCGTCGTCGGTGACGAACACCTCGCCGTGCTGGTACGGGCTCATCGTCCCCGGGTCGACGTTGATGTACGGGTCGAGCTTGAGGATGGAGACCGTCAGGCCGCGCGCCTTGAGGATGCGACCGATGCTGGCGGCGGTGATGCCTTTGCCGAGGGAGGAGGTCACGCCTCCGGTCACAAAGACATACTTCGCCATGGGTCTGATCCTCCGGGGGTTTTTCTGATGCTATCGAATCCAGGCCCTTAATGCGAATCGAACCGAAGGGACCGGCCGCCCCGGTCGGGCCTTCGAGCTCGTCCCGGGGCGGCCGGCAGACGGTCCTGGCTACTCGAATCGGAACGATTCGACGATCTGCATCAACTCTGGAAGCTTTGCGTCGAAGTCGACGGCCTGCTCGGAGACGTCGATCAGCACCGGGCGATCCTCGGCCACGTCCAGGAGGACGTAGCGGTGCCGCTCGTCCGCATGCGGACCCCACTGCCGTTCCTGGCCGAAGAGCACGGCCACCGGCGTGGGTGCGGCGCTGCAGACGCCCGTCCACTCGGGATTCAACTCGACGTCCACGACCCAGGCCGCGACGCCGTTGATCGAGAGGCCCTCCGGCTGCGTGGCGATGATCCCGGGATGGTCGGGGATCCAGGCGGCGATGGCCTCCGCCGAACGCGGGATGGTGTCATCGATCGGAGGACTGCAGCCGCCCGAGGTCTCGCGGGGTGCGACGGCGCCGAGCACGTACACTCCGCGCGTGGTCGCGCTGATGTCGCCCCGGTTGGATGCGTACCAGTCGGCCGGCTCGAGGAAGTAATCCTGCGGGAAGTCGGCCGTGGCAGCCCAGCCCTCCGGAACGGTGTACCGCAAGGCCCCGAACCGCGGTGCCCAGTCGTCGCCGATGGCGAGGCGCGGATCGATGAAGAACGACGCGTACTCGCCCGCCTCGAGCGGCCCGAGACACAAGTTGTCAGGGTTGAGGCACGACGAGCGCAGCCAATCACCTGCCATCGCGGCGCTGCGGGCGGCGCACGCATCCTCGAGGGGCACGATCGTGAGCTTCGTGCCGCCCGGCGAGAGCGTGAAGCGGTACGTGCCCTCGTCGCCAGAGCGGCACCCGGCGAGGGACACGTTCGCGGTGACAGCGAGGATGCCGTCTGTCGAAACACCCGCCGTACTGACGAGTCCCTCGTAGCTCGACTCTGACTCGGTGAAGCCCAGGATCGAACGGTCCGTTTCGAGACCCTCCACGTTCCGCAGCTCGCCCAGCCAACCGAACTGGAGCTCTTCGGGAACTGGCCGGTTCACCGCCGCGGGGGAGGCCGTGGCCGTGGGGCTGGGCGCCTGAACGGCGGGGCCAGGCTGGCCACCCGCGAGCAGCAACGTCCCGCCGAGGACGGCGGCACCCACGGCTGCGGCGGCCGCGACCAGTGCGATTCGGTTCATCGTTGGAGACCTCCATCGACCGCCGATCGATCGACCCCGTTGCTGGGGCGTCGTCTCGACGGCCTCGAGAACGGCCGCAATCGCGCGATCGGGGACCTCATCGGGCATGAGGTCGAGCCAGGCTCGAACCGTCCGGTCGAAGTCGCCAGTCGTGCTCATGCCTTCCGTCCTTCGGATAGGACCGGCGCTGCGTCCGCCTCGATCGCGGCGCGCAGCACTCGTGTCGCGTAATGCAGCCGGGAGCGGGCCGTCCCGGCCGGGATGCCAGCGGCGCTGGCGATCTCGACCAGTGGGAGCCCGAGGTGGTGATGCAGGACGAAGACCGCCCGGTGTTCGAGCGACAGGCGCCGGAAGGCCCGGTCGAGCGCATCGCGGTCGACGATCGAAACCATCTCGTCGGGTCCGGCCGGCCCGTCGACCGGCAGGACACGAATGTTCCCCGCCCACTGCCGGTGACGCCTGGCCTCGGCGTAACAGGCGTGGACGAGGAGGCGCCTGACCCACGGCTCGAAGCGCTCCGGGTCACGCAATGTCGGGAGCTGGCGCCAGGCGGTCAGGAGGGCGCTCTGCAGCGCATCCTCCGCGAGCTCGGCATCCCGCAGGATCCGCGTTGCGATCGCGTACAGCCGGTCGCTGGTGTGCACGACCAGCGCGCCGAATGCCTCGCGGTCCCCACGCATCGCCCGCTCGACGACGTCTCGCACCGCTCACTCCCTCGAGATCGCGCCGGATGGCGCGAGTCCCAACCAAAGAGTGTCGGGCTCCCGCGAAACGTTCAACGGGTATGGCGTTCAATGGTCGGCGACACCGGTTCCCACAGGGAGAAGGGAGCGAAGCGCCCGTGGAGTTCGTCGAGGTCGTCATGAGACGGCGGGCCGTCCGGCGGTTCGAGGACGGCGGGATCGAACGCGACGTGATCGAGCGGATCGCGAGGCTCGCGCAGCGCACGCCCTCGGCCGGGTTCAGCCAGGGGCAGCGGCTGATCGTCGTCACGGATCCGGAGCGGCGGCGCGAGATCGCCCGGCTGTGCGGGGAAGCGGCATACGAGGCCAGCTTCGGACCTTGGATCTCGGAGTGCGCCGCCCAGTTCATCCCGTGCGTGTCCGAAGCCGTCTACCACCGGCGCTATCAGGAGCCGGACAAGCTCCAGGACGACGGCACGGAGATCGACTGGCCGATCCCCTACTGGTGGGTAGACGGGGGGGCGACGATCCAGAACGTGATGCTGGCGGCGGTCAACGAAGGGCTCGGCTGCGGGTTCGTCGGCACCGACGCGGACGGCTGGCGCGAGATCCGCCGGTACCTCGACATCCCGGAGGAGTTCGTTCCCATCGGCGTCATGCCGGTCGGTCGGCCGGTGCCCGACGTGCGCTCCCCGAGCCTGCGTCGCGGCTGGGTCCCGTTTGAGCAGTTCGCCCACTGGGAGCGCTGGACGGACGGCTAGCCGATCACCTCGCTGGGCTCCTCGGGCGGCGGCGGCCAGGCGCCGGGCGGCGGGTCGACCAGGCCCTCGCCCCAGGCCTCCGGGCCGCAGAAGAACGGACGTGCGCGCGGGCCCGGCAGCGAGCCGGGATCCGCCCGCCAGGCCTCGATCGTGCGGGCCAGCCAGGCATCGATCTCGGCAAACTCGGTCCAGCGCTGGAACGGCCAGCCGGCCTCCACGCAGATCTTCACGAGGGAGCGCTTGGCCCACACGACGTCCGCGTAGCCGGCGGCATAGCGGTCGCTCTCGCCGTCCCCGATGAAGGCGACGGCACGGCCGGCGGCCTGGTGCGCGCGGACGCGCTCACGCTTGCACGTCCCGCACACGAAACAGCGGGGATGGCCGTTCGGGAAGTCGATCCGCGCGCGACGCCCCTCGAAGGTGGTGCTCGCGGTGATCACCGGCAGGTCGCCGACGCCGAGCGACTCGAGCGCCGGCCCGATGAAGAACCCGAAGCCGTCGGACACGATCTCGACCGGGATGCCCGCGGCCCGGGCGCGCTCGACGAACGGCACGAAGCCCGGATCGTGGGGCTGGCTGGCTGCCGTCGCGAACAGGTCGGCGGGGTCGCTGTCGACCAGCCCGATCTCCCAGGCCATGAGCCGGCGCGACCCCATGCCACCCGCGTCGTACCGGGCTGCCTCCTCCTCCCAGTCGCCGGGGACGTGCTCGGCCATGATCTGGTCGGACACGTCGTTGAGCGCGATCGTCCCGTCGTAGTCGACGAGGATCGCGAGCGGCGGCGTCCCGGGCTCACGGCCCGGGACGGGCGGGGCAGGCTCGATCAGGCGCCTTCGCGGTCGAGCTCGAGGATCTCCTCGTCGGCCTCTTCGGTCAGCTTCAGCCAGACGAACAGGCCGGCCAGGATCGTGAGCGGGATGAGGATGGCCGCGGCGAGCGTGATGCCGAGCGCGACCGCGACCGTCTTGAACGCCTTCATGAACGAACCTCCTGCGTATCGACCTTCTCGGGCTGGCGGAGCGAAGGCCCACGCGACACCATCTCCGCGATGTCCTCGCGGGTGAACTCGGCGAGCTGGTGATGGTGTCCCGCCTGCGTTGCAAACAGCAGTCGGACGACGAAGGCGCCCTCCTGCTCGAAGAAGAAGACGTCCTTGGGCTGCTGCTCGTCCATGTACCGGCCGAGCACCCGGAACGCGGTCTCGTAGTGGCCCGCGACGTGCGGCGGTGGCGGCGGCTGGCGGCCGCGCCGCGCGGCGGCCTCGTCCATGAACCGGGCGATGTCGTCGTCTAGGAAGGTCAGCGTCTCCTTGACCTGGTGACCGATCCCCTCGGACCACGCGCCGGACCCGGACAGGACGAGGCCCTGGACGATGAAGCCATCGGGCGCCTCGACGAGGAGCACGTCCTTCATGCCGCGCTGGTCGATGAACGCGCCGATCGACCGGAAGACTTCCTCGAAGTCCTGGCGAGGGCTTCCCTCGTAGATGCGCATCGGGCCTCCTTCAGCGAGCGGGTCGCGCGGGCCACGCCGACCGGGATTGCGGCGAGTGTACCGACCGCCCAACCGACCAGCAAGGAGCGTGGAGCGTGGCGCGCTCAGGCGTCGGTGGCCAGGTGCACCGCGAGCTGGCCGGCGACAGCGGCGTCGTTGACGATCAATGCGGTGTTCGCGCGCAACGACGCCCCGTCGGTGAGCGTCGCGATCCGGGCCAGCAGCCACGGCGTGAGCGCCGGGCCACGGATCGCGCTGCCCTCCGCCTCGGCGATCGCCTGCTCGACGGCGCCCCGTGCCAGGTCCTCGGGGAGGGCCTCGTCCGCGGGCACCGGGACGCACACGAGGATCGCGCTGCCGAGGCCCAGTCCCAGGTGGACCGCGGCGAGCCGCCCGGCCGCCTCGACGCCCGGCACCGAGAACGGAGCAGCGACCCCGCTCGAGCGAGCGTAGAAGCCGGGCAGCTCGGCCTGCCCGACCGCGACAACCGGCACGCCGCGCGTCTCGAGGTACTCGAGCGTGAGCGGCACGTCGAGGATCGCCTTGGGACCGGCGCACACGACCGCCAGCGGCGTCCGGGCGAGCTCCTGCAGGTCGGA
>DATHTR010000136.1:0-11369 GCA_035463095.1 Candidatus Angelobacter sp. | reverse complement strand
AGGACGGTCGGCCTCGACGACCTGCGACCCGCACGCCGCCGTTGCGCACCTTGCCACTGATCCCCCTCGACCGCGTCCCGAAGGCCGGTAAGCCGCAGCCTACCGTTGCCGAGCATGATCTCGGTCGGCGCCATCAGTTGTTCGCGATCCGGGCCAGCGACGTCTGCGACGGGCGGGTCGCCTGGGTCATCGATCCGCGATCGTCGCCAGGAAGCCCGCCGGCGTGAATACCGGAATGTCCTCCGCCAGTGCGAGCAGGTGGTGATCGCCCGACACAAGCATCGCCCGATAGTCGGCAGCGAGGGCGACGAGGTGGTCGTCATCGGGGTCGGCGGCTCGCACCGGACGCCGTCAGCTCGGGACAAGGGTGCTCAGGCCCTCGACGGAGGCAAAGATGAAGCCCGATCCGAACGCAGATCGGGCCGAAGATAGCGAGATTGGTACCGCATACCGGACTCCCGGTGAACCGTCTCATGCGTCTCAGCGGCGTTCACCCAGTACCAAGCAGAGACGTCTGAGACACAAGAGACCGGATAGACAAGGGTTCAGATAAGGGTTCGGTGATCCGGGCTGAGCCCGATGACTCGTCGGCCTGAACGGTCCAAATCAAGTCCATCGAGCGAGTCGCTTGTCCGATTGCTAGTCGCCGCGATAGGGCTCCCGGAATGCGTCGCGAGCAGGTGGGGCTCCGTCCTCCGCCTCGGCGGATCGCTCATAACATTGCAAGGCCACCCGCTTGACAACCCTCGATGTCAATGCTCCGGGGGGCAATCCAACCACATCGAAGGTCGCAGGGCAGCCGACTTCCTGCGATTCGGGAGATAGTCGGCCCTCGGTGCCACTCATAGTCTGTAGCACGACCAGGTCGGTCGCGTACCCCCGGAGGCCCGATGGAACGGGATCTCGTGGAGCGGGCGATGAGTGGCGATCACGACGCGTTCAGTGAGCTGGCGCGCGTCTCGGTCGGTCGCCTTCTGGTCATCGCTCGGCTGATCCTCCACGACGAGCCGGCGGCCGAGGACGCGACCCAGGAGACGCTCGTCGCAGCCTGGAGGCACCTCCGAGGACTCCGCGACCCGGAGCGCTTCGAGGCGTGGCTGCATCGCCTCCTGATCAACGAGTGCCACCGTGTGGCCCGGAAGATGCGCTTCCGAGCCAGCCGCGAGGTCCGTGTCCCGACGTTCGACGCGCCCGAACCCGACGAGCTCGGGCGACTCTTCGATCGCGATCAGCTCGATCGCGGCTTCCGCCGGCTGGACGTGAATCATCGGGCGGTCATCGTCCTGTACTACTACGCGGGCCTCCGACCGGAGGAGGCCGCCGACGTTCTCGGCTGGCCGCCCGGCACCGTCCGATCGCGGCTCCATCGCGGGATGCAGCAGATGCGCGCCGCCCTCGAGGCGGACGCCCGAACCAAGTCGATTGGCGAAGGGCGGACGGCATGACGCGCGAACGCATCACCAACGAGACTTTCGACCAGCTCGTGTCGGCCTGGCTCGACGAGCGGTCGCACGGCCCGGCGGCGGACCCGGTGCTTGACGCAGCGCTGTCGCGCACGCACCGAACCCGCCAGCTGCCGGGCTGGCTGGTCCCTGAGCGGTGGCTTCCCATGCGGCTCGCGACGCGGATGGCATCGGTTCCGCGCTTGGTACCGATCCTGCTCCTCATCGGTCTGCTGCTTGCCGCTGCCGTGGCCGTTGGGATCGTTGGCTCCCAGCGACGGCTGCCCCCGCCCTTCGGACTCGCCGCGCCGGGTTTGGTGGCCTTCATCGCCGGTGGGGACCTTTGGACGGCCAACCCGGACGGCTCCAACCGAGTTCGACTGACCACCGATCCACGGATCGATGGCTTTCCAGTGTTCTCGCGAGACGGCACCCGGATCGCGTTCAAGCGCCTGCCCGTCGACAACTCGCGACCGGATTGGGAGGACTGGGGCGACATCGTCGTGGCGGACGCCGACGGTAGCCACTCGATGGTCCTCGACCCCGACGTCCACAGCCCAAGTCCGATGAGCTGGTCCGGCGACGGCCGATTCCTCGTGTACTCCAGGAGCGTCGGCGGCGTGGACCAGGTCTTCATCGCCGCGACCGATGGCTCGATGCGGCGCCAGGTCACCAGCGACGAACAAGACAGCTGGGGACCGACCCTCTCACCGGACGGCCGAACGATCGCCTTCGTGAAATCGAATATCGGGATCTTCGTGATCCAGACCGACAGCACCGGCGGCCGGCAGATCGCAGCTGGCCCCATCGAGCAGTTCGAGTTCGCCGAGTGGTCGCCGGACGGATCGAAGCTGCTGTATTCCGCCCGCGCCGGTGGTGACAGCCCAGACGTGTGGTCCGTTGGGCTCGACGGCCAACCACCGCACCAACTCGTCGCCACTCCTGACGAAGAGTACGGCGCGACCTGGTCACCCGACGGCCAATGGATCGCTTACCTGAGTTGGGCCGGCGGGCACCGGGTGACGGTCGCCCGAGCAGACGGATCCCACCCCCGCCCGATCAGCGAGCCAGGCGCCTGGCGTTACCCCCAATGGTCACCCGATGCCCGTCACGTGCTAGCCGTGGATTGGCGAGATGGTGGCAGCCAACCGATCGTCGCGATCCTCGATCCGTTCGGCAGCGCGCCGATGACGAGTTTTGCGATCCCGGACGTGCCGGGGCTCGGTCGGGCCGATTTTGCGAGCTGGCAGCGGCTCGCTCTCCCCTGAGCATCGAAAGGAGAAACACAATGCGCTCGATTCGGCGCGCCCTCCGCTTCAGTTCGATCGTCCTGGCGATCGTCTTTGCGTCGGTCCCGGCACCGGCGCTGGCCGGACGGCCGGACGTGGTTCACCAGCAGTTTGCGTACCCCGGTGCAGATCTGGGCGTCATCAACATCTGTGGCGACCTGGCGGACTTCAGGTTCTGGACCGAAGGCTCGTTCACTTTCGTCGACATGGGCGACGACGTGTTCCACTATCAGGTCGCCTCCCGTGGCACGTACACGGTGACGTTCCTGGACACCTCGAAGGGCGTCTGGGAGGCGACGATCGTGAGCGCCACCAGCGTCCAGGCGACACCGGGCGGGACCTTCACCTTGTCCTGGGTGGCCAATACGTTCGAGGGTCCCGTCCGGATCCACGAGCGGAGCACGTTCGTCGTCGACGGCGACGGCACCATTCACGTGGATCACTCCGACATCGACGTCATGGGTTGTCCGTAGCCATCGCGCCGACGACTTGACCTCGACCCCGGTCGACTGAGGGAGCCTCAACGAGGCTCCCTCAGTCTGCGGCGGCGAGCAGCCAAATCGGCTGGGCGGCGGGAGGATAAGGGTTCAGAGACATGCGGTACCACGCGAAACACAGCATTTGTAGTGGAAATCGGCACCGACCACCAGATATGGTGGTGAGTTGGTACCGCATACCGGATTCGAACCGGTGATCTCCGCCTTGAGAGGGCGGTGTCCTAGGCCTCTAGACGAATGCGGCACGCGCGTCCCGTGGTCGAGGACCTCCGGGTCGGTCGGCATGATACCAGCGGCCAGCGAAGAGCATCAACCGCGCGCGGGCTGAGGGACGACGAGCCGGGCTATCACGGCCGTCCGTCTGATCGGACCGTTCGGCCCGGGCGAACGAAAGGGCCCGTCTCGAACTCCATACGCGGATCGCGAGTCCGTCGCACGCTCGGGCGTCCGGCCTCGGCGAACATTCCGACAGGCGCGGGTGCCTCGTGGGGAATTCGTTCGCTACCAGCGAACGGCGTGCCCGCTCGCCGATTGGGCCACGCCGAACGAACCAGACGACGAGGTAGCGGGGATGCGGCGCGACCGGCGCCTCGCACGCGTGGGCCTTCGGCCGGGCCGCGGGCCGCGACGACGTACCTGGGGCGCCGTTGATGTGGAAGCCGCATCAGACCTGGCGTCAGCGTGCGGAGCGTGGTGACTTCGTCGACAGTTCGGCTCGCCGGCCACCCACGTTGGCATGGGAATCGATGCGCGGGCCGCATCGACCCCCGCCGCGTGCATCAGAGGCGATGCATCTCGAGGAACCCGCGAACCGTCTCGGCCACCTGCTGGTAGCTGTGCTCGCCGAGCACGAGCCCGTAGTGGGAGTGGGCCCCGAACGGCTCGAACTGAGCGCCCATCCAGTCGGCGAGGCGCTCGGCATCGTCGAGCGTCACGGTCCGGTCCAGCCCGCCCCCGATGACCAGGCCCGGCACGGCTTCGAACGGGTGGCGGTCGACCGACACCCCGGCCAGCATCTGGCGACGGGCCGCCCCGGCCTCGTGCGGCTTCTGGCCCATCAGGTGCTGGACTCGCAGCACGTCCTCGATCGTCAGGTCGCGATCCATGCGCTGGAGCCGCTCGGGCAGCGTCTCCCAGCCGACGAGCGAGCGCCCGTAGACCTCCGGGATCTCGCGCAGCTCGTGCGGACGCGCCGGCACGCGCAGCTCACGCGGCAGCTCCGGGCTGATGAGGACGAGCGCGGACACGGCCATCCGCTCGGCGGCCTTCAGGACGAGCAGCCCGCCCATCCCGTGACCGACCGCGACGGTCGTCGGACCGAGCCGGTCGAGCGCCGCCACGACGTCCTCGGTGTACGTATCGAACGAGAGCTCTGCCGGGTCGCCGGTCTGCGACCAGTGGTGGTTGCGCAGGTTGAGGGCATGGCCCTCCCATCCGCGCCCGGCGAAGTAGCCGAGGAAGCGCTCCCAGACCCACGAGCCGCCGAGCTCGCCGTGGACGAGCAGCAGCGGCTTGCGTCGCGAGCGCCGCTCCGGCAGCCACGACTCGATGTAGAGGCCGCGCTCGTGCAGCTCGATCTCGTCCTTGCGGACCGGCCGGCCGTTCGTCGGCGCGACTGGTGCCCGGCCGAGGAACGGCCCCGGCGTCATGTCGGACATCCGCTCACCATTCGTGCGGGTTGATGACCAGGCCGGTCAGGGCCTTGGGATAGAAGTAGGTCGATTTCTGGGGCATGACGCCGCCCTCGCGCGCGACGGCGATGATGTCGCCGACCGGGGTCGGATCTAGGAGGAACGCGGCGTCGGCGCCGTCGCGGCGCTCGTCGACCCAGGCGATCGCTTCGGCCGGATCCTTCGTGTAGGTCACGCGCCCGGCGGCCACGGCCGCGGCATCGATCCCGGCGAGCCGCTCGAGGGCGGCTCCGAGCAGCGAGACGTCAAGCCGGCGCAGCGCCATGCCCGGCGGCAGCAACGACCCGAATGCAGCCCGCCGGGCCTCGAGCCACGCCCCGCCGGCGCGCGTCCACAACCCGAACTGGCCGGTTCCGCCGGACGCAGCGCCGATCCCGGCGTACGCGGCGAGCAGCTCCTCCGAGGAGACCCCGCGGCGCACGTCGAACAGCTCTCCGGCGGCCTCGATCAGTCCGGCACCTTCGTCCTCGAGCCCGCCGATGACGCGATGGGTCGGCAGCACCGTCAACGGCTCGCCCGCCTCGATGAACAGGGCGAGCAGGTAGTCGAAGGCCGGGTCGTCCTCGCACGAGCGGGTCATCCGGCGTTCGTCGCGATAGCGCAGCGCGGTCTCGTAGCGGTGGTGGCCGTCGGCGATCGTGAGCGGACCGCCGGCGGCTGCCGCGAGCAGCGCGTCCAGCGCCGGGTTCGGCTCGACGCCATCGGCCGGCACGGCCCACAGCCGGTGGCGCGTGCCGTCGTCGTCGGTGACGTCGATACTGGCCGGACCGCCGGTCAGGCCGGCAAGTGCCCGACTCGTGCGTCCGCTGCGATCCTCGTGGAGGACGACGACCGGGCTCGTGTTGACACCGGTCGCGCGGAGCAGCTTGTAGCGGTCCTCCTTGGGCGCCGCGAGCGTTCGCTCGTGCGGCAGCACGCCGCCGACCGGGCCGAGTTCCTCGAGCCGCAGACGGCCGAAGAACCCGCGCTGCGTCCGCTCGACCGAGGTGCCGGGGACGCAGTAGACCTGCTCGTACACGTAGATCGACGGATGCGGGTCCTTGTGGAGCGTCCCGTCGGAGCGCCACGCGGCAAGGGTCCGGGCAGCTCGCCGATAGCGGTCGTCGGGCTCGTCGCCGGCCTCGATCGCAGGCAGGTCCAGGCGCACGACGTTCGCCGGATGGCGTGCCAGCAGGGCTGCCTGCCGGTCCGGCCCGATCACGTCGTACGGCGGAGCGACCACCTGCGCCAGATCGCCGACGACGGACACGTCGAAGCGGAGGGCGCGAAACGGACGGATCTGGGGCACGGAATCCTCTGCTGCGACACCGCGTCGGCGGAGCTGACGGAACGTCCGCATCGTACGATAGCCGCCGCCCCGGCGCCGGAGACGGCCTCGAGCGCGCAACTTTCGGGGGGCCCGAGACGTCCATGCTGCGACCACACCCATCGACCACCGTCAGCGGAGTCAGCGTGCGCCGTCGCCCCGTTCTCCAGATGACCGTCGTGCGGCCGCTCCTGGCGGCTGCCCTGCTCGTGCTGGGCCTCGGTCCGATGGCGCTGCCGGTTGCCGCCGCCGACGGCACCGGCCCGACGATGGAGGCACGGGTCCTGCTCGGCGGGCACGCCCGGTCCGGCTCGTGGATGGCGATCGAGGTCCACCTGCGCAACGACGGCCCATCGGTCGCCGGCGAGCTGCGCCTGCAGGGTGGATCCCAGGCCCGCACCCGGTTCGGGACGCCGGTCGACCTGCCGACCGGCTCCGACAAGATCTACCTGCTGTACGCCCAGCCGCCCGGCTTCGGTCAGAACATCGAGGTCGAGCTCGTCGACGGGACGGACGAAATCGCCTCCGCCCGTGCCGAGTACACCGTGCGCGACCCGTCGCAGCTGGTCGTCGCGGTGGTCGCCGAGCGACCGCAGGGCATCATCGGCGGCCTCAACCTGCTCCCGAACCAGCAGCAGGGCCTGAGCGCCGTAACGCTCGCCATCGCGCCGGCCGACCTGCCCTCGAGGGTCGAGGCGTGGGGGTCGATCGACCGGCTCATCTGGCAGGACGTCGACTCGAACCAGCTCGAGCCCGAGCAGATCGAGGCCCTCCGCGGCTGGCTGGCCGGCGGTGGGCGCCTGATCATCGCCGGCGGGACCGCCGGGCCGGCCACGCTGTCGGCCTTCCCCGACGTCATCCTCCCCTTCCGGCCGGTCGTCACGACCGACGCTGCACCGGAGTCGCTCACGGGGCTCGTCGGTGAGCTGCCCGACACGGCGACCGACATTCCGGCTTGGTCGGGGGAGCTCGGCGCGGGCCGGGCGCTCGCGACCGTCGGCGACCAGGTCATCGCGGCCGAGCGGTCGTACGGCAGCGGCCTCGTCACGCTGATCGGGTTCGACCCGTCCACCGAGTGGATCGCCGAGACGACGGCCGCGGACAGCCTGTGGCGCCGACTGCTTCCGCCACGCTCCACTACCGGAGTCGTCCTGAC
This sequence comes from Candidatus Angelobacter sp., assembly GCA_035463095.1. Classification (GTDB taxonomy): domain Bacteria; phylum Chloroflexota; class Limnocylindria; order QHBO01; family QHBO01; genus JACDBZ01. Next base: position 3,988 of record DATHTR010000136.1, on the reverse strand, counting down.
CGACGACAGCCAGCTGATCGGGGCGCTGTCGCAGCTGCCTGCCCTGGCGCTCCCGCCGATCGGCGGGCTGCTGGCGCTGCTCGGCGCCTACATCCTGCTCATCGGACCGGTCAACTACCTCGTCCTGCGCCGGCTCGACCGGCGCGAGTGGGCGTGGGTGACGATGCCTGTCCTCATCGTCGTGTTCGCCGTGGGCGCGTACGCCTTCGGGGCCGCCCTGCGCGGCAGCAACCTCATCGTCAATGAGGTCGCAATCGTGCGCGGCGCCCCGGGCGCCACCGACGGCACGGCCCAGGTCTACCTGGGCGTGTTCTCGCCGTCGCGCGAGACGTACCAGCTTGCCGTGCCCGGCGGCGCGCTCCTGTCGGCCCCGATCAGCGGCGACTTCTTCGGCGGGGACCCGGGTGGGGCGACCCTCGACGTCCTGCAGGGCGAGCCCGCCCGGATCCGCGATCTTTCGGTCGGGTTCGGTTCGCTGCGCGCCATCCGGGCCGAGACCGCGACGACAGTGCCCCTCATCGAATCGAACCTCCAGCTCGTCGACGGCCGGCTGCGCGGCACGATCCGGAACGCCTCGGATCAGCGCTTGGAGAAGCCCGCCGTCGTGCTCGGCTCCACGGTCCAGGTCCTGGCCGACCTGGAGCCGGGCGCCGAGGCGGCGGTCGACGTCAGGCTGCAGGCCGGGTTCCTCGGCCAGGCGATCGCCGACAAGATCGTCGGGTCGGTCTTCTTCCCCGAACAGACCCGCCAGTCCGAGGCGGTCCAGCGCCAGTACGTCCGCTACCAGATGATCAACCAGCTGACCTACGATCCGATGTTCGGGAACTCCGGCCGGCTGCCGAGCGATGGGCCGGTCATCCTCGCCTGGGGCACGAGCGACGTGCTCGACGTGGAGATCTCGGGCCAGACCCCGCGGCGCGTCGGCAACGTCCTCTATTACCTCTCGACGAGCATGGCCGTGCGTGGCCAGACGGCCTTCACCCAGGACCTGCTCCGCTCGAGCGTCGTTGCGACCGACGCGGCGTTCTTCAGCAAGGACCCGTGGTCGATCAACTTCGGCAAGGGCAGCGCGACCCTTGCCTACAGCCCGATCCCCTTCGAGGGCACGTTCAGCCCGACCCGGCTCGTCCTGTCGGCCGGGTTCGGTGGTGACCCGGGGGTCGCCGGTCCCGCGCCCGAGGACATCGAGCCGCTCGACGAGATCCCGGCGGCCTGCGATCCGGCGCTCGAGCCGTGCGACGATGACATCGACAAGTTCGACGGCATGCCTGAGGTGGAGCTGTTCGACATCACCGGGTCGGGCGAGTGGAGGCGCCTGCCGCACCTGCAGCAGGGCCACCGATATGCCGTCGCGAGCCCGGCCAGCTACGTGGAGCCCACGAGCGGGACCGTCCTCGTCCGCTTCGTCAACGACAACGCCGACTCGGTCAGCTTCACGATGGCCGTCGAGCTCAACGGGAACGTCCAGTGACCATGCCTGCCTCGCCCATCGTCCGCGCCGAGGGCCTCGTCAAGCGCTACGACCGCACGCTCGCGGTCGCCGGCGTGGACCTGGCCGTCGCGCCCGGCGAGATCTTCGGGCTGGTGGGGCCGAACGGCGCCGGCAAGACGACGACCCTGCGCATCCTCGCGACCCTCCTCCAGCCGAACGCGGGGCACGCCGAGATCGCCGGCTGGTCGGTCGTCCGGAACCCCGACGAGGTGCGGCGCGTCCTCGGATTCATGCCGGATTCATTCGGGGTCTACGACGACATGAAGGTCTGGGAGTACCTGGACTTCTTCGGGCGGTGCTATGGCATCCCGGCCGCCTCGCGGCGCCGCATGATCGGCGACCTGCTGGACCTCGTGGATCTCGCCGACAAGCGCGAGACCTACGTCCAGAGCCTGTCGCGGGGCATGCAGCAGCGCCTCTGCCTCGCTCACGCCCTCGTCCACGACCCGCAGGTGCTGCTCCTCGACGAGCCGGCCTCGGGCCTGGATCCGCGCGCCCGGGTCGAGCTCCGCGAGCTGCTCCGGGAGCTGCGCCTGCTCGGCAAGACGATCATCATCAGCAGCCACATCCTGCCCGAGCTCGAGGAGCTGTGCACGAGCGTCGCGATCGTCGATCACGGCCACGTGCTCGCCCAGGGCAGGGTCAGCGAGATCGAACGGCGGTTGCGGTTCGGGGCGGTGCTGCGCGTCCACGTCCTCGCCGAGGGGGAGGCGCTCGAGGCAGCCCGCGACCACTTCGCGGCCGATCCCGAGGTCGCCAGCGCAACGATCCTCGAGGACCGCACGATCGAGCTCGGCTTCCGCGGTGACGATGCCGCCTCGGCACGCCTGCTCGCGGGCGCGATCCGCGCCGGCGTGCCGGTCGTCACGTTCTCGCGAGCGGCCAGCGACCTCGAGGAGCTCTTCCTCCAGGTCACCTCACCCGACCGTGAGCCGGTGGTCGCGGCATGAACGACGAGACAGGGGCCGTCATGACGCCTGGACCGCAGCCGGCCATCGAGCCGCCGGCGATCGAGGAGACGACGCGGCCGACCGGGACAGCGCCGGTGGGTGACGCTCACCTGCCGGCCATCGCCCGGCCGCACCCGCTCCGCTCGCTTCGCCGCCTCGGCGCGGGACTGTCCGCCGTCGGCGTGAAGGAGCTGCGCGGCCGGATGCGCGGCCGGCGTGCCTTCGTCGTCCTGACCCTGTACCTCCTGCTGCTCGCCGGCTTCGCGTGGATGTACGAGCTGATCCTCGAGCAGCGCTATAACACCGGCTTCAGCGGCACGGCGGCGTACGCCTCCGCGGCGATCGGCCAGGAGTTGTTCGCCGGGCTGATGATGGTCGTCACGCTGCTCGTGGTCCTCCTCGCGCCGGCGTTCACCGCAGGTGCCATCAGCCTCGAACGCGAGAAGCAGACCCTCGACCTGCTGGTCACGACGCCGATCTCGTCGCTGGCCATCGTGATCGGCAAGCTGCTCAGCGCCCTCACCTACGTGTTCATCCTCATCGGCGCATCGGTGCCGCTGACCGCGGTGGTCTTCGTCTTCGGCGGCGTCGCTCCCGACGACGTGATCCGGGGCTACATCGTGCTGCTCGCGACCGCGTTCGGGCTGGGGGCATTCGGGCTGTTCTGCTCGTCGCTCGTGAAGCGCACCCAGGCCGCGACCGTCATCACGACGTTCGGGGTCATGGCGATGACGCTCGGCTCGATCTTCATCCTCCTCTTCTGGGGCGCGATGACCGAGCCGCGCTTCGGCCAGACGTCGTCCGGGCTCGGGCCGATCAAGGGCCGCCCGCCGGAGGCCGTCGCGTACTTCAACCCGTTCATCGCCCAGGCCGACGTGGTGTGCGGCACGCAGACGACGTTCGGAACGTGGTGCTCGTACGTGTCGACGCTGCTCAACGGCAACTCGGGGGTCGTCGTCTTCTCGCAGCGGGAACCCGCGGTCCAGGCCGACGGCGGGTGGGACGGCGTCCCGCTCAACGACGTCCGCCCGCGGGCGGAGTCGGTCGCGCCCGACGTGATCGCGGCGCAGCCGTTCGGTGTCACCCGCGACGCCTTCTGGCCGCGCAGCGTTGCCGCCTGGCTCGTCCTGTCGGTCGTCCTCATCGTCCTGTCCGTACAGCTCGTCTCACCGACCCGTCGCTGGCGCCTCGGCTTCCGCCGTGGCGCACCGAGGAGAACCTGATGGCCGTCCGCCTCCCCTTCCGACTACCGGCCCGCGGCCCGGGCGATCTGAAGCCGGTCGTCCCGGACGATCCAGCCCGGGTGCTCGAGGCGCCCATCGACCGGTCGCTCCTGTCGATCCGCTCCGGACTCGTCCCGCATCGGCGGCGGCTGTGGATCCGGCGCATCGCGCGCCGGACGTGGATCGCGCTGGCGGTCGTCGCGGTCGCCGAGCTCGTGCTCTGGGGGATCGCCCGAGTGACGCCGGTCGAGCAGGCGCCCGTGATCGCGGTGTCGATCCCGGTGGTCGTGCTCATGGGCCTGCTGGCGGCGGTCATCCACGCC
>DATHTR010000135.1:0-6205 GCA_035463095.1 Candidatus Angelobacter sp. | reverse complement strand
GATGGCCGGTCCGGGATCGGCTGCGGTCGCCTCAATCTCGTGGACGAGCAGGATGCGCTCAGCGCTGAGCCCTTGGAGCTGTTCACCGAGGCTCGGCCGCGGCGCATACGCCGGCTCCGATCCGCCGTCGGCCGAAGCCTTGGCCAGGACCTGACCGGCCTCGGTCTCCGCCTCATCCGCCACCCACTCGCGCGCCAACGCCGTTGGGACGAACCCGCCGAGCGCTCCGTCGAACAGGTGACTCTGTCCTGTGCTCGTGTCCACGATGACTGTCTTCACCCTCGGCCAGTCCCCGGACAGCTGCAGCGCGATCAAAGAGTCGTCTGGTGCCAGGTCGCCAATGGCGAGGTCCTCGTCCATGCCAACAACGAACGCAGCCACTTCGCGGTCGATGTGGTTCGCGTCGCGATGGATGAGCACGATCGTCCGAACCCCCGAGCGCCTGTCGACGAGCAGCCACAGCCCGCCGTCGACCGCCCAGCTCGCACCGATGACATGATCGTGCGCAGGCGGAGGCCCACCCCACTCGCGGTATGAGCCATCATCACCGGGACCCGACACGATCGTGCCGGATCGTCGGCCGGGACAGGCGAAGGTCGCTCGGTGTTCGCACCATTGGAGGAGACCCCAGCGCGCGGAGAGGACCCTTGAGCCTGTGCCCCCTGCGAGCTCAGGAAGCCCCTCGGACAGAATCCCAGCGGGACTGAGTACGGCCCACTGCTGTGGGTAGGCGCGGCCAGCCTCGTCGTACACCACGTTGCTCAGGTCACCGACGAGCAGGCCGGAGCCATCCGATGCAACGCGCAACGGTCCGCCGAGCGGCCAGGCGTCGAGCTCGCCGGTGACGCCGCGCGGCCGGCTCGTGACATCTCCCGATGCAGGGTCGATCAGTTCGTATGCGTGGTTCGTCACCGACCAGTAGCGCCCATCGGTCGTCCATGTGCCGAGGTGGGTTCCGGCGCGGACGATGGGCGGACGGGCATCGCGGACGTCGAACAGGACCACGTACTCGTTGGGCGCTGCCGCCTCGGGCACGTCAGTTGCCCAGAACGCGATCCATCCGGAGGCGTTCGCCTCGACGACCTGCGGATACTCCACGGCGCCGAAGCGGGACACGGGGACATCGACGACCCGCTGGCTCGCGCCATCCCGAGCGAGCAGGACCTGGATATCACCGTCATCGGCGGTGCGTACCAGTACGGCGCTGTATCCCTCCGATGGATCCGGCCGCAGGACCGCCGCAGCGAGCAGGCCCAGCGGGAGAGCGGCCACCGCTGCCACGAGCAGCAAGGTCAGCCGTCGGCCGGCCCTTCGCCGGCGACGCGCTTCCCGTCGACGCAGGACGCCTTCCGGCTCGATCCCGACCGGCAGGCTTGCTGCCTCGGCCTTCAGGGTGCTGCGCAGGACCGACTCGAAGTCCAGGTCGAGATGCTCAGCCACGCGCCGCCTCCCTCGCTGCGCCCTCGGGGTTGGCGGTGCCCACGCTGGCACGCAGCCTGCCCAGGGCCGTCCGCAACTGGGTCTTGACGGTGTTCTGGCTCGTACCCATTGCGGCCGCCACCTCGGCCACCGGCAGGTCGGCGTAGTAGTGAAGCACGACCGCTGCGCGGGAACGCGGCGGCAAGGCGGCAAGCCCCGCGAGCAGCACCAGCCGGTCGGTCGTATCGGTCTGTGGGGCCGGCGCTTCGGGAAGGACGTCCAGCCAGACGACGCGCCGCTCACGCCGACGCTTGCTCAGGGCCAGGTTCGTCGCGATGCGGAGCAGCCAAACTCGAAGGGCGCCGCCATCGCGCAGCGTAGCGCCGCGATCGAGGGCCGCGATCAGTGTGTCCATCAGGACGTCCTCGGCCGCCTGGCGGTCGTGGAGGATCAGGTACGCGACCCCCTGGATCTCCGCGCCGTGCTGTTCAAGCAGGTCGGCCAGCACCTCTGGCTCACTGCGGCGCAGCGCCTCGACGGTCAACGCGTCTTCCTCCACGCGCCGGCGGTCGTCCCGCCGGTCTGCACTCTAGACGCGCGAGCAAGCGCAAACGGGTGATTGAGCGGTCTCCCGGCCCGCCGAGCGAGGACCGGAGACCTTCCCGGACTTCGGAACTCGACCGCGGCACCTGGCCTCGTGGCGGCCCGGGTCACCTCGTCAGTCGGCGATGCCGCCCGGGAACGGCACCGCATCCAGGTCGGTCCGCGGCCAGCGAGCGCGAGCCACCTGCAGTGCCGCGACGAGCGCGCCGTCGACGTCCCCCGCGAGAACCGGCTCCGGCAGGTCGAGCCAGGCGACGAGGCCGGGCTCGGGCAGCCGCCCACGAACCTGCTCGACCCCGTCGCGGGCGGGCAGGAAGCGCCCCGCGATGGAGACGCCCGCGAGCACCCACGGTGCACCGCGCGTCCGGCGCCGGAACTCGGCCCTCGCCAGAAACCTCGGCATTGCCGAATCGTGCGCCGATACGGCCGACCGTGCCCCGTGGCTGACGGAGCAGCGCCCGCGAGTGCGGATCGCGCGGCATCATTTGGTTGCCCGACTCCCGTCGCAGAGGTGGAAACCCGTGTCGCCCTCGAGGCCCAACCTTCGTGCCCGGCTGCATGCCGGCGAGACGCTCTTCGGGGCGTTCCTCAACCTCGGCTCGCCGCTCGCCGCGGAGCTGTGTGCCCGGGCCGGGTTCGACTGGCTGATCGTCGACCTCGAACACGGCGCGGCGACCGAGGCAGACCTGCTCGAGCACCTGTATGCGATCGGGGGGACCGGCGCGAGCGCGATCGTCCGGCCCGCCTCCGGCGAGCGGCTGCGGATCGGGCGCGCCCTCGACTTCGGCGCGGACGGGATCATGGTCCCGCGGATCGATACCGCCGACGAGGCGCGCGAAGCCGTGTCGTACCTGCGCTGGCCGCCCGACGGCGCCCGGGGGCTGGCCCTGCTCACGCGTGGCGCCGAGCTCGGGGAGGTCGCCCACGGTTCGGTCAGCGCGCTCAACCAGCGCGTCGTGGGGGTCGTGCAGGTCGAATCGCCGGCCGCAGTCGCGGCGGCCGCCGAGATCGCGACGATCGACGGCGTCGACGTCCTGTTCGTCGGCCCGACCGACCTGTCGCACAGCATGGGCATCCCGGGCCAGTTCGATGACCCGGCGTTCGGCGAGGCACTTCGGACGGTCGTCGCCGCGACCGATGCTGCCGGCAAGGCCGCCGGCATCCTGCTGCGCGACGCACGCTCGCTGGCCAGCCACGTCGAACTCGGTTTCCGGTTCATCGGGCTCGGGTCGGACGCCGCGTTCGTGGCCGATGGCGCGCGGGCAGTGCTCGGGGCCGCCCGCGCGTAGCCGCCCGCCCGACTCCCGGCCCTCGACGAACCGAGCGTCTACACTTTCGAGCGTGACCGATACGACCGAGCTGACCGAGACGCCCCAGCTGAGCGAATCGGCGGTGATCCGGCAGATGCCGTCCCTGACCGAGGAGCCACTGTCGGTGCTGAGCCGGCGCGATCCGCTGAGTGTCCCGCCCGGCACGTCCCTTGCCGCCTGCCTGCAGTTGATCCAGGGGAGCGGGACCGGCGACTCGGTCTTCGTGTGCGGCGGCGACGGACGGCTGCGCGGCGTCCTCACCGAGCGGGACGTCTTCGGCCGCATGGTCGCCGGCGGGGTGGACTACGCCCTCCCCGTGGAGGCGCTCATGACGAGCGAACCGCGGACGCTCCGGCTGGAGCAGACGGTCCTCGACGCGATCGAGCTGATGCAGACCGGCCGCTACCGCAACGTGCCGCTCGTCGACGACGACGGGCGACTCATCGGCGTGGTTCGCCAGAACGACATCATCCGGTACCTCGCCGAGTCGTTCCCCGAGGAGCTGCTCAACCTGCCACCGCGACCGCACCAAGCGATGAAGGAGCCTGAAGGGGCGTGACCACCACCAGGACCCCGCGTGCCCCGGAGCCCGACGTCCAGGAGCTCGAACGGGTCACGATCCGGTTCGCCGGCGACTCCGGCGATGGAATGCAGCTGACCGGCAGCCAGTTCACCCGGACGGCCGCCGTGTTCGGCAACGACATCAGCACCCTGCCGGACTTCCCGGCCGAGATCCGGGCTCCCGCCGGGTCACTGCCCGGCGTGTCCGGCTTCCAGATCAGCTTCTCGTCGGCCGACATCCACACGCCGGGCGACCAGCCGGACGTCCTCGTCGCGATGAACCCCGCGGCGCTGAAGACCAACATCGTCGACCTGCCGCCGGGTGGCGCCCTCATCGTCAACAGCGACGCCTTCACGCAGAACAACCTGAACAAGGCGGCCTACGCGAGCAACCCGCTGACCGACGGCTCGCTCAAGGGCTACACGGTCTTCGAGATCCCGATCAGCACGCTCAACGAGCGCTCGCTCGACGGTCTCGACATGACGAGCAAGCAGAAGGACCTCACGAAGAACTTCTTCGCGCTCGGGATCATGTTCTGGCTGTACGAGCGCAGCATGGAGCCGACGCTCGCCTGGATCGACCAGAAGTTCTCGGCCCGGCCGGTCATCGCGGAAGCCAACAAGCGGGCGCTCAAGGCCGGCTACGCGTTCGGCGAGACGACCGAGCTGTTCCACACCCACTACCGGGTGAAGCCGGCGAAGCTCGCGCCCGGCACCTACCGCAACATCACCGGCAACGAGGCAACCGCGCTCGGGATGCTTGCCGCGTCACAGCTCGCCGACCGCCCGCTGTTCTACGGCAGCTACCCGATCACGCCCGCCTCGGACATCCTCCACCAGCTGTCGGGCTACAAGTCGTACGGGGTCAAGACGTTCCAGGCCGAGGACGAGATCGCGGCGATCGGTGCCGCCATCGGCGCGTCGTACGGCGGCGCGCTCGGGCTGACCGCCTCGTCCGGGCCGGGCATCGCCCTCAAGAGCGAGGCAATGGGCCTCGCGGTCATGGTCGAGCTGCCGCTCGTCATCGTCGACGTCCAGCGGGCGGGGCCGTCGACCGGGATGCCGACGAAGAACGAGCAGGCCGACCTGCTCCAGGTCATGTTCGGCCGCAACTCCGACTCGCCGATGCCGATCGTCGCGCCGGCCACGCCCGCCGACTGTTTCGACATGGCGATCGAGGCGTGGCGGATCGCGCTCAAGTACGTCACCCCGGTCGCGTACCTGTCCGACGCGTTCCTGGCCACCGGCGCCGAGCCGTGGCGCATCCCCTCGACCGATGAGCTGCCCGACATCCGCGTCGACAACGCGACCGATCCCGCGACGTTCCGGCCGTACGCCCGCGACCCACACACGCTCGCCAGGCAATGGGCGATCCCCGGCACGCCGGGGCTCGAGCACCGGATCGGCGGGCTCGAGAAGGCCGACGTGATCGGCAACGTCAGTTACGACCCGGACAACCATCACCGGATGCAGATGCTGCGCCAGGCCAAGGTCGCCGGGATCGCCGACGACATCCCGTTGCTCGAGCCGTACGGTCCGGCCAACGGCGACCTGCTGATCCTCGGTTGGGGCTCGACGTACGGGGCGATCCGGTCCGCCGTAGAGCGCCTCCATGCCGATGGGCGGTCGGTCGCGCACGCGCATCTGCGTCACCTCAATCCATTCCCGAGGAACACCGAGACGGTCCTCCGGAGCTACCGCACGGTGCTGATCCCAGAGGTCAACCTCGGCCAGCTCCTCATGCTCGTGCGGGCCCAGTTCCTCATCGACGCCGTTGGCTACGACCGGGTCCGCGGCAAGCCGTTCCGCATCGCCGAGATCGTCGAGGCCGCCGAACGACTCCTGGGGGAAGGCTGAACCGATGACCGACCCACGCGACCTGAACGAACCGAATACCGGCGCCGCCCGGGAGATCGCCGATCCGACGCCGCTGTCGCCGGAGAACACCGAGATCATCAAGCTCACCCGCAAGGACTTCGTGTCCGACCAGGAGGTCCGCTGGTGCCCCGGCTGCGGGGACTACTCGATCCTCGCCCAGACCCAGCGGGTCATGCCTGACTTCGGGTACCCGCGCGAGAACATCGTGTTCATCTCGGGGATCGGCTGCTCCGGCCGCCTCCCGTACTACATGAACACGTACGGGTTCCACTCGATCCACGGTCGTGCGCCGACGCTGGCCACGGGGCTCAAGGCGGCCCGCCCCGACCTGATGGTCTGGGTGATCACCGGCGACGGCGACGCGCTGTCGATCGGCGGCAACCACGTCCTTCATTCGATGCGGCGGAACGTCGACTTCAGGCTCGTCATGTTCA
>DATHTR010000134.1:0-2078 GCA_035463095.1 Candidatus Angelobacter sp. | reverse complement strand
TCCTCTTCCTTGACGCCACCGAGCCGGTCGACCTCGGCGATGAACCGGTCGGTCAGGCGCTGGACCTGTTCCTGCTGGCGGTGCGCATCGTCGGCCCCGACCTCGCCTTCGCGCTCCTCGCGCTTGATGGCGTCGGCCGCCGCGCGGCGGAGGGTGCGGATCTCGACACGCGCTTCTTCCATCCGCTTGTGGACGACTCGGACGATGTCCTTGCGACGTGCCTCGGTCAGTGGCGGGATGTTGAGCCGGACGACCGTGCCGTCGACGTTCGGCATGAGCCCGATGTCGCTCTTGATGATCGCCTTCTCGATCGCCCCGAGGACCGCCCGGTCCCACGGCTGGATGACGATCTGGTGCGATTCCGGGACGCTGATCCCGGCCAGCTGGTTGAGCGGCGTCTGGGTGCCGTAGTAGTCGACATGGATGCGCTCGACGAGGGACGTCGATGCGCGGCCGGTGCGGATCCCGGTGAAATCGCGCTCCATGGCCTCCACGGCGCGGGCCATCTTGTGCTCGGCCGCGGTGAGGACCTCGGTGCTCATGCGCTCGCACCTCCTGTGGCGCCCTCGGCGCCGGAGATCATGGTGCCGACCGGTTCGCCGGTGGCCACCCTGGTGATGTTGTCGGGCTGATTCAGGTCGAAGACGACGATCGGCAGGTCGTTCTCCATGCACAGCGAGACGGCCGTGGCATCGAGGACCTTGAGCTGGTCGCGGAGCAGGTCGGCGTACTCGAGCCGAGCGTAGCGCCTGGCGTTCGGGTTCGTCAGCGGGTCGCTGTCGTACACCCCGTCGACGCGGGTCGCCTTCATGAGGACCTCGGCGTTGATCTCGACGGCGCGGAGCGCGGCGGCCGTGTCCGTCGTGAAGTACGGGTTGCCGGTGCCGGCCACGAACAGCGTGACCCGGCCCTTCTCGAGGTGGCGGATCGCGCGGCGTCGGATGTACGGCTCCGCTACCTCGTTCATCGCGATCGCGGTCATGACCCGGGTCGGCACCCCGGCGCGCTCGAGCGCGTCCTGGAGGGCGAGCCCATTCATGACCGTTGCGAGCATGCCGATGTAGTCGCCGGTCGCACGGTCCATGCCCTTCGCGGCCGCGGCCAGCCCGCGGAAGATGTTGCCGCCGCCGACCACGATGCCGACCTCGACGCCGAGGCGGTGGACCTCGCCGACCTGGCGGGCGATGAACGCGCAGAACGCCGGGTCGACGCCGTACGCCCGGTCCCCGAGCAGCGCCTCACCCGACAGCTTCAGGAGGATGCGCCGATAGCGCAGGCTCGAGCGGTCGTCGGGCGCGGTCGCCGTCGCGGGGTCGCTCACTGGTCCTCCCCGAGGGAGTAGCGGGTAAATCGTCGCACGCGGATGTTCTCGCCGATCGTGGAGATTCGCTCGGTGATCAGCTCGCGCACGGTGCGCTCCTCGTCGCGGAACGGCTGGTCGTAGAGGCAGACCTGCGAGTACCACTTCCTGAGCTGGCCCTCCACGATCTGCGGGCGGATGTTCTCGGGCTTCCTGGCGACCGACTCGTCGGCGAGCAGCTCGGCCTTCTTCGCCTCGAGATCGGCCTCCGGGATGTCGTCCGCGTCCACGTACAGCGGGGACAGGCCGGCGACCTGCATCGCGAGGTCGCGCACGAGCTTCTGGAACTCGTCGGTCCGCGCGACGAAATCGGTTTCGCAATTGACTTCGATGAGTACGCCGACCCGGCCGCCCGTGTGGATGTAGCTGCCGATCAGGCCGTCGCGCGCCTCGCGGCCCGACTTCTTCTCGGCCGCGGCCACGCCACGCTGGCGGAGGAGGGCGATCGCCTTGTCGAGGTCGCCACCGGTCTCCTCGAGCGCGCGCTTGCAGTCCATGAAGCCGGCACCGGTGCGCTCGCGCAGTTCCTTGACCAGTGCGGCAGAGATGTCCGCCATGCTCGTTCGTGTCTCCTCGGGTGGTGCGGGCGGGCCGGCCTCGACCGGCCCGCGTGGGGCGTCGGGTGGGTGCGGGCCGGTCAGGCCGGCCCCGCGGACTCGGAGGGAGCCGTATCCTCGGCCTTCTCGGCGGCCTCGCGGGCGAGCTCCGCGGCGATCTC
>DATHTR010000133.1:0-6189 GCA_035463095.1 Candidatus Angelobacter sp. | reverse complement strand
GTCGCGAACCGGATGGTCTTCTTCGACCACGGGCAGATCGTGGAGGTCGGGCCCCCGAGCCAGATCTTCGAGGCGCCGGAGCAGGAGCGCACGAAGCAGTTCCTGTCCCAGATCCTGCACTGAGGCCGGCAGGCCCGATTCCTGCGATACGCCCCGCCGGCACGCGTACAGTGCGCGCTGAGCCGGGCGCATCCGGGCGCACAGCTGAGGAGTGGTAGCGGACGTGTTCGAATTCCTCGCAGATCCGGGAACCTGGGTGGTGGCCCTGGTGACCCTGACGGTGCTCGAGATCGTGCTCGGCATCGACAACATCATCTTCATCAGCATCCTGGCCGGGAAGCTTCCGGCACACCAGCAGAACCGGGCTCGCATCCTGGGCCTGTCGCTGGCGATGTTCATGCGCATCGGGCTCCTGTTCAGCCTGAGCTGGATCATCGGCCTGACCGCACCGTGGTTCTCCGTCTTCGGGATGGACATCAGCGGGCGGGACCTGATCCTGATCGGCGGTGGCCTGTTCCTGCTCGGCAAGGCGACCTTCGAGATCCATGAGAAGCTCGAAGGCGAGGAGCACGGCAGTGGTGGCGCGGGGACGGCGACGTTCGCGGCGGTCATCACCCAGATCGTGCTGCTCGACGCGGTGTTCAGCCTCGACTCGGTCATCACCGCGGTCGGCATGGCCGACGAGCTGTGGGTCATGGTCGCCGCCGTCGTGATCGCCATCGGCGTCATGCTCGTCAGCGCCGCCACCATCAGCGAGTTCGTGAACCGCCACCCGACCGTGAAGATGCTGGCCCTCAGCTTCCTCCTGCTCATCGGCATGTCGCTCGTCGCCGAGGGGTTCGAGTTCCACATTCCGAAGGGCTACATCTACTTCGCCATGGGGTTCAGCGTGTTCGTGGAGATGCTGAACCTGCGGCTGCGCGGCGGGGGGAACAAGCGCCCGCCCATCGAGCTGCGCCCCACGTTCGTGAAGGATGGGCAAGCCTCCGGTGCGGTCGGGCGGCTCCATCCGCCGGCCGGCACACGCCCGCCGGAGGTGTAGGTCCGTGCAGCGCGTCGAAGGGACCGCCCGCCTGGCCGCTCCGCCGGACGAGGTGTTCGCCTACCTCAGCGATCTCGATACGCTGGCCGAGTGGCAGAGCGGCGTGACGGCCGCGCATCGCACCTCCGGTGGGCCGATGCGTACCGGGGCCACCGCCGAGGTGACGCGCGAGATGATGGGCCAGCGCATCACCGCCCCCCTGCTCGTGACCGCCTACGAGCCCCCACGCCGGCTGGGCATCGCCTCGAAGGTGAGCGGCGTCGAGGCCGATGCTCTGCTCGAGCTCGCCGACGCCGACCACGGGGCCGCGACCGACCTGAGCTTCGCCATGGAGATCCGCGGATCGGGCATGACGAAGTTCATGGAGCCGATGATCGCCGGCGCCGCCCGCGGCGACATCGAGACCAGCCTCGAGCGGCTCCGCTCCCGGTTCGAGGGCTCGGGCTAGCCCTCCGCGGGCTCCACGTTCCCGGCGCCGCCGTCGACCGTCACCCGCATCCCGGTCTGGAGCCGGGACGTCGCGTCGCCGCAGCCGACGACGGCGGGGATGCCGTACTCGCGCGCGATGATCGAGGCGTGGGATGCCGCGCTGCCGACATCGGTCACCACCGCGGCCGCGCGGTGGAAGAGCGGCGTCCAGGCGGGCGCGGTGATCGGCGCGACGAGGATCTCGCCCGGCTCGAGCTCGTCGAACTGCTCCGGCCCACGAACCACGCGCACCGGACCACTGGCCCGCCCCGGCGATGCCGGCGTGCCCGACACGATGGCCGCCTCCGATGGTGCCGCACCCAGCGCCCCGGACATCCCGTCCATCAGCTTCTTCAGGATCGGGTGCAGAGGCCCGACGAACAGCGGCGGCTGGAGGCGAGCCTGCCGCTCACGCGTGGCCCGGCGCGCGCGGACGTCGACCCGCGCCGCCGATTCGCCCTCGGCCAGCGCTGCCAGCACCTCGTCACGAGTCATGAAGAAGATGTCATCAGGCTCGGCGATGACCCCGCGGGCGGCGAGCTCGCCACCGATGCGCAGCACGGCGCGCCGCATGACCGGCCATGCCATCGTCAGCTCGGCCACCTGTTCTTCTCGCAGCGGCACGAGGTGCTGGGCATCGGCGAGCAGCCTCCGGAAGGTTCGGAGGCGGCGCGGCGAGGGGGAGAGCGCCGCAAAGGCGGCCTCCTCCGCGGCATGCCTGGCCTCGACCAGCGCGGCGTGCTCCTCGGGCGGCCGTATCGCCGACGACGCCCGCGGGCCCGGGACATGCCACCAGTCCAGCGACGCCGCGGCGTGACGAGCCGGGTCGGTCGGTGCCTCGAAGCCGGTCAGGAGCGGGAGATGACTGCCTCCGATCGCCGGTGCCAGATGGCGTCGATAGAACTGCGCCAGATTGACCTCCAGCTTGTACCCGGCGCCCGCCAGCGCGGTGACCCAGCCGAAGGACTCGCCGGCGAGATCGGCGAGCTCGTCGATCATGGCCGGCAGCTCGGTCACCGCCAGTGTCTCCACGCGACGCTCGGCGTCCTCGACCGCCGCCCGGTAGCGGGGCTGCACGTCGGCTCGCCACGTCCGCTCCAGGATCGGGACGGCATGCCTGACGGTTCCCGGATTGATCCCCGCGAGCTTGCGCGGGGATCGCACGAGATGCCACAGCATGTTCGGCATGTTGCGCACGAAGGCCGCCGGGGTCGCCCAGTTGAGCGTGTAGAAGTACCACCCGTTGACGACCACGTGATACGGCCGCGGGACGCGCTGTCCGATCTCGTGCAGGTAGAAGGCGTGCGTCCGCTCCTCCATCGCGGTGAGGAGCCACGACTCGAACAGCGGCGTCACCGGCTCCGAGATCCATTCGCCGAAGCGCAGGTTCCGGGTGTACGCGCCGGGCGATGGCGGATCCCAGCTCACCTCCGGCGGGAGCGCGGTCATCGGGCGCGACTGGAGGATCCACAGCGTGCCGGCGCCGTCGATCGCCCATTCGACGTCCTGCGGCACGCCCCGAGCGTCCGCGATCCGCACCGCCTGGGCAGCCACGGCCTCGGCCTGCACTCCATCGATGGCCCGCTCGGGCTGACGACGCACCGTGGCACGACCGCCGATGACGATCCACTCGTCGCCGGAGGCAGCGCCCGACACGAGCCGGTCGCCGAGGCCCCGGACCGCGGTGACGACGCAGGTCGATCGATCTCCCGTGACCGGGTCGGCGGTGAGCGCCACGCCGGCGGCCACCGAGCGGACCATGCGCTGAACGATGACCGCCATGGCGACGTCATCCCGGTCGGTGGCGTCGTAGTCAGCGACGCGGGCCGCGGTCGCGCTGGCGAGGCATCGGTCCACGGCGCCCGGGAGATCCTCCGTCGCGACGTCGAGCACCGTCTCGAACATCCCGGCGAACGAGTGCTCGGCGCTGTCCTCGGCGACTCCGCTCGACCGGACGGCGAAGGGTCCGGGACCAAGGGCCGCCGCGGCTTCGGCGATCGCCGCGCGCCGGACGTCGGGCGACGCGGTCGCGATCCCCACGGGCAGCACCACCCCGTCGGGAACGCGCGCGCCGTCGGCCAGCAGCGCACCCAGGCCGGCAGCCTTGCCACCGACGTCGGCGACATCGGCCAGCCCGACGTCCCGCAATTGGCGCACGGACGGCGCGGTCACGGCCGTGCCTCGACGGCGGAGCATGCGATGACGGCGCGGACGGCCTGATCGATCTCGTCGGCGATCTCGTCGACCGAACGGTGGAACTGGTCACGCCACACGCGCAACGCCGACGAGGACGTCAGCACCACGAGGAGGCGCGCGAGGCGGTCTCGCTCGGCCTCCGACAGCTCGGGCGCGACGGCATCGGCGACGGATCGGACGATCCTGAACCGACCCGGGGCGTGCACGCGGCGCACCTCGTCGCCGGCCGGGCTGGCGAGCGCCGCGCGAGTCAGATCGTCGAGGCCCTCCATGCGGCCGATCAGGTCGGCCAGCGTGGGTCGAAGGTCATCGATGGAGCTGGGAGGACCGATGCGATCGATGCCGGCACGGCGCTGGAGGTGAGGCTGCAACGCGGCGAGCAGATCGCGCTTCGTCCGGAAGTGGCGGTAGACCGTCGGGATCGAGACGCTGGCCTCGCGTGCGATGGTGGGCATCGTGACATCGGCCAGTCCGCGTGCCATCACGCGAATGGTGGCGTCCAGAATGCGGCCGCGGGTCGCCTCCGCCTGCTCCTCCCGCAGAGCGCTGCGGTACCGGCGCGTCGGCGCGTTCGCAATACGGTTCATATGATGAATATACGAACCATGTCAACCACAGCGATGATCGCGGGCTTTCTGGCGCGATTCGTGCGACCATATGGGCCAACGACGAATTCCCGCGCGGCGCTCGGGCGCACGCACCCACGAAAAGGAGCACGACGCTGAGCGACGCGATCGAAGTGACCGGCGAGGTCATCCAACCCCTTCCCAATGCGCAGTTCCGGGTCCGCCTGCCGGACGGCCACGAGCTGCTCGCCTACCTGGGCGGCAAGGTGCGCAAGAACCGCATCCGCGTCCTGCTGGGCGACACCGTCAAGGTCGAGCTGTCCCCGTACGACCTGACCCGAGGCCGCATCGTCTACCGCATGCGCTGACCCCTCGAACACCGAGGGTCGCGTTGAGTGCCGCAGAGGGCCTGTGGTATCCTCCCGGCCGACGCGTTGACGCGGGAGCAGTACGCGCGCGCCTCGCTCACAGCGAGCCGGGTCTGGTGCAAGCCGGCGAGCCGGGGAACGCGGAACTCACCCGTCGAGCAGCTCGGACAACCGAGCCGGGTCCGGCCTCCGATATCGGGCCGACGAGATGACCGACCGTGGGGTTGTAGCTCAGCTGGGAGAGCACCTGCATGGCATGCAGGGGGTCGGGGGTTCGAGTCCCCCCAGCTCCACCACTCCCTTCGCGGGAGCGGCGGTCAAGCTCAGGTGGTACCACGAAGCACCCCTTCGTCCAGAGCGACGGAGGGGTTCGTTGTTTTCCGCACCAGGTGAACCGATGATCGCAACCGGATCCGGCCAGGCGATGACCGCCCGCGACGGGCGTCGCTGGACGTTGCGCCCCGGACGCCCGACCGACGGCCGGGCGCTGGCCCGCCTGTTCGCCGACGTCCGGTCGGAGGGCCGGTGGCTGATCACCACGCCCGGGGCGGTGAGCGAGCCGTCGGAGGCGTTCTGGATCAGCGAGATGATCCGCGCCGCCGAGCACCTCGTGCTCGTGGCCGAGGCCGATGGCGAGATCGTCGGCAACGTGCTCGTCAGCGTCGATCGCGGGCAGGCGACCGAGCACATCGGCGTGCTGTCGATCCTGCTGGCGGACGGCTGGCGCGACGTCGGCATCGGCTCGGAGCTCATCGGTGCGGCCCAGCGCTGGGCGTCAGAGCGCGGCCTGCGCAAGCTGTCGCTGGGCGTCTTTCCCGACAACGCGCGCGCCATCGCCGTGTACGAGCGACGAGGCTTCGTGCGCGAGGGGCAGCGCCGGATGCAGTACCGCTCGGGCGACGTCTACCGCGACGAGGTGCTCATGGCCTGGTTCCCGGATGAAGAGGTGTCGCCGTGATCGGGCCAGCTGACGTGATGCGGAGCAACAGTGTTCGTCGGGGGCGCGGTGGTCCCTGCCATTCGCGCCATCGCACGCTGCCGATGGGCGATTCCGAGCGTGGCGAGGGACGCTCGCGGCGCGCGTTCCGGGTCGCAAGCCGCCTACCACGAACCACGGTGAAATCCAGCAGCCCATACAGGAAGGTCGACCGATGACCACCGAGAGCCCCGTCCGAGCGGCGCGCGCCGGTCGCTTCGACCCCGCCGCATTCGAGGAGAAGTGGCGCGAGCGCTGGGAGGCCGACGCGCTGTACGCCGCGGACGACGACGACCCGCGCCCGAAGCGCTACATCCTGACGATGTACCCGTACCCATCGGGCGACCTCCACATCGGCCACTGGTACGCCATGACCGGGCCGGACATCGTGGCGCGCATGCATCGGATGCGGGGCGAGAACGTCCTGTTCCCGATGGGCTTCGACGGGTTCGGCCTGCCGGCCGAGAACGCGGCCATCGACCGCGGCATCCACCCCGCGGTGTGGACCTACTCCAACGTCGACACCATGCGCCGCCAGATGCGGCTCATGGGCGCCGGCTTCGACTGGAGCCG
>DATHTR010000132.1:0-3678 GCA_035463095.1 Candidatus Angelobacter sp. | reverse complement strand
CGGCAGGAGCGGAGTGAACAGGGTGAAGTTCTCGCGGCTCACCAGCCAGACCTCGACGTCATCGCGGCCCCGCGTCAGCCTCTCGAGCTGCCGGGCGGTCTCCACCCCGGCGAACCCACCGCCGAGGACCAGGACGCGGTGTGGCCAGGGAGGCTCCGCTCGGTAGATCGTGCGCATGGTGACCCGATGATCGCACGCCGCGGGTGTGGCAGCCTGAATGCGCCGATCTCCGCGCAGCACGACCCCGCCGAGTGTTCAAGAGTCTTGAACACCGAGGCGGAAGCATGGTGCCAGCGACGCGCTTCCCGGCGACCTCCTGCCTCGTGCCGCCTGCCGCCTCGGTGAGCCAGGGCCCTCGCAACCACTCCGTGGCATCGGCCGCTACCATAGGGCGGACATGGAGCAGCCGATCCGCGAGATCTTCGATCAATTCAAGCAGCAGCTGCCGGACATCGATCCGGTCGAGACCCAGGAATGGCTCGAGTCCCTCGATGCCGTCGTGGACGAGGCCGGCACCGATCGGGCCCGATTCCTCATCTACAAGCTGCTGAAGCGTGCGCGCCAACGACAGGTGGGCCTGCCGAGCCTGACCCAGACGCGCTACATCAACACGATCAGCCCCGAGCAGGAGCCCTACTTCCCGGGCGACGAGGCAATGGAGCTGCGCATCCGGCGCATGATCCGATGGAACGCGCTGGCCATGGTGCTGCGCGCGAACACGACCTACGAGGGCATCGGCGGGCATCTCTCGACGTATGCCAGCGCGGCGAGCCTGTACGAGGTCGGCTTCAACCACTTCTTCCGCGGATCGGACGACGGGCCCGGCGACCAGATCTTCTTCCAGGGCCACGCGGCACCGGGCATCTATGCTCGGGCCTTCCTCGAGGGACGCCTCACCGAGGAGAACCTCGACCACTTCCGCCGCGAGGCGCTCACCCCGGACAAGGGCCTGTCGAGCTACCCGCACCCGCGGCTCATGCCGGAGTTCTGGCAGTTCCCGACGGTGAGCATGGGCCTCGGACCGATGGCCGCCGTCTACCAGGCCCGTTTCAACCGCTACCTGGCGGCGCGTGACATCGTCGACACCTCGCATGCCCGCGTCTGGGCGTTCCTCGGCGACGGCGAGATGGACGAGCCCGAGGCCATGGGCGCGCTCTCGATCGCCGCGCGCGAGGGGCTCGACAACCTCACCTTCGTCGTGAACTGCAACCTGCAACGCCTCGATGGACCGGTGCGCGGCAACGGCAAGATCATCCAGGAGCTCGAGGCCCTCTATCGCGGCGCCGGCTGGAACGTGATCAAGGTCATCTGGGCGCGCGAGTGGGACGACCTGCTCGCCCGCGACGTCGACGGCGTGCTCGTCAACAAGATGAACGAGACCCTCGACGGCGACTACCAGCGGATGGCGGTCAGCGACGGCGCCACCATCCGAGAGCAGTTCTTCGGCTCCGATCCTCGCCTGCGGTCGCTGGTCGAGCATCTCCCCGACGACGAGCTCGCGAAGCTGCGGCGCGGCGGGCACGACTACCACAAGGTCTACGCCGCATACGCGGCGGCAGTCGCGCACACCGGCGCCCCCACCGTCATCCTGGCCAAGACGGTGAAGGGCTGGACGCTCGGCCCCGGCATCGAGGGCCGGAACGTCACCCACCAGGCGAAGAAGCTGACCTCCGACGAGCTGAAGATCTTCCGCGATCGGCTCGAGCTGCCGATCCCGGACGACAAGCTCAAGGATGCCCCGTACTACCACCCCGGGCCCGACTCGCCGGAGATCGCCTACATGCTCGAGCGGCGACGCCACCTCGGAGGGTCGCTGCCGAAGCGCACCTACGTTCCGAAGCCGCTGCCGAAGCCGGAGGACAAGAGCTTCACCGAGTTCTTCGCCGGCTCCGACCGCCCCGCGAGCACGACCATGGCCTTCAGCCGTCTGATCCGCAACCTCGTGCGCGACCCGAAGCTCGGCCCTCGCATCGTCCCGATCATCCCGGACGAGGCCCGGACGTTCGGCATGGACCCGCTCTTCAAGGAGGTCGGGATCTACAACCCCCTCGGCCAGCGCTACACCCCGGTCGACAAGGAGCTGCTGCTGTCGTACCTCGAGAAGAAGGACGGTCAGCTGCTCGAGGAGGGCATCACCGAGGCCGGCTCGATGAGCTCGTTCCAGGCGGCCGGGACGGCGTACGCGACGTGGTCGGAGCCGATGGTGCCGTTCTACACGTTCTACTCGATGTTCGGCATGCAGCGGACCGGCGACCAGGTGTGGGCCTTCGGGGATGCCCGTGGTCGCGGATTCATGATGGGTGCCACGGCGGGCCGGACCACGCTCACCGGCGAGGGGCTGCAGCACGACGACGGGCAGTCGCACGTCCAGGCCTCGGTCGTGCCGAACATCCTGGCCTACGATCCGGCCTTCGCCTACGAGCTCGCGATCATCGTCCGCGAGGGCATCGACCGCATGTACGGCGAGCGCGGCGAGGACGTCTTCTACTACGTCACCATCTACAACGAGAACTGGCCGATGCCGCCCAAGCCCGATGGCGTCGAGGAGGGCGTGCTGCGCGGCCTCTATCGGTTCCGCGCGGCCGAAGGCGGCTCACGCCGCGTCCAGCTCCTCGCCTCCGGACCGATCCTGCTGCAGGCACTCGAGGCGCAGAAGGTGCTCGCCGAGAAGTACGACGTCGCCGCCGACGTGTGGTCGGCCACGAGCTTCCAGCAGCTGCGCAACGATGCGCTCGACGTCGCGCGCTGGAACCGCCTCCATCCCGACGCGGAGCCGCGCGTCCCCTACGTGCGCCAGTGCCTCGGCCCGACCGAGGGCCCGATCATCGCCGCCACCGACTTCATGAAGGCCGTGCCGGACATGGTCACGCGCTGGGTCGACCGGCCGTACACCGTGCTCGGGACCGATGGCTTCGGCCGCTCCGACACCCGCGACGCGCTGCGCGAGCACTTCGAGGTGAACGTGCCGCACATCACCTACGCCGCGCTCCACGGACTGTGCCTGGACGGGAAATCGACCCCGGACGAGCTGAAGCAGGCGATCTCGGACCTCGGCATCGATCCGGAGCGCGTCAACCCGCTTCACGCCTGAGATCGAGCGGCGCCTGCGAGCGGCTGATCGGTCCGATCCCAGCGTTCGAAGGTCAGCCGGACCATCAGGCTCGCGACGACCATCTCGCCGCCATCCTCGATCGTCGCCAGGAGGAGGTCCCACGGCTCCTGGCCGATGACCAGCACGTGGATCATGTCGACGACGATTCCGAAACCGACTAGGGCGACCAGCAGGACGCCCATCTCCCACCAGAAGCGCCGGTCCCCACCTCGGCTGTACCGGTACGCGAGTGCGGCGCACGCGAGGACGACGACGCCGTACAAGCCGATGAAGACGAATTCGCCGAGGTCCTGGCCCCGGATGCCGAAGGCACCCTCCCACCCTTGCGCAAGGGCCAGCACCTGTCCGTAGCGCTCTCGTGCCGAGAACATGTCGTCGTACAGGAGAACGAGCGCGATGACCGCCCAGCAGGCGAACTGGCCCGAGCGCAGGCGCACGGCCAGGAGCGGCAGGATCACCACCAGCCAGCCGAGCTTGACGTACTGGAGCGTCTCGCCGAAGCCGCGCTCCACGTCGATCGCATAGTTCCAGTCCGCGAACAGTCCCGCACCGGCCCGCACGAGGTG
>DATHTR010000131.1:0-27703 GCA_035463095.1 Candidatus Angelobacter sp. | reverse complement strand
GGGCCGTCCAGGTGGGCGAGGACGCCGGCGAGGATCGCGAGGGAGAACGTCCCGGGGTGGCGCACCGACCTCACGTCGCCGATCTCGAGGCCGATCCGACCATCCCCCGCCGCCGCCCGCAGCACCGGGTCATCTGCGATCCGCCGTTCCGCACGGGCGAGCAGGGCGCCCGAGCCGTCGATGCCCAGGATCGGGGATGCACCACCGTCCAGCAGCGGCCGGAACAGGCGCCCCGATCCGCAGCCGAGGTCGACGGCCGCTCCGGGCCGGCGCCGGGCCCAGGATCGGTAGAAGGCGAGATCCTCGCTGATCTCGTCGTGCTCAAGGTCGTAGAGCTCGGCCAGCAGGGCCTCGTCGCCGCCCTGGCCGGCGAGGATATCGGTCAGGCGCTCGACCCCCGGCTCACCCGGCGCCCTCCGCCCTGCTCCCGCAGCTCGGCCCAGGCCTGCTCGACGAGCCCCGGGTCCTGGATCAGGGCCACCGCCGTGCCTGCCAGCAGCCGGATGGCTCTCGGCAGCATCGCGTCCCCATCGGCCCCGCCGGCGTGGTCCGCGAACTCGTGGGAGTGGCCCGGTGTGCCGCGCGGTGCGATCTGGACGTACGGGTGGATCGTCGGCAGCTCGTGACTGACGTTCGCCATGTCGGTGCTTCCCGCGTTCGGATCCACCGGGTCGTCGGGGATGCCGAGCACCTCCATCTCGCTCCGCCACAGCCGGAGCAGCGTCGGGTTGTTCAGCATCGTGCGGCAGCGGTTCACGGGATCGTGCTCGAGCTCGACCGTGCAGCCGGTGGCGGTGGCGGCGGCCTCGGCCATGGACCCGAAGCGCTCGATCATGGGATCGAGGTCACGGTCGATCGGCGTTCGGAGGTACCACCGTCCGCGCGTCCTGTCGGGGACCACGTTCGGCGCGGCGCCGCCGTGGGTGATGATGCCGTGGACTCGTTCGCCCGGCTTCAGGTGCTGCCGCCACTGGGCGATCATGGTGTGCAGGAGGACGATCGCGTCCAGCGCATTCTTGCCGAGCCACGGATCGGCGCTGGCATGGGCCAGGACCCCGTGGAAGGTGACGCCGATCTCGGTCACCGCGAGGCAGCGGATCTCGGCACTGTTCGAATCCGAGGGGTGGACCTGGAGGCAGACGTCGACGTCGTCGAACGCGCCGGCCCCGATCAGATGGACCTTGCCGTTGCCGGCCTCCTCCGCGGGCGTCCCGATGAATCGGATCTCACCGCCGAAATCGCGTCCGAGGATGCGCGTGACGGCGATCGCCGCCCCGGCGCTGGAGGAGCACATCAGGTTGTGCCCGCACCCGTGGCCGACCTCCGGCAACGCGTCGTACTCCCCGGCGAAGGCGATCACCGGACCGGGCCGGGCGCCGCGCCATCGCGCCACGAAGGCCGTCTCGAGGCCGCCGATCGGCGCCGTCACCTCGAAGCCGTGACGTCCGAGCAGGTCGGCAGTCCATCCGGCGGCCTGTCGCTCCTGGAACGCGATCTCGGGCTCGGCATGGACCCGATGCGACAGGTCGAGCGCCTCGGGCAGGATCGCCTCCACGGCCGCATCGAGCGACTCGGGAGCGTCGGGCTGGGTCATCAGAACCTCCGCATCACGGGTCGCGGCGCGCCAGGAACCACTCCGTCACGCCGCCGAGAAGGATGGTGAACAGTACGACCGGCACGTTCAGCGCGTCCGCGAGCCGGAGGCCGGCCAGCGCGGCCAGTACGAGCCCGACGATCGCCCCGCGGCGTCCGGCTCGCCACCACGCGCCACGATAGACGATGCGCCGGCGCGCCACGACCTCGCCGAGGAATGCGAAGGGGGTCACCAGCAACGCGGCGGAGGTGGCCGCCAGGCCGATGCCGACGGCCAGATTGCGAGTGGCGTCCGGGCCTGGCTGGGCCTCGGTCTCGGCCGGGCACGCGACGCTTGCGAACGCCAGCAGCAGCCCGACGCCGACGACCCCGAGCAGCAGGAGCGCCGCCACGGCCAGCCGGGTGCTCCCGCTCATCGCGCGGCGTCGGGGCAGATCTCGCGGAACGGGCAGTAGCCGCAGCCCATGGCCGACGGACTGGCGTCGAACCGGCCGGCACGAACGCCCTCGGCGACCGTGCCGAGCTTTTCCTGGGCGGTGGCGAGGCGGCGCTCGGATGGAGCGACGCGCCCCACGATCCCCGACTCCAGGAAGTGGAGCGCGAGCTCGTCCGGAAGCGCTCCGTGCTCCGCCTCGTACGCGAGGGCGTAGATCCCGAGCTGGAGCGACTCGCGCGCGCGCCGATTGGCCGTGGCGAGGTCGCGGACGTCGCTCGATTTGTAGTCGGTGATGACGATTCGCCCGGCCTCGTCGCGGTCGATACGGTCGTACCGGCCGCGCAGCCGATCCGCGCCGAGCGCCACCGTGAACTCACGCTCGACCGCCACCGGCCGTGCCGGATCGCGCTGCTGCTCTTCCCAGAATCGCGCGATCGTCTCGTGGGCGGCGGCGCGTCGCGCTTCCTCGTGCTCGCGGGTGAGGAACCCGACCGACTCCCAGTTGGCGTCGAGCGCTGCGTGGAGCTCGCGCTCCTCCATGGGCCTGGCGGCCAGCTGGCGTCGGTGCCAGGCCTGGACCGCTGCGTGGAGCGCCCGGCCGTAGACCATCTGGTGCGAGACCGGCGTCGGGATGCGCAGCACGTGCCCGAACCGGTACTTCGCCGGGCAGTCGAGGTAGTCGTTGACCTGTCCGTAGCTGAGCCAGAGGGGCCGATCCCCGAGCGCCGGCCGCGCGCGCTCGGTCGCCCGATCGACCGGTGCCCCGGCATGCCTGGCGAGCGATTCGGTGAGATCCGGACGTGCGATCTCGGCCGGGGTCGCCGGCGGAAGGTCCAGCGCCTCGGTCACGAACTGGCTGACGGTCCGAGCTCGACGCCCACCGGTGTCCTGGGCCCAGCTCAGCACCAGCTCCTCGCGTGCGCGGGTCATGCCGACGTAGAACAGCCGGCGCTCCTCGGCGGCGTGCTGATCGTCCCCGGACACGACCGGTGTGCGCAGCAGCTCATCCGGCAGCTCCAGCGCATCCGGCCGGTCGCGGCCGGGGAATCGGTCCGGGACCAGTCCGACCAGGTGCACGACGCCGAACTCGAGACCCTTCGCCTTGTGGTAGGTCAGGACGTGGACCGCATCCCCCTCATCGGGATCGGCATCCGAGGTCGACGGATCGTCCCCGGTCTCGATGAGCGTGTCGATCTGCGCGACCAGGAACGGCAGGCGATCGTCTCGCAGCAGGCTTCCCTGGCGCCGCACGATGTCGAAGAAGCGGGCGACGTTGGCAAGCCGCTCCTCCCCGGTCTCCCGCGCCTCCGCCGCCAGCCGGCCGAGCCAGCCGGTGCTGGTGATGAACGCGTAGAGCAGCTCGCCGCAGCTCCGCTCCGTGCTCATCTGCCGGTGGGCATCGAGGCTGCCGAGCAGGTGCCGCACGACGTCCATGGCGCGTTCGCCGAACGGTGAGTCGTCGGGACGGTCCACGGCCTCGCGCAGTGCCACCATCAGGCTGCTCCGGCGTCGCCGAGCCCGGTTCATGGCCAGCGTCACGTCGGCCGGGGCGAGGCCGAAGATCTCGCTGGTGGCCAGGTCGTAGACGCTGATCGAGTCGTCCGGATCGTTCACCGCCCGCAGGAAGCTGATCAGCACCCGCACCTCGGGCTGCCGGTACAGGCCGGCCGTGCCGCTGAACCGCCACGGAATTCGGGCCAGCGTCAACGACCGCAGGTACGCGTCGGCGTCGCGGTTGCCACGCACCAGGATCGCGTGCTCTCCCGGTCGTCGCCCGGCTCGGACGGAGTCGCGAATCCGCGCGGCGATCGCATCGGCCTCCTCCGAGCCGGTCGTGAAGCCCAGGACCTCGATCGGACCCCGCTCGCGTTCCGGTCGCGCGAACTTCGCGCGCGCCTTCAGGCGCTTGTCGAGGCCCTCGCGCGCCTCGAGCCGATCCGGGTCGTTGTGGCGGATGAGGCGATGCGCCGCGTCCAGGATCGGCTGTCGGCTGCGGAAGTTGTCGACGAGCACGACGCTCGCCGCCTTCGGATACGCCTCCCGGAAGCCCAGGATGTTCCCGAGCGCGGCGCCACGGAAACGATAGATGCTCTGGTCGTCGTCGCCGACGACGGTCACGTTGGCGTGCTCCGCAGCGAGGAGCTTCACGAGCTCCCACTGGGCGTGGTTCGTGTCCTGGAACTCGTCGACGAGGATATAGCGATATCGACGCTGTTCCTCGGCGAGGACCGCCGGGTGGTCACGAAGGAGGCGGAGTGCCAGGCTGACCTGGTCGCCGAAGTCGATGCGATCCGTGCCGCGCATGAGCCGCTCGTAGGCAGCGTAGGTCTCGGCCAGCTCGCGCTGCGTGGCGGCTCGCTCGGCACGCGCCTCGTCATCGGGATGCTCCGCCGCCTCCGCCTCGAGCCGTTCGACGACGGCGAGGTATGCGGCGGGCGAGATGTCCTCGTCCCGGAGGCGGCTGATGAGCGTCACCAGGGCCGACAGGAAGCGGGTCGGATCGCCGAGCGGTCGGTAGCGATCGAGGGGCAGCTCCCAGAGGTGCTCGCGGAGGAAGATGATCTGCTCCGCACGTGACAGGACGGTCGAGCGGTCCGACAGCCCGGCCTCGAGCGCGTGCTCGCGGAGCAGGCGATCCCCGAACGCGTGGAACGTGCTGATCAGCGCGTCGGCATGCCCGTACGGCACGAGCCGATCCACCCGCTCGAGCATCTCGAAGGCTGCCCGATCGGTGAAGGTGAGCGCCAGGATCTCCGACGGCGTGGCGCGCTTCTCGGCGATGAGCCAGGCGATCCGCCTCGTGATGACCGTGGTCTTGCCCGTCCCCGCCCCGGCCACGATGAGGAGCGGCCCTTCCCCGTGGGTGACGGCCTTGCGCTGGCGCGCGGTGAGGTCGGCGAGGAGCGGCGGCTGGATGCGCAGGTGCGGGCGGCGCGGCCGGGGTGCCGGTGCCAGGTCCTCGAAGAAGGGCAGCTGATCTGGCGACGGCGTGACCGGTGGCACGTCGTCGATGGTAGCGGAGGACCGATTCACCCCGCGGTTATCGCGCGCTTATCGGACAGCTCGGCTGTCGCGTCGGCGCGGGGATGCTGGAACGGCGGCCAGGATCGCTTCCGCATGGCGCCGGCTGGCGCCCAGCTCGTCACGGACGCGAGCAACGCTGCGCGGTCCACGCATCGCCTCGACGCGGGCGACGAGCGCCGACCAGACATCAGCCGGATAGTCGATCCCGGGCGCGATCTGCCGGAGCTGACCGCCGGCGCGGAGCTGGTCCAGCACGGTCGGCGGGATGCCGAGTCGGGCCGCCGGCCCGTCCACCCGGGGCGGCGCTGCGCCGGCGGCCCGCAGACCGTCCAGCAGCTGCGTGACGCGCTCGCCCATCTCGGGGTCGAGCGACGGCGCGACATCGGGCAGTCCGACCCGTCGCGCGCGCCGGACCAGGCGGCCGCTGGCGACCATGTCGTCGATGACCCACCGCAGCTCCGCGTCGTCGAGGGCGAGCGGAGCGGAGCCACGGTGCCGTGGGGGCGGACGTCGCGAGGCGGAAGCACGAACGCGAGCCACGAGCGCATCCGTCCGCAGGTCGACCGAGAGCGGCTGTTCGCGGTGGAAGCGTCGCAGTTGGGCCAGGACCAGGCGCTCGGCGATCCGGCGCTGCGCGGGGTCGATCGCCCCGCCCGTCACGCCGTTCGGGTCCCCTGGATCGCCACCCGGATGGCCTGGGCCTCCTCGTCGGAGAGATGGTGCTCCGACGTCCCGCCGGCCACCGGCTTGGCGAACAGCCTCGTGTTGGCCCGGCCATGGAGGCTCGAGATCACGACACCATCGCGGTGGTCGTCGAGCAGCGCGATCGCGAAGCTCTGGTCCGATCCGGTGTCCTCGAACGGGTTGAAGCGGACCATCCCGATGTGCTGGAGGCTTCGCTGGGAGCGCGCCTCGATGGTGGCCTGCAGCGCCTCGATCTCGCCCATGCGCTGCGTGGCACGGTCGAGGGCGATCGCGTTGCCGGCGAGCCGGTCGTGCAGCGAGCCGCCGTCACCGTCGCGGACGAGGTCACGGTATGCGCGCACCGCCCGTCCGATCCGCACCGACTGGATCAGGACGAGCACGAGAAGGATCAGCAGCAGGCCGGCGAGCATGCCGACCACGAGCGCGAGGTTCTCGGACAGGATGCGGTCGAGATCGGCCATCGGATCGGCGGTATCATAGCCGCCCCCGCGGGCATCATCGGCCCCGGGCGGTCATGCTCACGCGAATCCGAAGCGAGGTACCGATGCCCCGTCGAGCCGGCAAGGCAGCCAGCCGTCGCGCACGTCAGCGCGCCGCCCAGCGCGGCAGCCGTCCCGCTCCGTCCCTGCCTCGCCCGCAGGCCGATGCGGTCCCCCCGATCGGCACGCCCGACGCGCGAGAGGCGGAGTCGCTGAATCCGCCGCCTCCGGCCGCGGCACCCGAGCCGGTCATGGGTGAATCGCGCCTCTCGGGTCGCGCGCAATCGGATTACCACTACGTCGAGCGCGACCTGCGCAGCATCGGGATCATCACCCTCGCGATGGTGGCCATGCTGCTCGTGGCGTGGGTCGTGTTCCAGTCGCTCGGCCTCACCACCTGACCGAGGAGCCGGTGGCCCACCTCGAGCCACGTCCCGCCGTCCCCCGCCCCGCCGCCCGCCTGCCCCGTCGCCGATCGGCCGGGGCGTGGGTGCTGCATCCGTTCCTCCTCGCCGCGTACCCGGTCCTCTTCCTCTTCGCCCAGAACTCCGCGGATCAGCTCAGCCTGGACCCGGTGTGGCTGCCACTCGGCGTGGCGCTGGCCGGCGCGGCGAGCATCCTGGTCCTGTGGACCGGCGTGTTCCGCGACGTCGACCGGGCCGGGATCGCGACCAGCGTGGTCGTGGCCGCATTCTTCACGTTCGGCCACGTCCGCAATCTGCTCGAGGGGTCGATCGCGTCGGAGCAGCTGCTGCTGGCAACCTGGATCGGCCTCGTCGTGGCCGGCCTCGTCGTGGCCTGGCGACTCGGGCGGCGCGCTCGCGACATCACGGCACCGTTGAACCTGTTGGCCGCGCTGGCACTCGCGTTCACGATGATCGGCCTCGGCGACTTCGTCGTCAGCCGCGGTGCGGCAGCGGTGCTGAGCCCCGTGAGCGGGCTGCTGGACCGCGGCGAGGACGATCGGCCCGACGTGTACTACCTCGTCTTCGACCGATACGCCGGCAGCCCCGCTCTGGACCGCCACTTCGGCTTCGACAACGAGCCGTTCCTGCGGCAGCTCGAGGCGCGCGACTTCTTCGTTGCTCGCAACAGCGTCGCCAACTACGTGAAGACCAACCTGTCACTGACCAGCACGCTCCAGATGGAGTACCTCGATGCCGATGCGCTGACCGCGGCGGCCGCCACGCCGGCGGACCAGGGGCCGATCAACCGGGCCTTCCAGGGGCGGCTCACCGTGCCGGCCTCGCTCAAGGAGCTCGGCTACCGCTTCGTGCTCGTCCCGAGCTGGTGGCCGCCGACGGCCCGCAATACCGACGCCGACCTGACGCTCCAGTACGAGGGTCCGTCGGAGTTCGTGCTCGCACTCCTGGACACGACGATGGTCAGCGCGTTCACCGGACCACGCGAGGAGGTCGACCCGTTCTCATCATCGGAGCTGCGCAAGTACACGCTCCATCAGATCGACCGGATGCTCGAGGTCCCGGCCTCGGTGACCGGACCGAAGTTCGTGATGGCGCACGTCCTGATCCCCCATCCGCCGAACCTGTTCGACCGTGACGGTGAGCCGTTCCGCGGCGACGCCGCCAGGCTGAGCGCCGCCGAGAAGTACGTGCGCCAGGTGGAGTTCACGAACAGCCAGATCCTGCGGATCATCGACGCCATCCGGGCGGCGCCGGGAGGCGACGAGGCGGCGATCATCGTGCAGGCCGACGAGGGCCCCTTCCCGCCTCGCTACGCCGCCAACGGCGAGACCTTCCGCTGGGAGGAGGCCACGGCGGCCGAGCTCGAGATCAAGTTCAGGATCCTCAACGCCGTCCGCCTGCCGGGCACCGATCCCGAGGCGGCGGGAGCCCGCGACTCCATGACGCCGGTCAATCAGTTCCGCATCGTGTTCAACGCGCTGTTCGACGCCGGACTGCCCCTGCTGCCGGACCGCGTCTTCGCCCATGCCGACTACCGTCACTTCTACGACATGCTCGAGGTGACCGATCGCATCCCCGACTGGTCGCCGGACTGATCGTCGCCTGCGCCGATCGGGGACGCCGGGACGCGGCCGGGCGCGACGTTCGACGTAGCGCGCAACACGCCGATCGGCCATTGCGTCTCCCGTCCAGCGGCACGCAGCATGCCGCGCACACGTCCACCACTGGGGGGTCACACGTCCATGCGCCCACGCTCCCGCCTCCTGCTCGTCGCGTCCCTCGTGGCGCTCGTCCTGGCCGCCTGTGGCGACGCGACTGCCGGCAGCCCTTCGGCCACACCGTTCGCGAGCCCCACGACGCCGACGAGCGATCCGGCATCGCCGTCGCCCACCGCGTCTCCGTCCGACGATCCGTCCACGCCGGCGCCGGCCATCGCGCGCGACACGGTCGTGCGCTCGCAGGTCGACGGCCTCCGGCTCCGCGAGGACCCCACGACGGCCGCCGCCTCGCTCGGCACGCTGGCGAACGGGGCGCCGTCGTACGTCGTCGACGGCCCGGTCATGGCGGATGGATACACCTGGTACCTCCTCTCCGGCCTCGGCCTGCCGATGTACTCCGGATGCGCCGGACCGATGGTGATCGATCCGTGGTCGTGCCCGGCCTGGTTCGGATGGGCCGCTGCCGGTTCCCCGGACGGTGATGCGTGGCTCGCGCCGACGGAGCTCGAGTGCCCGGCCTGGCCCGAGGCCGTCACCGGCGACATCGTCTACGGCGTGGCCCGGGTCGCGTACCTGGCCTGCTTCGGCGACGAGGAGCGCACGCTCGTCGGGTACTACCCCGCGATCCCGGACGACGCCGGGCTCGGCGGCGCCTGCGCCGAGGTCCCCGGCGACCTGAGCTGGATCGCCTGCAACCTCGGCTACGAGCACGTGAACGTCAGCGCGAGCGACCCGTTCGGCTCCGGCTTCGTGTTCAGCGTCGACCCGACCAGCGTGACGATGCCCGAGCGCGGCCAGTGGGTCCGCCTGACCGGGCGCTTCGACCACCCGGCCGCCGACGACTGCGCGTTCGGGGACGAGCCGCTGCGCACCGAGCTGCAGTGCCGCGCCCAGTTCGTCGTGGACGCCGCCGAGCCGGCCGCCGCGCCCTAGCCCGTCGGTCGATCGCCGCCGTCGCCTCCGCGGCGCTCGTCGAGCCGCAGGCGGCGGAGCCGTTCCAGCCGCTCGCCGATCTTGATCTCGAGGCCCTGGTCGGACGGCTCGTAGAAGACCCGCCCGTCGAGGGCATCGGGCAGGTACTGCTGAGTGACGTCGGCATCGGCGTAGTCGTGCGGGTACAGGTAGCCCCTCCCGTATCCCTGCTCGCGAGCCAGGCGACGGTGCGACGACGGTCGCAGGTGGAGCGGCACCGGCAGACGGCCGTGCTCCTCGACCTCGGCCAGGGCCGCGAAGTAGGCGGCGCCTGCGCGGTTCGACTTCGGCGCGGCCGCCACGTACGCGGCGGCCTGGGCGAGCGCGTACTGCGCCTCCGGCAGGCCGATCATCTCGGTCGCGTGCATGGCGGCCACCGCGACCTGGAGCGCGCGCGGATCGGCATTGCCGACGTCCTCGGAGGCGGCGATCACGATGCGGCGCGCGATGAACGTCGGATCCTCCCCCGCCGCGATCATGCTCGCCATCCAGTACAGCGCCGCGTCCGGGTCGTTGCCGCGCATCGATTTGATGAAGGCCGAGGCGGCCTCGTAGTGCTGGTCACCGGTCCGGTCGTAGGCCAGGAGCCGCTGCTGCGCGGCCTCCGCCACGTCCTCGGGACCGATGCTCCCGCCCCCGCCCGCGGTCACGGCGGCCGACTCGAGCACGTTGAGCGCCTGGCGCGCGTCGCCACCGGCCAGGTCCAGCAGCGTGGCGCGGCCCTCCGCGGTGAGCGTGACCGCTGCACCCAGTCCGCGGTCGGGATCGGCCAGCGCGCGGTCGACAATCGCCCCGAGTGCCTCGGCGGCCAGCGGATCGAGCCGGTACACACGCATCCGGCTCAGGAGCGGCGAGTTGATCTCGTAGTACGGATTCTCGGTCGTGGCGCCGATGAGGGCGATCGTGCCGTCCTCGACGTGCGGCAGCAGGGCGTCCTGCTGGCTCTTGTTGAACCGATGCAGCTCGTCGATGAAGGCCACGGTCCGTCCACCGGCCTCGCGCAGCGCCCTGGCCTCGGCGACGAGAGCCCGGACGTCGGCGACGCCCGAGGTCACCGCCGACAGCTGGCGCCACGTGCCGCCGGAGCGATCGGCCAGGAGGCGGGCCAGCGTCGTCTTGCCGCTCCCCGGTGGACCCCACAGCACCATCGACGGCAGGTGGCCCGGCTTCACGACCCGGGTCAGCGCGCCATCGTCGCCGACGAGATGCGGCTGGCCGCCGAACTCGTCGAGGGTGCGCGGGCGCATCCGCGCGGCGAGCGGAGCGTCGGGCGGTGGCGTGTCACCGAAGAGCGGCTCGGTCACGTCGACGGCCTTCGGGCGGCGGGGCATGCGCCGATTATGATGCCGCGCATGGAACAGAATCTCCGCACGCCCGGACCGATCCCCCTGCCG
The DNA here is from genome assembly GCA_035463095.1 of Candidatus Angelobacter sp. Taxonomy (GTDB): domain Bacteria; phylum Chloroflexota; class Limnocylindria; order QHBO01; family QHBO01; genus JACDBZ01. Next base: position 16,957 of record DATHTR010000131.1, on the reverse strand, counting down.
CAGGCCGTGCGCGACGCCCAGGCGCAGCCGATGATCGACCATCGCGGCACCGAGTTCGGCGAGATGCAGCGCGAGATCGTGGCCGGCATCGCGGAGCTCATCGGCACCCGGCACGACGTCCTGCTGCTCACCGGATCGGGATCCGGTTCCCTCGAGGCGGCGGTGGTGAACACGCTGTCTCCCGGCGATCGCGTCCTCGCCGTTTCGATCGGATCGTTCGGCGACCGCTTCGCGGCCATCGCCGACGCGTTCGGAGCGCAGGTGGACCGCCTCGACGTCGACTGGGGCGCGGCCGCCGAGCCGTCGACGCTCGCCGCCCGGCTGCACGACGCGGGGCCGTATCGAGCCGTCCTGCTGACCCACAACGAGACCTCGACCGGTGTCGCGAACCCGCTCCGCGAGCTGGCGGCCGCGGTCCACGACGCCCCGGGCGATCCGCTGGTGCTGGTGGACGGGATCAGCGGGCTGGGCGCCATGCCGTTCGAGATGGACGCCTGGGGCGTCGACGTCGTCGTGTCGGCCAGCCAGAAGGCCTGGAATGCATCGCCGGGGATCGCCATCGCGGCGGTCGGCCCGCGAGCATGGTCCGCAGCCGAGGCTGCCCGCATGCCGCGCTACTACTGGGACTTCGCGGAGGCGCGCGAGTGGGCCGGCAAGGGGCAGACCCCCTGGACCCCGGCGATCAGCGTGCTCTACGGCCTGCGGGTCGGCGTGCGCGAGCTCCGTGCCGAGGGCCGCGAGCGAACGTGGGCGCGTCACGCCGCCATCGCCGCCGGCGTCGCGGCGGGGATGGAGGCGCTCGGGCTGCGGCTCGTCGCCGCGCCCGAGCATCGGTCGTCGACGGTGACCGCCGCCTGGCTCCCGGACGGCCTCGAGTGGGCGCCGTTCAACGCCGAGATGCGCTCGCGCGGCCTCGTGATCGCCGGCGGCCAGGGCCGGATGACCGGGAAGATCCTGCGATTCGGGCACATGGGTGCGGTCGGCATGGACGAGATGCTCGACGCGCTCCGGGTCATGGGCGAAACGCTGCGTGACGCGGGGCGCGACGCCGATCCCGCTGCAGCCGTGGAGGTCGCCCGCCGGTCCCACGATGCACGGCACGGAGCACCGGTCACCGGGTGAACGGCCTGCGCCTGGTCCTCGTCCGGCACGGGGTCACCGACTGGAATCGCGAGGGCCGCTTCCAGGGACATCGGGATCCCGACCTCGCCGAGGCGGGCCGTCACGAGGCAGCGCTCGCCGCCGAGCGGATCGTCGCCGACGACCGGCTGCGCCCGACGCGCGTGGTGTCCTCCAGCCTGGGCCGTGCCCTGGCCACCGCGCGACCCATCGCCGAGGCGTCAGGCCTCGCCGTCGAGGCGGACGATCGGCTCATGGAGATCGGGCAGGGCGAGTGGGAGGGACGCACCCACGCCGAGCTTGAGGTCGAGGACGCCGAGCGCTACCTGGCCTGGCGTCGCGCGACCGGCATCCGCCAGCCGCCGGGCGGCGAGCCGATCGACGCCGCCACGGCGCGCGTGGTGTCGTTCCTGGCCGATCTCGGATCATCGCCGGGCGAGAGCGTCTGCGTGGTCAGCCACGGCGGGACGCTGCGGATCCTGGCGCACGTCCTGCTCGACCTGGCCGACGTGCATGTCCTCGAGGTCGACAACGCATCGATCGGCGTGGCGGTCCGGGCCACGGCGGGCTGGCAGCTCGAGCGCTGGAACGACACGCTCCACCTGCTGGGCCGGGAACCATCGCACGTCGACGAGCTCGAGGGCCGCCCGCTCGCCCTCTGACCCGAGGACCTCAGTCGACGTCGCGGCGCAGCAGCCGGGCGAACCCGCGCCGGATGGCGAGGCCCAGGAGCGGCATGCGCAGCCTGGCCCAGGCCGACTCGAGGCGCGCGGCCGCCGGGAGGGCGAGGCGGCGGCCCGAGTACGACTCCCAGACGCGGCCGTCCGCCACGGTCCGAATCGGCTCGCCGTGGGCCGGCAGCTGCTCCTCCAGCCAGCCGGAATACTCGTAGATCGTCTCCGACGGACGCGGGCCGATGCCGGCGCGCTCGGCCGCGGCGGTGAGCCGACGCCAGGCCCGGTCGCCGGCCGGCAGCAATCGCCATCGGCTCTCGACATGGCGCACGCGCAGCCAGAAGGCGCCGAACGCGGCGAGCACGAGCAGCGCCACGATGAGCGCATTGTTCATGCGTGCCTGGTCGGCGCCGCCACCGGGCACCACCGGCTCCCTCGTCTCCGGGTCGATGGCGCCGTCGACGAGGTCGGGGGAAGGAAGCGCCTCGAGCGGGTTCTCGCCGAAGTTCCGCCAGTCGTCGATGAGGAGCAGCGGGTCGATGCCCGGGCCGACGGGGCCAGGATTGTCGGTCTCGACGCCGCGCGCGCGGACGAACTGGGGGTCGATCGACTTCGTGGCCTCGAAGATCTCCCAGCCGTAGCCGGGGAAGTAGACCTCGGCCCAGGCATGGGCGTTCGCCTCGCGCTGGAGGTACTGGCCGGGCGCGATCCGCTCACCGGGCGCGAATCCGACCGCGACGCGTGCCGGAATCCCGAGCGATCGCGCCATGAGCGCCATGGCGCTGGCGTAGTGCTGACAGTAGCCGCGCCGCCCGTCCTCGGCGAACAGGAACGTGTCGACCAGGTCGGCGCCGGCGCGGACCTCGAGGCCGGCCGGGTCGTACGTGAACTCGCTGCCGCGCAGCCAGCGAGCCAGGGCGCGCACCTGGTCGTAGGGCGACTCCGCGCCGGCGGTCACCTCGCGCGCCCTGGCGGCGACGCGATCGGTCGCCCCCGACGCGTCGAGGTACAGGTCCCGCACGACGTCGGGGTAGTCGGTCCCCGCCGATCGCAGCTGCACCTCGGTCGCCTGGGAGATGGCCGTCAGGATCTCGTACGCCTCGCCGGGCCGGACCGGCGAGACGGCCTCGAGGCCACCGAGGACCGGCCGCCCGGCCGACTCGAGGACCACGCTCGGCGCCACGATCCGCAGCGGCGAGCCGGCCGTGAACAGGTTGCGGCCGATCGACTGGCGCATCTCGATCGCGACGCGCTCGACGCTCACCGCCGCGGCCACCACCGGCCGCTCCGGCGTGGCGCCGTCGAACAGCGACTCCCCGGCCGGGACCTCTCGGCGAATGGCGTCGGTACGCTCCCACCCCCGCCCGGTGTATCGGTCGTAGGTGACCGTCCGCGTGTAAAGGGCGCGATCCGCATAGACGACCATCGCCTCCGCGTCGTCACTGCTCCACTCACCGAAGACGGTGAAGCTGCTCCCGAAGCTGGACCCGGTGATCCGGGACTGCGGGTTCTCGAGCGAGCCGAAGACGCCCTCGAACTGGTCGCGGACGCCGTCCCACACGCCGTCGAGGCTGCGCCACGCTCCGGTCAATGGGGCGGCGATGGCGACCCCGGTCAGGATCCAGGCCAGCAGAATGCTGCCCGCCGCGAAGACGATCCCCGACCGCATGATCGCCGCCGGGACCTCTCCCTCCTCGTTCACCCGGCGTCGCTGCCAGCTCCCCTCCCGGGTGGCGAGCGCCGCTCGAAGCCACAGCAGCATCGCCGCGCTGACGAACAGCAGCAGGTATCCGAACAGGTCGGTGAACGTCGCCGACATGTTGACGAGCAACGCGACTCCCAGCAGCAGGATCGCATCGAGCACGCGATGGCGCCGGAAGACCGTGAACGCCGCGGTGAACGCGGTCGACCAGCCCAGCGCTCCCAGTCCGATGGCGTACGGGGACATCTCCGCCGGGTAGCCGCTGCGGACCACCGTCACCGTCCAGGCCACCGCCTCGTCGCGCAGGGCGAACGCCCGCCCGGCCTGATCGAGGGCCGGGAAGTACTCGCCGCCGATCATCCACACCACCATCAGGCCGCCGGCCAGCGCGCCGAGCGGGAGCGCGATGACGATCGTCCAGCCCAACCACCCGAGCAGCGCACCGGCCGCGACCGCCCAGAGCACCGCGGGCACCAGGAAGTCTGCCTGCGGCACCCAGCCGGCCTCCTGGACCGACCACGCCAGGGCCAGGGCCATGACGAGCAGGAGGCCGAGGGCGAGCCAGCCCGGGCGCGGCGACCCGGTTCGGTCGATCACGTCAGCCACGGCCGCGTGTCCGTCCGCCGATGGCGTCGGCGATGCGGTCGCCCCGGCGCACGAGGCGATGCTCGATGCCGTACTCCGCCAGCGCGTGGCGCACCGCGCCGAGCTCCGCGCGGGCATGCTCGTCCGGCTCGACACCGATGTACGACGCGCGATCGAGCAGGATCACGAGGGCGGCCACGCCGCGGCGGCGAAGCGCGGAGCAGGCGCGGACCCAGGTCCGGTCGGTCGAGCCGGTCACCAGGCACAGCGTCATCCCGCGCCGCAGCTGGGTCATCGTGTTGTTCATCACCTCGGCCAGCGGCGTCGCGCCATCGGCCTGGACGTTGGCGAGCAGGTGGAGCAGCTTCTGCTCGACGCGTGGGCCGCGATCGGGCTGGTGGAGCTGCATCCGCCGGGCCGATGCGGTCATGGCCACCGACCGGTTGTCGGCGAGGGTCCGCAGCGCCACCGACGCGGCGATCGTCACCGCCGCCTCGACCGAGGCATCGGTGCCGATGCCGGCGTGCGTGCTCCGGTCGAGATCGAGCACGATCCAGACGTCGGCGGCCTGCTCGAGGTCGAACTCCTTGACGTGAAGCTCGCCATGCCTCGCGCTCGACAGCCAGTGCACCCGGTTGATGGCGTCACCATGAACATAGGGCCGCACCCCGCTCACCAGCGTCGACGCGGCCTCGTAGCGGCGTCGCATCGGCGTGGCCCCGTCGATCGGCGCCGGCGGCAGCCGCCAGTGCGGCAGCGGCACGACCTCGGGGAAGACCACGACGCTCGTCGGCTGGCCGACGGTCATCTCGCTGCTGAACAGGCCGAACGGGTCGCCGGTCCGCACCCGCAGGCTGCCCAGCCGGTACGTCCCGCGACGGGTGGCCGTCACCTTCGCCAGCCACTGGCGACGAGCGCGGGCCGGCAGATCCACCGCCCTGCCCGGCAGGCTGGATGGCAGCGTCGAGTCGTTCCAGCACTCGACCCACGCCTTGCCGAAGCGGTCGTGGTTCTCGAGCCGATACATCGCCTGCAGCACCTCTCCCACGTGGGTGCGCGGATTCAGCACCCGGTAGTCGGCGCGAACGCCGTTCAGGCCGCGCCGCGCGTACAGCCACGAACCGGCGCCGACGGCGAGCGAGAGGTAGAGCAGGAAGAAGAGGAAGTCGATGCCCGTGCTGAAGGCCGCGACGCCCAGCGCGATGACGACGAACAGGAGGCGCAAATGTCGGTTCGGCAGGCCCATCGGCCGCTCAGCCGATCCGCGTCTGGCCGGTCTCCGCGGCTGCCGCGCCCTCGCCGACCGGGACCGAGGTCAGGATCTCCCGGATGATCTGCTCCGGGTCGACCTCCCGCAGGGAGGCCTGGCTCTTCACGATCAGCCGGTGCGCCAGCACCGCCACGGCCAGGCGCTTCACGTCGTCGGGAATGACGTAATCGCGACCGGCGAGCGCCGCGTACGCCTGCGAGGCACGGTAGAGGTTCAGCGATCCGCGAGGCGAAGCGCCCAGGTACACGTCCGGGTGGTCGCGCGTCGCGTTCACGAGCCGCACGATGTACTCGGCCACGGCCTGGTCGACGTAGACCTCCTTGATCGCCGATTGCATGACACGCAGCTCGTCCAGGCCGAGCACCTGCTCGACCTCGGAGAGCGGATGGCGCCGCTTCTGCTCGTCCAGGATGACGAGCTCCTCCATCGGCTTGGGGTAGCCGAGCCGCAGGCGGAGCATGAATCGGTCGAGCTGCGCCTCGGGCAGGGCGAAGGTGCCCTCGTACTCGATCGGGTTCTGGGTGGCGATGACGAGGAAGGGGGTCGGCATCGGGTGCGTGACCCCGTCGATCGTGGCCTGCCGCTCCTCCATGCACTCGAGGAGCGCCGACTGCGTCTTGGGCGTGGCGCGGTTGATCTCGTCGGCGAGGACGACCTGGGCCATGATCGGGCCGGGCCGGAACTCGAACTCCTGGGTCTTCTGGTTGAAGATCGACAGGCCGGTGACGTCGGAGGGGAGCAGGTCCGGCGTGAACTGGATGCGCCGGAAGCTGCAGCCGATGCTCTGGCTCAGCGCCTTGGCGAGCATCGTCTTGCCCACGCCGGGAACGTCCTCGATGAGGATGTGACCCTCGCACAGCAGCGCCACGAGCGCCATCCGGACCTCGACGTGCTTCCCGACGATCACGCGCTCGACGCTGGCGATCGCGCGCTCCGCCGGCTGCTGGACGTTCTTCACGTGGTGGGGTCTCCCCGCTTCGGCTCTGGCTCGGGATGGGCGGTTCCCTGCTCAACAATACCCCAGCCCGTTACGAACCGGTTCACCGCGACCTGGTCAGCCGCCGGCCTCCGGCTGCAGGCGCAGCCACTCGGCCATGACCTCGCCGGCGATCGGCGCCGCGCGCCCGGAGCCCGACCCGCCGCTCTCGACGAGCACGGCGATGGCGATCGACGGCTCCGCGCCTTCCTCGGCAGCGGCGAAGCCGATGAACCAGGAGTGGGGTGCCTGCTCGCCGCCGAGCTGGGCCGTGCCGGTCTTCCCCGCGGCACGCTGGTTGTCGATGCCGTACAGCGTGATGTCGGCCTGGCCGGCGTAGATGCGGCCGAGCGGACCGTTCACCGCATCCACCATGGCCGCACGCGTCTGGCGTGCCGCCTCGCTGCTCATCACGCGCTGCCCGCCGCGCGAGCTGAACCGCTCGAGCACGGTGTCGCTCGGGGCGTCCCCGTCGGCGTGGGACCGGACGTCGCGCACCACGTACGGGTGCGGCATCACGCCGTCGCCGGCAATCGCGGCAGCCAGCATGGCCATCTGGACCGGCGTGACCTGGGTCCGCCCCTGGCCGAAGGAGGCGCTGGCCAGCTCCACGTCGCCCTCGAACGGGCCGCACGCATCATCAACCGGCCGGGTGACCCAGCTCTCCGCCACCGCCAGCGACCGACCCGGTGGCCCGATCTCGAGCGGCTGGCAGAACCCGAACCGGTCGGCGTACTCAAGGAACGCGTCGGCGCCGAGGTCGAGGCCCACGTGGGAGAAGAAGATGTTGCTCGACACCTGGAGCGCCTCCGACAGCGGCCAGAGCGCCGGCTCGATCCCACCCAGGTCGTGCTCCCGGATGGTGAAGCCGTCCACCACGAAGCCCTCGCGCTCCTGGCGAGGCTGGTCGGGGTAGGTCGTGCTCGGCGTGATGACGCCCGCGTCGAGCGCCGCGGCGGCGGTGAAGACCTTCATGATCGAACCCGGGACGTAGCGACCCTGCCGGGCGCGGGGCAGGAGGGGCTGGTTCTCCGTGTCGCCCTGGAGGGCCTCCATCGGCTCGCGGGAAACTCCTGGATCGCCGGAGATGACGGTCGCGTCGAAGGTCGGCGACGAGACCATGGCCAGGACCGCGCCGGTGCCGGGGTCGATCGCAACCACCGCGCCTCGGTCTCCTCCGAGCTGAGCGGCCGCCATGTCCTGCAGCCGGCGATCGATGGTGAGCGTCAGATCGCGCGGCTGCGGCTGACGGTCGAGGATGTCGTTCAGCAGGTCTCGCACCGGGTTCGGATCGGTCTGCCCGACCAGGATGTCCTCGAATGCCCGCTCCACGCCCGTGCTCCCGTACAGGTGCGTCGCGTAGCCGATGACGTGGGTGAAGGCCGGGTCGGTGTACGTCCGTCGGCTGAGCCCCTCGACCACCTCGGATCGGGCCAGCAGCTGCCCGGTCAGATCGAAGATCGAGCCGCGCAGCAGGGCGCGCCGGGCCGCGATGACCTCGGGATTGTCGCCGCGTGCGGCGAGCGCCGGCGCCTCGACGACCTGCCACCAGACCAGGCTGCCGGACACGATCGCGAAGGCCAGCACCAGGTAGAACCCGAGGCGGCGCACGTTCGTGGCGATCATCGGTCGAGACCGGCAGCGGCGTCCGCGCCCACCCGGCTGCGGTGACTGATGGCCAGCAGCAGCCCGACCATGGCGAAGCTGGCGACGATGCTCGAGCCGCCGTAGCTGACAAACGGAAGCGTGATCCCGGTCAGCGGAATGAGCTTCGTGTTGCCGGCGATGATGATGAGCGCCTGCAGGCCGAGGCTCGTCGTCAGTCCGACGGCCAGGATCGCACCGAAGTCGTCACGCGCCAGCGCCGCGATGCGCAGCCCGCGGAACACGAAGACGGCGACGACCGCGAGCAGCGCGAACGCCCCCACCAGGCCGAGCTCCTCGGCGATGGCCGTGAAGATGAAGTCGGTGTGGACGAACGGGATGGTCAGCCCCCCGCCCAGGATGGCCAGGCCCTGGCCCAGCCCCTCGCCGAACAGCCCGCCGCGACCGAGCGCGTAGAGGGCCCGCACCGGCTGGAACCCGCGGCCCAGCGGATCGGCGAACGGATCGATCCATACGTCGAAGCGCACCTGCACGTGCGCGAACAGCTGGTACGCGACGTACGACCCGGCGGCGAACAGCAGCAGGCCGATGAGGACGTAGCTCCGCCGCCCGGTGGCGACGAACAGCATGATGAGGAAGGTGCCGAAGAACAGGAGCGCGGTCCCGAGGTCGTTGAGCCGGACCACGATCAGCATCACGATCGCGAACAGCACGAGCATCGGGAGGAAGTACGGCAACGGGGGGATCGAGAGGAAGCCGATCCGCATCCGGGCGCTGGTCAGCAGCGTGCGTGTCTCGGCCAGATACCCGGCCAGGAAGACGACGAGGACGATCTTGATGAGCTCGCCGGGCTGGACGCCCACCGGACCGAGGTTGATCCACAGGCGAGCCCCGTTCACCTCGTAGCCGAGCAGCATGGTCGCCACCAGGAGCGCGATCCCGATGGCGGCCCACGTGTACTTGTAGTGGCGGAGCAGCCCGTCGTCGCGCATGGCCACCGCGACGACGAGCATGACCACGATGCCCACCCCGAACCACAGGAGCTGCGTGGCGGCCATTCCGAGCTCGAAGCCCAGTGCGCTGGTGCCGGCCAGGTCCTGCGGCAACCGATTGAGCATGATGAGCCCGAAGGCCCCCAGCGCCCCCGTGGCGGGAAGGATGAGCTGGTCGCCGCGGTGCCCGATGGCGACGAGCGCCAGGTGCGCGCCGAGGAACAGGCCCACGTACCCGAGCGCCAGCTCGAGCGGCCCCGCCTCAAGGGTGCCGGTCACGGCGACGTGGGTGACCACGAACCCGAACGGAACGAGGAGCAGGATCGGGAGCAGGAGCCCGAGCTCCGTCCCGCGCCAGGCGATGCGCATCAGGCCGGCGTCACCGATCCAGGCGCATGCGGACCCGGCCGACGGTGAGCTCGTCGCCGAAGCTCAGCGCCACCGGGCGATCGATCCGGTGCCCGTTCACGTACGTGCCGTTGGTGCTGCCCTGGTCCTCGACGAACCAGCTGCGGCCACGAAAGGTGAGCATCGCGTGATTCGTGCTCACGAAGTCGTCCTCGACGTAGATGGTGTTGTTCACGTTGCGGCCGATGGAGTTGATCGGCCCGAGCGCGATCGTCGACCCGACCGGCGGCTCATCCTCCGGCGACTCGAGCACCGAGAGCCGTCCGATCCCCGATCGAGACGCGACCTGGGCCTCCTCCGCGCTCCGGAGATCGCGCAGCAGCGCGGCGGCGAACCGAAGCAGGACCAGGTAGAGCAGTGCCACGAAGCCGAGCTGCAGCACGAGCAGCAGGAGCCGCAGGATGTCGCCGGTCACTGGCGCACCTGGAACTCGATCTCGGTGTCACCGACGCGGATGATGTCGCCCGGGCCGAGCGCGACGGTGCTCACCGGTTGACCGTTCACGGTCGATCCGTTGCGGCTGCCCAGGTCGGTGAACGAGTACGCGCCGTGCTGGAGCTTGAGCTGGCAGTGGTGACGGCTGACCATCGGGTCGTCGACGATGACGTCGTTGTCGCTGGCCCGCCCGATGCCGATGAGCGGACCGCCGAGGTCGAACTGGACCGCGCGGCTGCCGCGCGTGCTCACGAGCAGGTAGGCGCGCCTGGCGGAGTCGGGGGCGCCCGCCGACGGACGGTCGAAGATCATGGTGTCGGAGCTCGCCACCGCCGCGGGCTGATCGCGCACCCGGCTGCCCCGCTCGTCCACCACGTTGGCGGCCACCCGGATCTCGCCACGGCGCACCCCATCGTCGGCGATCAGCTCGATCCGGGGCCGCGCGACCAGCGTGTAGCGCTCGTGGCGCGCCCGGGCCAGGACGCCGTGCGCCAGATCGTCCTCGAGTGCCGAGCGATACGAGGCGAAGGCGGCGAAATCGGCCGGGTGCAGGTGAAGATCGTACTGGTTCGGCACGATCACCCCGGCCTCGCCATACGTCTTGTTCGTGTCCATCGCCCGCTCGATGCGCTTCGCCAGGCTCACCGGCTGGATCGAGGCGCCGAGCCGGCCGGCCGGAGCCTCGAAGAAGCGTTCGAGCAGGCTCTCGACGCGCGACAGGATCCCCATCGCGGGGGATGCTAGCACGCGGAGTACGAACGGCCGTTCGATCGGCACCGATGCGGCCATTCAGATCCGCTGGACTCGCTGGCTATACTTCGGGGCCCTGATCGCGCCTCAGCGGTCGGGAGGAGAGGCCACGCTTGACCGAGACACTCACCGAGTCCTTCTGCGAACGCTGCGGCACGCGCTACGAGTTCACGGCGCCGACGCGGCTGAATCCGCTGCGCAAGACGAAGGGATTCATCGGCGGGCTGAAGAACTGGGTCACCAGCCAGGACGACATGAGCGACGCCATGCGCGACGCCATGCGCCAGCAGGAGGAGGCGCTCGCGGGCGCACAGCTCGAGGCCTTCCACGAGTCGTTCAACTTCTGCATCGATTGCCGGCAGTACACCTGCGTGAACTGCTGGAACGACGATGCCGGTCGATGTCGCAGCTGCGCGCCGATCCCGGGCACCGATGATCTTGCAGAGCGCCTGACCGCCGCCATGGCGGGGACAGGGCCCGCGGCCGCGGTCGCCGAGCCGATCCTGGCGGAGGACGAGCTCCAGCGGCGCCTCGGCATGGCCACCTGGCCAACCTCGGACCTCCCGCTCGAGGCGGCGAACGGCCATCGCGCCGACGTCGAGTGGCCCGACGCCGATGTGTCCACGATCGCGGGCGGACCCGAGCCGGCCTCGGAACCCGAGCCCGAGCCGATCCTGGCCGAGGCAGAGCCCGAGCCGGAGCCGATCGTGGCCGAGATCGAGCCGGAGCCCGAGCCCGTGGCCGAGCCGCTGCTGCGGGTGGTTGCCTGGGAGGACGACGCGACGTACGACGCGACCACCGAGGCGGTGGTGGCCGAGGTCGAGCCGGAGCCGATCGTGGCCGCGGCAGAGCCGGAGGTCGAGCCGGAGCCGATCGTGGCCGAGGCAAAGCCGGAGGCTCGGCCCCGCATCGCGCCCATCAGCGAGACGATTCTCCACTTCCCCGAGCGCACGACGCCGGCGCGGCAGCCGGAACGCCAGGCCGCCGAGACCGAGACGCCCGAGGTCGCCGCGCGCCGGGCGCAGCTCGACCTGCTCGGCCTCGGCGACGTCGGCGACGGCCCGGTGGAGCCGGCCCGTCCGTCCGTGGTGCCGGATCGATCCCGGGGCGCCGCGCCGACGGCAGCGGAGCTCGCGGCTCGCGCCGGCGGTGGCTTCTGGGAGGCATCGGCCCGCGAGGTCGCCGGCGCTGCGACCGCCATCGGCGTGCAGAACTGCGGGCAGTGCGGCCTCTCGCTCTCGGCGAACGCGCGGTTCTGCCGGCGTTGCGGAACCCGCCAGGCCCGCTCGGCCTGACCAACGGGCCCAGGCCCAGCAGGGCTCAGCGCTCAGCTCGAGGCCGCGTCCTTGGTCGTCGCGCTCTTCGTGCCGCTCGCGGTTTCGGACGCCGAAGCGGGTGGCGTCGCGGACGGAGCGGCGGACGCGCTCCCATCGGTCGAACCTGGCGCCGGCGCCGGCGTGGACGTGGACGTGGAGCCCGACCCGCCGCTCGAGGCCCTCGAGTCCGTCTTGTAGAACCCGGATCCCTTGAAGATGATCCCGGTCGGATACAGGACACGGCGCAGCTCGCCGCCGCACTGCTCGCAGACGGAGGGCCCGTCGTCGAGCATCGAGTGGATCACCTCGGTGATGGCGCCACACGCGCGGCACTGGTAGTCATAGGTCGGCACGGCGCGCGCATCATGGCAAAGCCGGCACGACCCTGCAACGCGAGGGTCGCGCCGGCCGACGCGTCGAGGTCAGGCCTGGGAAGTGCGGATGCCGAGCCGAGCCCACCACCGACGGGTGGCGGCAGGCGTGGACGGATGCAGCACCCCCTCGGGCGCGGAGATCAGGCGCGCGACCCCGTGCAGGTCATCGGCGATCTTCTCGCGCGGGTACTTCGTGACGATCGGATGCCCCTCGTTCGAGGCGATGACCGCCTTCGGCCCGTTGCTCATCACCGTCGCCGATACCGGCATGCCGAGGGAGCTCTCGATCTGGGGGATCTTGATGCCGTGGTTGGCGCGGTTGACGATGACCCGGACCACGCCCCCCAGGCCGAGCTCTCGGGCGAGCTCCAGGAACTGCGAGCTGTTGCGGATGGCGCCAACCTCGGGCGTGACCACCAGGAAGATCTCGTTCGCCACGGCCAGCATCGCCATGGTGCGGTCGTCGTAGCCCGGATGGTTGTCGACGATGACGTGCGCGTGGTGGTTGCGGGCCCATCGCAACGCGGCGAGGAGCAGGTCGACGCTGATGCGCTCGGACTCGGCCGGGTCCGTGCCCCAGGTGAGCACCTTGACGCCGCTGTCCCCGTGAATCGCGACGACCTGCTCGAACGCCGCATCGGTCCACTCCTCGGGCGGGCTGTCCGCCAGGTCGGCCAGGCCCATCCGGTAGGGCACCTCGAGCACCGAGGTCACGTTGCCGACGCCGACGTCGGCGTCGAACAGGAGGACCTCGGATCGGGTCTGCTGACGCAGGGCGACGGCGATGTTCACGGCGACGGTCGTCTTCCCGACCCCACCCTTCGGCGCGAACACGCTCACGACGTGGCCTTCGCCGGCAACCGTCGACGATGAGAGGGTGTCGGTGGTGGCCCACTCCCCGGACTCGACCGGCAGCGAGCGACCGCTGCGGATGAGGAGCGCCTGGAGGCGATAGACGAGCGCGTCCGGCGCGATGGGCTTGAGCGCGACCTCGTCGCCCGGGCCGCCGACCCCATCGGGCAGCTCGGACTCCGCGCTGATCAGGAGCAGGATGGTGGTGCCACCCCGCGCGCGGAGGACGGTGTACAGCCCGGCGACCGCCTCGGGCGGGAGGTCGCAATCGATGACGGCGAGATCGTGCGGCTCGTCGAGCTGATCCGCGCCATGAGCCGTGAAGCCGGCGCGCTCGAGCGCCGCGACGTGGCTGCTGCTCTCGCCGATCGTGGCGAACAGGACGGTGGGTCGCTCCATTGCCCTTCCTTGCGTGCGTGGGGTGTGGTCCGGTGCAGGACCGCACCAGTCTCCGGCGCACCCACCATGCGGGCAATGGGACTCGGGCGACGCGGGGGGACCCGAAAGTACCGGGCGCTAGGAACCTCGAACCATGCGCATGCCGCACTTCGGGCAGTAGAACGCGCTGGCGCTGCCCGCCTCGAACCCGCAGTGGGCGCATGTCAGGCCCGATCGCTGCCCGATCGACGGGAGTCGCGCCGCCTCGGCCTCTCCCAGGCTGAAGCCCGAGGCCAGGACCTGCTGGTAGAGGGAGCTCAGCAGCTTCTGGCCGATGCGCTCCGTGTCGCCGCGCAGGCCCTTGCCGCCCCAGCCCACCACGGCGCGCACGATGAGCTCGCCGGACAGCTCGTCCCAATGCGAGGCCAGGCCACCGATGATGGCGTTGTACTCCGGGTACCCGCTCGTATCGGTGTCTCCGTGCAGGAGGCCGCAGGCGAACGTGTCGACGGTCATGTCGAGCGCATCGGTCATCTCGAGCACGTGCAATCCGTGGCGGCCGATCGGGCTCACGTCGCGGCGGGCCAGGACCCACTGCTGGAGCTCGTTGAAGCGCTCGATCGCCGGCGACGCATCCGAGTACTCGAGCGGCAGGGGGCCGATCGTCTCCACCGGCGTCTGGCTCAAGGGCTCGACGATGGAGGGAATGGCGCTCGCCACCGACGGATCGGCCGGGAGCCGAAGGCCATCGCTGCTCCGAGCGACGTACGCGAGCCGAAGCAGATACTCCTGCGCCGTCACCTCTTCCTGGACAGGTGTCGGCGGAGGCGGGGGCGCGGGCTCGGACTTCTTGCGCCGCAGGAAGGACATGGATCGACAGCCTCGTTGCTCTTCGGGACAGCGGCGCCGATTCTAGCAGCCGGCCCTCGGAGGGCCGCCATGGCCCGATCGGCCTGTCAGGGTCCCGTCACGCATCGTCGCCGAGCTGGCGCCGGTCCTGTTCGAGGCGGGACAGACGCTCGCGCTCGCGCTCGACGACCTCGGCCGGTGCGCGCTCGACGAAGCTCGCCGTCGCCAGCAGTCCGCGGACCCGCTCGATGTTCCGATCCAGCTCCTCGCGCTGCGCCTGCCTCCGCTCACGGGCCTCGGCTTCGGCCATCGCGTCGATCCCGAGCCATGCCGCCCCGTACGGGCTGGAGGTGACGAACTCCGATCCCTCCTCGCTCTCGACCGCCCGGATGGGGCGCACGCGCGCGAGCGCCTCGATGTAGGGCGCCCCCTCCTCGAGGGCTGCCCGCGCCGTCGCGTCCACGGCGTGCACGTGCAGCGGCACCCACGCGGCGGCGGGCGTGCCGGCCTCCTGGCGCAGGTTGCGCACGCCCCGCACCAGCGAGGCCATCGCGCCGAAGGCAAGTTCCGCGTCGGGATCGCGCTCGCGATCGGTGGGCCATGGGGCGCGGATGAGGAGCTCGGCGCCATCGGTGGCTCGGGGATCGGCATCGGCCAGCGCCTGCCAGATCTCCTCGGTCACGAACGGCATGAGCGGATGGAGCAGACGCAGCAGGGTGGCGAGGCCGTCCGAGGCGGCGCGCCAGGTCGCCGACCGGGCCGCGGCGTCGGCGTCGGGACGGCGCAGGTCCACCTTGGCCATCTCGAGGAACCAGTCGCAGTAGTCGCTCCACGCCACGTCGTAGACGGTCGCCGCGTACCCGCCGAGGTCGAGCCCCTCGAGCTGTCGCGTCGCCCGCTGGGTGGCCTCCGACAGCCGCGATCCGATCCATCGGGCGGCCAGCGGGGGCGCGCCGTCCTCGACCAGCTCGGTCGGCCGGCTGCCGAGGACGAAGCGCGCGGCGTTCCACAGCTTGTTCGTGAAGTTTCGGCCGCCGTCGAGCTTCGCCTGGGTCAGCCGCTGGTCGCTGCCGGGCGCCGAGCCCGAGACGATGGCGAAGCGCAGCGCATCGGCCCCGATCGCCTCGATCTGCTCGAGCGGATCGACGACATTGCCCTTCGTCTTGCTCATCTTCTGGCCGTACGGATCGCGGATCATGCCGCTCAGGTACACGGTGTGGAATGGCTCGCGATCGGTGCAGAACAGGCCGAGCATCATCATCCGCGCCACCCAGAAGAAGAGGATGTCGTACGCGGTCTCCATGACGCTGGTCGGGTAGAAGCGCGCAAGGTCCGGCGTCTGATCCGGCCAGCCGAGCGTGCTGAACGGCCACAGGCCGCTGCTGAACCAGGTGTCGAAGATATCGGTCTCATGACGCAGCTCGGCGGCCGGGCGACCGCACTCGGCGCAGGCGTCGGGACCGTCGACGGCGTCCGAGACGGTGATGTGGTCGTCGGGGCAGTACCACGCGGGGATGCGATGCCCCCACCACAGCTGCCGGCCGACCGCCCAGTCGTGGATGTTCTCCATCCAGTGGGCGTAGACCTTCTCGAAGTGGGCCGGGAGGATCCGGGTGCGGCCTTCCCGGACCGATGCGAGCGCACGGTCGGCCAGCGGCTTCGCGCGAATGAACCACTGGACCGCGAGCCGCGGCTCGACGACCGTGCCGCAGCGCTGGCAGTGCCCGACCACCATCTGGTGCTCGCGCTCCGCCTCGAGGTCGCCCGCCGCGGTGAGCTGCTCCACGACGCGGGCACGGGCGTCGTATCGGTCGAGCCCGGCGAACGCGCCACCCGCCTCGTTGATGCGGGCCTCATCGTCGAGGACGGTGATGGCCGGGAGCCCGTGGCGCTTGGCGACCTCGTAGTCGTCCGGATCGTGAGCCGGCGTGATCTTGACTGCGCCGGTGCCGAACGCGCGATCGACGTGCTCGTCGGCGAGGATCGGCAGCCGCCGCCCGAGGAACGGCAGGATGGCATGGCGTCCGACCAGGGCGCGATACCGATCGTCCTCCGGATGCACCGCGACGGCCGTGTCTCCGAGCAGGGTCTCCGGGCGGGTCGTGGCCACGCTGATCCACGCATCGGGGTCCGGCGTGCCGTCGTCCCGCTCCAGGTGGTAGCGGATCGTCCAGATCCGTCCCAGCTCGTCTTGGTGAATGTTCTCGAGGTCGCTGATCGTCGTCAGGCAGCGCGGACACCACGTGACGAGCGCCTCACCGCGATATGCCAGGCCGGCATCCCACAGCCGCTTGAACGCGACCCGGACCGCGCTCGCGGAGCCCTCGTCCATCGTGAACCGCAGCCGCGTCCAGTCGGCGCTCGCCCCAAGCCGATGGTGCTGGTGCGTGATGACGTCCCGCGTCTCGTCCATGAAGCGCCACATGCGCTCGAGATAGCGCTCCCTGCCGAGCGACGCGCGCGTTTCGCCCTCCTCCGCCAGGATGCCGTCGAGGACGAACTGGGCGGCGATGCTCGCGTGGTCGACGCCGGGCAGCCAGAGCGTGTCGTCCCCACGCATCCGGTGGTAGCGGATGAGGGTGTCCTCGACCGTCGTGCGCGCCGCATGGCCGAAATGCAGAGCGCCCGTGACGTTCGGCGGTGGCTGCGTGATGACGAAGCGTTCGGCGCCC
>DATHTR010000130.1:0-7798 GCA_035463095.1 Candidatus Angelobacter sp. | reverse complement strand
CGGCGCCGGTCATGGTCAGGGCCGTGGCCAGCTCGGGGCTGATCTGCTCGACCGGGTCGAGCGCCATGGTCACGACCGGCCAGACCGCCTTGACGCCGGGGACGCGCTGCAGGGATCCGACCGAGCCGGACTCCAGGGTGACCGACAGGCCGTTGAACAGGGTGTCGTAGGCGAAGCGCTCGTGGAACGCCAGGCCGCGGGCGCGCGCGTTGGCCCGGAACTGGTCCTTCTCGCGCTTCAGCTGTCCCGGCGCTGTCCCGTCGATGCCGGGGGGACTCTGGAGCTCGACGAACCAGGTGCTCGCCAGCTCATTGACCGCCTCGTCCGCCGCGGCAGGCGGCGTGTGGAGCGGGGCGACCTCGCCGGCATCGTTCGCGGCCATCGGCATCACCATGCCGAGCGTCAGCGCAAACGCGGCGGCGAACGCCGTGAAGCGTGGGGTGGTCGGTCTCAACCTCCCGATCCTCCTCTTGTGCCGGGACGTGAGGTGCCCTGTCCGACGTGCTGCGGGCGCAGCGCTCGACTTCGGCTGCTCGGTGCTCGCGTCGAGGCGGTCGGAGCGTGTCCCGGGTCAAATAGGAGTGTACCGCGGCCGGGAAGCGCCGGGAAGGGGGAAACCGGCAGCCTAGCGCGTTGTGACCTGCGCCGTTGCGCACATCAGGCGCGCGATGACCAGGGACGACCGCCCTCCCTCGTCGAGCTCGGGCACGAGCTCGGTGAAGGCCGCCCCCACGAGCCGGGAGCCGAGGCCGACGATCAACTCGAGCGCCTGCTGGTAGCCCAGGCCGCCGGGCGCCGGCGCGGAGACGGCCGGCGCGACGGAGGGGTCGAGGCCATCGGCGTCGAACGCGAGGAAGATCCGGGCATCGTCGGCGAGCTGCTCGATCAGCCACGGGACGCCGTGCGCATGGAGCTCGTGGGCGGTGACGAGAACGTTCCCGGCGGCGCGGGAGTCCGCGACATCGGTCGGGCGCGCGCTGCCGATGCCGCGCAGGCCGACATGGACGATGCGCCCCACATGGGCCATCTCGGCCCCGCGACGCATCGGCGACGAGTAGCCCTCGCGCACACCGTCGACCTCGTCACGATAGTCGAGATGGGCATCGACCTGGACCACGGTCACAGGCCCGGCCGCGTCGAGGGCACGGAGGATCGGGATCGGGACCGAGTCGTCACCGCCGATGCAGATCGGGACGGCGCCGGCCCGGAGGATCGCGCGCACCGCGTCCGTCGACCGCGCCGCATTGCCGGAACCGTCGGCGGGGTCGCCCGGGACGTCGCCGGCATCGACGAGCCGCGGCGGACCGTCGAGCGGCAGCAGGGGCGCATCGAGGTCGAAGTCCCAGTGACCCCGGAATCGGGCCATCCGCTGGGATCGAGCGCGGACCGCAGTGGGCGCCTGGGCGCACCCGGCCGTGGCCCCCGGCCGCGGATACGGCCAGCCGTGCGGCACGCCGAGGATCGCCACGTCGGCGGACAGCGCGTCGAGGTCGGTCTCGGTCGGGGCGCCGAGGAAGCCCGACTCGGGCGGATCGGTACGCATCGGCGATGAGCCTAGTGCGCCGGACGGCCCTCGGTCGCGCAATCGGCGCAGCGCCCCACCAGCGTCACGTGGCCGATGTCGATCTCGAATCCGTCGGCCGCGCGGAAGGCACGCGCCACGGCTCTGGCCTCGCGTTCGCCGATCTCCCAGGTGGCGCCGCACGCCGAGCAGTGCAGGTGACCGTGCTCCTGCTCGGGCAGCACGTGGAACTCCTCCCGACCGTCGGCGGCATGGCCGTGCCGCACCAGCCCGAGGTCCTCGAGGACGTCCATGGTCCGATAGACGGTCGATGGGATGGTCGCCGGGTCGCGCGCCCGACAGCGCTCGACCAGCTCGGCGCCGGTCACGTGGCCGTCCGCCTCGGCCAGGACCTCGATCACCGTGCGGCGCTGCGGCGTCCAGCGCAGGCCGCGCTCCCGCAGCCGATCGTCGACGGCGTCCCAGGGCGCGGGAAGGGAGCGAGGCGGGCTCATGTCGCTCCCAGTGTCGGCGACGGCGGCGGTTATTGCAACGCGTTGCAATAAGGCCGCGCGAACGCTAGGATCGGCGCACCGTCTTCCCTGAGCCTGGAGCCCCATGACCCCATCAACTCCCGTGCACGCCCTCCACGCGCCCGACGGCTTCGTGAGCGTCCCGATCGCGATCGCGATGTGGGTCGTCACCGCGGTCGTGGTCGCGATCGCGGTGCGGCAGACCAACCGACACCTCGACGATCGGGCCGTTCCCCTGCTCGGTGTCATGGCCGCCTTCATCTTCGCCGCCCAGATGTTCAACTTCCCGGTTGCCGCGGGAACGAGCGGCCACCTGCTGGGTGGGGTCCTTGCCGCGGTGCTCCTCGGCCCGTGGGCCGCCACGCTGGTGATGACGGCCGTGGTCGCGGTCCAGGCGCTCCTCTTCCAGGACGGCGGCCTGGTGATCATGGGCGCGAACATCTTCAACATGGGCATCGTCGGCACGCTCGGCGGGTACTGGCTGTACCGCGCGCTGTGCGGCGTCCTCGGTGGCGAGGATCGCGCGCGACTCCCCGCGGCGGGCATCGCGGCCTGGAGCTCGGTCGTGGCCGGCTCGATCGCCATGTCGCTCCAGCTCGGCGCCTCGGGCGTCGTGCCGCTCGAGATCACCCTGCCGGCCATGATCGGCGTGCACGCCCTGATCGGCGTCGGTGAGGCGCTCATCACCGTAGCGGCGCTCGGCTTCATTGCCATCACCCGGGCCGACCTGCTTCGGCTCCGCGATCCGCAGGCGGCCTGAGCCATGAGCCGAACCAAGCTCGTCATCGGCGGACTCGTCATCGCCGCCCTCGTCGTCGTCGCAGCCTCGCTCTGGGCCTCCGGGGATCCCGACGGTCTGGAGCGGGTGGCGGAGGAGCAGGGCTTCGACGGCGCTGGCCAGGAGGCTCCGTTCGCGCTCATTGCCGACTACGTGTTCCCCGGCCTGGACGGGCCGGCGGCGACCGTGGTGGCCGGCCTGCTGGGCATCGTCGTCGTGTTCGGGCTCGTCTGGGTCGTGGGACGAGCGCTCGCCGCTCGACGCACTGCCGCCGACCACCGCTGACCGGGCTCGGTCGCGCATGGACCTGGACCGGGTCATCGCCGGCAGCTCGCCGATCCATCGGGCGGATCCGCGGCTGAAGGTGGTGGCGGTCGTCGCCACCATCCTGTCGATCAGCCTGCTGCCCGTGGGCGCGTTCGCGGCGCTCGGCATCATGTGGCTGGCGCTCATCGCGGCGTCCGTCGTCGCCGGGCTCGGGCCGTTTCGGCTGTCGCGCTCGGCCGTGATCGCCGCGCCGTTCCTCCTGGCGGCGCTGCCCCTGGTCTTCATCCGGCCGGAGGACCCGATCGCCACCATCGGACCGCTCACGATCTCCGGGGAAGGACTCCGCATCTTCGGCACGGTGGCGGCCAAGTCGTGGCTGAGCGTTCAGGCCGCGCTGCTCATGACCTTCACCACCCCGTTCCACGACCTGGTCGACGCCCTGCGCGACCTGCGCCTGCCCCGGATCCTGGTCGCGATCATCTCGTTCATGTACCGCTACCTCGCCGTCCTCGGTGAGGAGGCCGGTCGCATGCTCCGCGCTCGCGCCGCGCGCTCGGCCGGAACCCATCGCGGGCCGATTCGCTGGCGGGCGGCCGTGGTCGGCCAGATGGTCGGCACGCTGTTCCTGCGCAGCTACGAACGATCCGAGCGGATCTACGCCGCCATGCAGGCGCGTGGCTTCACTGGCACGTTCCGCCACCTCGCCACGCGGCCGATCAGCGGCGGCGCGTGGGCGACCTTCGCCGCAGTCCTGCTGGCCCTCGTCGCCTTCGAGCTCGCCGGGCAGCTCGTGCTCCCTCGAGCATGACGCACGCGCACCGGCACGATGCTGTCCGGCGTGAGGCCGACGCCGTGGTCGACCCGGCACGCTGGATCGAGATCACGCATCTCCACTACGCCTACCCCGATGGGTTCGAGGCGCTGCGCGGCCTCGATCTCGTGATCGGCCGGGGCGAGAAGATCGCCCTGGTCGGACCGAACGGCGCCGGCAAGTCGACGCTCATGCTCCACCTCAACGGCATCAACGTTCCCTCCCACGGCTCATTGCGCGTCGCCGGGCTCGACGTGGTCCGCGCCAACCTGCCGCGTCTCCGTGCCGAGGTCGGGCTGGTCTTCCAGGACCCCGATGACCAGCTCTTCAGCCCCACCGTTCGCGACGACGTCGCCTTCGGCCCGCTCCACATGGGCATTCCCGACGATGAGATCCACGACCGCGTCGAGCGTGCCCTGGCGTCGGTCGGGATGAGCGGCTTCGAGCGGCGGCTGCCACATCGGCTCAGCCTCGGCCAGCGCAAGCGCGTGGCGATGGCCACCGTCCTGAGCATGGATCCATCGGTCCTCGTCTTCGACGATCCATCGGCCGGGCTGGACCCGCGTGGCCGCCGAGAGCTCATCGGCCTCCTCCGCCGGCTGCCGCAGACGATGCTGGTGGCGACCCACGACATGCGCCTGGTGGCCGAGGTCCTGCCGCGGACGGTGGTGATGGACGAGGGACGGATCGTGGCCGACGGCCCGACCGGCGACATCCTCGCCGACGCCGCCCTGCTCGAGGCGCACGGCCTCGAGGGCACCTAGCGCCGCGTTACAGCCCGGGGCGGAAGGACTGGCGCTCCGGGGACTCACCCTCCAGCGACCAGATCTCCTGCGTGCCGAAGCCCTTGAGGTCGACCTCGCCGATGGCGGCGCACTCGAACTCGTCGCGGACGAGGGCATGGGTCTCCTGACTCAGGACGATCTGCATCGGCTCCGCCGCGCCCTCGAGCCGCGAGGCGAGGTTCACGGCCGGGCCGAACACGTCGTACACGTACTTCTGAATGCCGACGATCGAGCCGATGAGCGGGCCGGTGGCGATCCCGACGCGGCAGCGCCACTGCTCGGGCGTCGCGGCATTGCGCTTCTCGAGGTAGCGGCGCATGCGCAGGGCGCAGCGCGCGAGCGAGTGGGCGTGGTCAGGAGTCGCTTCCGGGATGCCGGCCACCGCCATGTACGCGTCGCCGATCGTCTTCACCCGCTCGCCGCCAAACAGCTCGGTGATGCGGTCGAAGGCGCTGAAGATGTCGTTGAGCTCGGCGATCGTGGCCGCCGGGTCGCGGGCGAGGGCCATGTCGGTGAAGCCCACGAAGTCGAGGAGCAGGACCGATGCGGCGTCGAAGCGCTGCGGCGTCGTGACGCCGTACTGCTTCAGCTCCTCGTACACGCTGCGCGGCATGAGATTGAGCAGGAGCTTCTCGACGCGCTCCTTCTCGCGCTGCAGGTCACGGGCGTTTCGCTCGGCCATCTTCGAGTACGAGTCGAGCATCGCCTCCGCCTGGCGGCGCTTCGTGGCATCGACGGCCTGGACCAGAACCAGCTCGCTCTCACCGATGCGGCACGCCCGCATGGTCACGTCCAGCGTCTTCGCCCGCGCCCCGCTGCCGGCGCTGGCCTCGAAGGTGTACGGGCGATCGTCGGCCAGCCGGGCACGTGCCCGCGCCTCGTCCAGGGCCGGGAGTCGCGCCGCAAGGCCGGCGTCGGGGTCCTCGGCGGCGGCCGGGGCGAACCAGTTGAAGAACGCGGCATTCTCGAACACCACCGACCACCGCTCGGGCTCGACCAGGGCGACACCGCTGTCGAGGCTCTGGAGCGTGCCGCGCAGCGCGTCGGGATCCAGCTCCATCATGCCGGCGCCGGCTCGGCCACGACCGACCCTTCGCGCGCGCGGATGTTGCCGATGACCGCCGCCACGTCTGGGTCGGCGAAGCCCTGGTCCTCGAGGGTCTCGGCCAGGAGCGATGCCATCTCCGCGAATTCCGCGTGGGTGATGCTGAGCCGCGCGTGGACCCGGTGGAGGTGCTCGTCGGTATAGCTCGCCGGACCGCCCATCACCGACGCGATGAACCGCGACTGGTGATCGACGAGGCGAGTCATGTCGATGTGCTCGAAGTGATGCGCGATGACGGGAGACTCGAGGCATCGGTCGTAGAACGCGGAGACGACCTTCCGGACCGAGGCAAACCCCCCATACCGCTCGTA
The DNA here is from genome assembly GCA_035463095.1 of Candidatus Angelobacter sp. GTDB lineage: Bacteria > Chloroflexota > Limnocylindria > QHBO01 > QHBO01 > JACDBZ01. Next base: position 1,707 of record DATHTR010000130.1, on the reverse strand, counting down.
GATGGTGGACACCGTGGTCTCCTGGGCTCGAGATCGACGCTTGCTCGCCTCCCAGCCTAGACCCGCTGTCCACCACCTTCATCGGCCATCCGTCGCACGCGTGAGTGCGGCATCCGTGCGTTCTCTCGGTCAGCCTCCGACCGCGTCAGTCGCGCACGCCCTCGGCTGCCGGGTAGCTGATCTCGAGCGCCTCCCCCGTCTCGAGCAGGGTCTTGAGGCCGGACAGGATGGGCACCCAGCCGTGAGCCACGGACCGATACGTCGCGGTGTCGCCGTCGAAGTCATCGTGGACGAGGGTGAGCAGCGTGGCGGCACCGCGCTCCTCGACCGTCCAGGTGCATCGGCTCGGCGACTCGTCGGTGCCGGGGAAGAAGAACGTGTGCACCAGCCGGTTGGGCCGGTCGGCCTCGAGGATGGTGCACTGGATGGACTCCGCACCGGTCTCGGGATCCTTGAGGACCATCGGCGACCCCGGCGTCCAGTCGGACTCGATCACGTTGCCGTAGTAATAGCGCTTCGTGAACTCGGACTCGGTCAGCGCGCGCCAGACCTGCTCGGGCGTGGCGCGGATGTAGACCTCGTAGACGTGCTTGAACTGGGACATCGGTCCGGCCTCCGCGAGATGTTTGACGTCCGCCATGCGGTCGACCAGCGGGGCCGCGTATCGGCTGATCCAGCGGTCGGCGATGAGGCGGATGGGGACGGGGTTGAGGAAGTGGAGCTTGCGACGGCCGTCTCGGCGGGTCGTGACCAGATGCGCATCCTCGAGCACCCGCAGGTGCTTCATCACGCCGAACCGAGACATCCGCGGCAGCTGCTCGACCATCTCTCCTAGGGTGCGCCCGTCGCGCTCCCTGAGCCGATCGAGGAGGAGCCGCCGATGCGGGTCGGCGAGCGCCCGGAACGCCGCCTCCAGCTCTTCCACACGCTCAGTATATGTGACCTATTAGTCACCTGTCAACTCTGAGCGCCCCTTCGAGTGAGTTGGCTCGCCGCGATCGTCACAGCCGCAGCCGCGTGCTGGCGCTGCGGTGGAGCATCGATCGCAGGCGGTAGGCCGCCCGCGACCACGCAAGGTGACTCACAGGGCCATGCAACAAAGCCCCGCCCGGCATTGACGCCGAAGTCAGTTCCTCCGCGTCAATGGCCGGTGGTCCGCTCCAGGTATGCCCATCTCGAAGCACGGGGCAATGAGAAGGGCCCGCCGTGCGGCGGGCCCTTCTCGGGGATTCCGGGAGAATCGAGCGATCTAGCGGGTCTCGGCCCGATGGAGGAAGGCCGCCATCTGGCCACGGGTCACCGAGCCGTTCGGGCAGAACCGGTTCGGACCGCAGCCGGTGGTGATGCCCGAGGCCGCCAGGCGGTTGATGTTCGCCTCGTGCCGGTTGCCGGTGTCGTCGGTGAAGAAGTCGACGGCCGTCGGCGCCAGGTCGTAGGCGCGGGTCAGGAAGGTCGCCATCTGGGCCCGCGTCACGATCCCGTTGGGGCAGAACGTGGTCGGGCCGCAGCCGACGGTGATGCCCGCCTCGCGGAGTCGGTTGATGTTCCCCTCGTGGATGTTGCCGGTGTCGTCGGTGAAGTAGTCACGCGACGCCGGCGGCAGGTTCAGCGCCCGGGTCAGGAAGGTCGCCATCTGGGCCCGCGTCACCCGGCCGTCCGGACAGAACAGCGGCGGGTTGGTCGAGCAGCCGGCGGTGATGCCCTGGT
>DATHTR010000129.1:0-14045 GCA_035463095.1 Candidatus Angelobacter sp. | reverse complement strand
AGCGGGCGGTTGCCCGATCCGACGAACGAGGTCACGCCCGGCGTGTTGCGCACGACGTACCAGCTCTCGTCGCTCATCGCCATCTCGACCAGCACGTAGCCCGGGAAGACCTTGCGGTTCACGGTCTGGCGCTGGCCGTTGCGAATCTCGATCTCCTCCTCCATCGGGACGAGGACCTGGAAGATCTGATCCTCCACGCCCATCGACTCGATGCGGTGCTCGAGATTGGCCTTCACCTTGTTCTCGTAGCCGGAGTACGTGTGGATCACGTACCACTGCTTCGCCGAACCCTCGGGCAGGTCGGAGGCACGCGGCGCCTCGCGCGAGAGGCGCGCCGCCTCGGTGGCCTCGTTCATCGTGTCGGGGGTGGTGGTCTCGTCAGCCATCTACAGCACCAGGTCGATCATCGAGTTGAAGATGCGGTCGAGCACGAAGATGTACACGCCCACCGCGAACGACACCGCGATGACGATGAGGGTCAGGCGGATCACGGTCTCGCGGGTCGGCCAGGCGACCTTTCGGAGCTCGGCCCAGCTCTCGCTGAAGTAGCGGCGCATGCCGGTCAACACGATGGGTACGGTCTCTTCCTGCTACGGCGTGATGGATCGGTCGTTCGGTCGGGGGTGGCAGGGGCGACAGGACTCGAACCTGCAACCGCTGGTTTTGGAGACCAGTGCTCTACCAATTGAGCTACACCCCTCCGACGAACGTACGCTCCCCTACTTGGTCTCCCGGTGCAGCTGATGCTGCCGGCAGCGGGGGCAGAACTTGTTCAGCTCCAGCCGCCCGGGATCGTTCTTCTTGTTCTTCCGCGTGCTGTACGTGCGCTCCTTGCAAACGGTGCACGCCAGGCTGATCACGGGTCGGTTTTCGGCCTTTGCCACGTGGATTCTCGTTCCTTCGTCGATCCCGGCGCCGGCCACGTTGAATCAGGGTCGAGGTCCGGGGGAAAGCCTCGGAATCTTACTCCAGCCCCGGCCGGCCCGTCAACGAGCGGCCGCCTCGCCGCGGGCCTCCGGATCACGGCGCCGGAGCACGAACCGCGTGAACGGTAGCCGGACGTCCGAGAACACCTCGATGCTGACCAGGAAGCCGAGGAAGATGAGGACCACCCCCAGCAGCTCGCCGATGAAGAACGACCACGTCACCCCGAAGCGATTCAGCCCGCTCGTCCAGCCGGGGATGAACCCGCCGAGCGCGATGAGGATGGTGGCCGGCACCCTCGAGTTCAACGTCCCGGCGCGGAACGAGCGCCATGCCGCGGGAAGGGATGCCATGAAGTTGACGACGACCGCGACGGCCCGTCCGACGGTGCCGACGATGGGGACCTCCGTGGCCACCCGCAGCACCCGCACCTTGGGCATGAAGATGTACGCCGAGTACACGGCACCGAACGTGAGAGCGAACGCGCCGACGATGTTGAACGGCGGCGTCAGGATCCGCAGGTCGGATGGCATCGCCGTCCCGACCGGGATCCCGGCGGCGTCGATCGAGTAGCCCGGCGCCGCCACCGGCATGGTGAAGGCGAGCACGGTCACCACCACCGATGCGGCGACGAGGATGGCCGCCATGACGTGACCGATCCATCGGCGGCGGAAGCGAGTGACGAGCGCGATCAGGACTGCCGCGGCGAGGGCCGCTCCGACCACGCCGACCACCGACTCGCTGGATGGCGGCACGCCTTCGCGCGTGTACTTCACGGCCGTCAAGCCGCTGAACAGCGCGGCCAGACCGAACGACACCGCCACGAAGTATCCGAAGCGCGTGCGATTCAGGAGGTACACCGTCCCGAGGCCCAGGTAGGCGGCCACGCCGAAGGCACCGACCAGGTACCAGGTCCGATAGAGCGGCTCGTTCCAGCCGAAGGCGCTGCCGAGGAACTCGGTGCCGGCGCTGATGCCGTACCACAGCAGGCCGACCGTCCAGACGAGCTGGTAGGGCTGGCGGCGGCGCAGCCACTGGTCGCCGACGAGGACGGCGAAGACGAAGGAGAGCGCCGAGCTCAGGAACGGCAGGATGATGTCAGGATCCACGGGCCGAAGGATGGTGGCCGCGGCTGCCCAGGCGCAACTCTGGGACACAGATTCACCCAGATTTCGCGGGTCACGCGTGCGGGCGGCTCGGTGGAGGCGGTGGAGCCCACGTCGGGATTCGAACCCGAGACCTCTTCCTTACCAAGGAAGTGCTCTGCCGGCTGAGCTACGTGGGCGGCGCGAGCGGCCCGGTGGCCGCGACCCTGGTATCGGAGCGTTGGTGGGCAGGGAGGGAATCGAACCCCCACAGTCGAAAGACGGCTGATCTACAGTCAGCGGAGCTCACCACCTGCTCAACCTACCCACGAGATCCGGCCGGCGCGTGGTGCATCGCCGATCGCTGCGGGAGTATATCGGAAGCCGATATCGCCCTCAACTCGCCGCTGAAGGTGGAGCCGAGGGTGGGAGTCGAACCCACAACCTACTGTTTACAAAACAGTTGCTCTGCCATTGAGCTACCTCGGCCGGCCTGCTCCAGTCTAGCCCGCGCGGCGCTGCCGCACGACCTCGAAGAGAAGCAGGGCCCCCGCTGTGGCGGCATTCAGGCTCGCCACGCGTCCGGACATCGGGAAGCCGACGAGCACGTCGCAGCGACGCTTCGTGGCGCCCGACAGCCCGCTCCCCTCGCTGCCCACGACGATCGCCACGGGTCCGGTCAGGTCACTCTCCCAGGCCGACGCCGGCGCGTCCTGATCGGCGGCTGCCAGCCGCAGGCCGGCGTGCTTCAGCTCGTGGATCGCCTCGCCGATGGTCGGCAGCCGCGCCAGGAGCAGGTGCTCGCTGGCACCCGCGCTGGCCTTGACCGCCGCCGCGCTGAGGGGCGCCGCCCCACGCTCGGGGAAGACGACGCCGTCGACGCCCGCGGCCTCGGCCGAGCGCAGCAGGGTCCCGAAGTTCGTCGGATCCTGGAGATGCTCGAGGACGAGCACGAATGGATCGTGGCCAGCGGATCGTGCGCGAGCGAGCATGTCGGCGACGTCGGCGAAGCGTCGCTCGTCCACCTCGAGGGCCACGCCCTGGTGGCCGTCGAACCCGACGATGCGCGTCAGCTGATCGGCCGGCACCCGGTCGGTCGGCAGGCCGATCCGGCGCGCCGCGTCGGTGACCGACCGCAGCTCCGGCGAAGGCTTCGCCGTGGCAGCCACCAGGAGCCGATGGGCGGGGCGCCCTGCGGCCAGCGCCTCGGCCACCGGCCGGCGACCGCCGATCCAGTCGGTCACGGCATCCGCGGCTCGATGCCGGCGATCGCCCAGGCCGCCACGCCCCCGCCGCCGGTCACTCCCAGCCCGTCCGAGGTCGTGCCCTTGACCGAGACCGCGTCCGCCCCGACGCCGAGGAGCTCGGCGACCCGCTCGGCCATCTCCGCGCGCCGCGGGGCGAGGGCCGGCCGCTCGATCGCGACCGACAGGTCCGCGGAGGTGGGGCGCCACCCCGCGTCCGCCAGTCGAGCGACGGCGTGACGCACCAGGTCGGCCGAGTCGGCCCCCGCCCAGGCATCCTCGTTAGGCGGGAACAGGCTGCCGATATCGCCGAGCCGCGCGGCCCCGAGGAGGGCGTCGATGAGCGCGTGGAGCGGCGCGTCGCCGTCGGAGTGGCCCTCCGGGCCTCGAGGCTCGTCGGGGAAGGAAAGACCGGCGAGGATCATCGGCCGCCCGGCGGCCAATCGGTGCGCGTCGAAGCCGATCCCCCATCGCGCGCCCGCGTCCTCGTCCGCTGTCGGGCGCGCGGACAGCGGGCTGGCGCGTTCCGCCAGGAGGGCCCGCATGGCGACCAGGTCCGCTGGCTCGGTCAGCTTCCGATTCGACGGATCGCCCGCCACCACCCGGACCGGGGTGCCGGCGGCGGCCAGTGCGCCGGCGTCGTCGGTGATCGGCCGGCCCCAGGCGTGCGCCTCCTCGATGGCGGCACGAAGCACCCCGAGCGGCGCCGCCTGCGGCGTCTGCGCGGCGGCGACCTCGGTCCGTTCGACCGGACCGACGACGCGCTCGGCACGGACCCGCTTGAGCGAATCCGCGACCGGGACGATCGGGACCACGGCCAGCTCGCCGTCGCGGGCCGCGTCGATGACCGCCTGGACCAGCTCGGTCGTCACCGCGGGACGGGCGGCATCGTGCACGAGGATGAGGGTCTCGTCATCGTGCCCGGCGCCGGTGAGCGCCCAGATGCCGGCGATGACCGAGTCGGCACGGCCCTCGCCCCCGGCGACGACGACCACGCGATCCTCCGCGCCGCCCGGGAGCTCGGCGCGAAATCGATCGACGCTGTCGGCCGGAACCGTCACCGCCACACGCTCGACGTCAGGGACCGCCAGCAGCGTGTCGAGGCTCCAGCGCCAGGTCGGGCGACCCCACAGATCGGCCCACAGCTTGTCGCTGCCCATCCGGCTGCTGCGACCGGCGGCGACCAGGATGGCGGCCACGGTGCGGCTCATCGGCGCGCCGATCAGCTCTCGTCGCGGGGCTGCGCGAAGATCATGCGGCCAGCCACGGTCTGGAGCACGCGGGTGACCGAGATCGGCACCTCTCGCTCGAGAAAGCGAATGCCATTCTCGACCACGATCATCGTGCCATCGTCCAGGTAGCCGACGCCCTGGCCGGCCTCCTTCCCCTCCTGGATGATGCGGACGCGCATCTCCTCGCCGGGATGGACGACCGACTTGACCGCGTTCGCCAGCTCATTGACGTTCAGCACGCGAATGCCCTGCAGGTCGGCGACCCGGTTGAGGTTGTAGTCGTTGGTCAGGATCGCCGCACCCGTGTCGCGGGCGTAGGCCATCAGCTTGGCATCCACCTCGGGGACCTCGGGGTACGTGGACTCCACGACCTCGACCGGCGAGACGGGATCCTTCTGAAGCGCGGACAGCATCTCCAGGCCGCGGCGGCCGCGGTTCCGGCGCATGGCGTCCGGCGAGTCGGCGATGCGCTGCAGCTCGTCGAGCACGAAGCGCGGCACCACCAGGGCGCCGAGGATGAAGCCGGTCTTCGCGATGTCGACGATCCGGCCGTCGATCACCGCGCTCGTGTCGATCACCACCCGGTTCGTGGGTCCTCCACGACGCCCGCCCGGCAGGAGCCCGGCGAAGGCCGGCAGCAGAACGTCCCGCTTGTACATCGTGGCGGCCAGCATGAGCCCCGCGAGCAGGATCGCCACGACCGGCGGGCCGACGGATCCGACCACGCCGCCCACCTGGGCCAGGGGCACGCCGAGGAGCAGGCCCATCACCAGCCCCACCACCACGGCGGCAACGCCGAGCGAGAACTCCCCGGCGCCCGCCTCGCTCAGCTTCTCCACCGCATGGCGCGCGGGATAGATCGTGATGTAGGGGATCGCGAGATAGCCGAACAGGAGCGTGGCGACGACGAACGCGGTCAGGAACGCCGGCCGGTTCGCGGGCTCGATGAGCGACCCGGAGCGCTCGAGCAGGGCCAACCCCAATGCGAAGCCGATCAGGGTGCCCAGCAGGGCACCCATGAGCTGGATGATCCGTGTCATTGAACCGATGAGTGCGGGATGATCATCCGTCGACGCCGCGGAGGATGAAGCCGATGAACGAGAGCCGCGGGACCGCCGGAGGCCGGCAACGGTAGCACGCGACCGGTGGCGCGTCCATGCACCGGATCAGCCGTCGAGCGCGGCGACCAGTGCCTCCCGGATGTCACGAGCGACCACCAGCCCGGCGCCCGATGTCCCGCCGCCACGCGCCGGCCCCGAGATCAGCCGCTCGAACCCGAGCCGCGACGCCTCGAGCAACCGGCGATCGATCCGACCGGCCTGGCGCAGACGACCGGACAGTGCGACCTCAGCGGCGAGGACCGTCGCGTGCCGTACCGGCCGATCCCGCAGGCTCGAGGCGAGGGCCACGCCCACCGCCAGGTCGGCCGCCGGTTCGTCGATGCGGAGCCCGCCGGCCACGTTGACATACACGTCGTGGGCGGTGAGGTTCACGCCGGCATGGCGCGCCAGCACGGCGATCAGCATGAGGACGCGGCTCTGGTCGATGCCGGTCGTCGCGCGCCGCGGCGACCCGTAGGCCGCGGGCGCCGAGAGCGCCTGCACTTCGACCGCGAGCGGTCGTGTCCCTTCCAGGGCGATGGTGACCGCCGTTCCTGCGGTCGGCGCCTCGTCCGACTCGATGAAGAAGCGGCTCGCGTCCGCCACCTCGGTCAGCCCGTCCCCGCGCATCTCGAGCACCCCCACCTCGTCGGTCGAGCCGAACCGGTTCTTCGCCGCGCGGAGCAGGCGGGTGGCCCCGAGCCGCTCGCCCTCGAGGTAGATCACCGCGTCCACCAGGTGCTCGAGCGTCCGCGGGCCTGCCACGGTGCCCTCCTTGGTGACGTGGCCCACGAGCGCCACGCAGGTGTCACCCCGCTTGGCCAGCTCGGCGAGCCGCGATGCGACCTCGCGAACCTGTCCCACGCTTCCTGCCGGGCCTGACAGGTCGGCGCTGGTCAACGTCTGGACGCTGTCCACCACCGCGAGCCGTGGCGAGAGCGCCTCGATCGCCGCCACGGCCGTCTCGAGATCGGTGGTGGCGGCGAGTCGGAGGCCGTCGACCACCGCCCCGACCCGTTCGGCGCGCCCGCGCACCTGCGCCGCGGACTCCTCGCCGGTGACGTACAGCACCGGGCCCGTGTCCCCATCGGCCAGGCGCGCGGCGAGCTGCAGCAGGAGCGTGGACTTGCCGATCCCCGGGTCGCCGCCGAACAGGATGATCGAGCCGGGGACGAAGCCGCCGCCGAGGACGCGGTCGACCTCTCCGATGCCCGAGGCCAGCCGCGCAGCCTCCGCGCTCGACACCGCACCGATCGGCAGGGTGGCCGCGTGGCCGGCGACCGCTCGGGCCGCGGACGCCTGGCGTGCCGGTCGCGGAGCGGCGACCGTCTCCACCAGCGAATTCCAGGCGTCGCACGACGGGCACTGCCCGGCCCACTTCGGCGAGGCGGCGCCGCACTGCTGGCAGACGTAGCTGGTCTTGACGGCGGGCACGCGATCCTACTGGCTCGATGCTCGATGGCGAAGGCGTCGGGCCCAGCGTGCCATACGGCCGGGTACCGAGCGCTTATCCGGCGCTTACCGGCCGGCCTTGGCCGGCTGTCGCTTCGGCGTTCCGCCCTTCTCGATGACGAGGGTGTCGTCCGGGCCGACGTCGACGATCACGGTGTCGCCCGGCGCGAAGCTCGCCTGGAGCATCCGCTCGGCGAGCGCGTCCTCGATCTGGTTCTGGATCTCGCGACGCAGTGGCCGGGCGCCGTATGCTTGGTCGTAGCCCTTGGCGATGATCGCGTCCTTGGCCGCGTCGGTCACGACCAGCTCCATCTCCTGGCCGGCGAGCTGGTCCTTCACCCGGGCGAGGAGCAGGTCGACGATCTCGCGGATCTCCTCGCGGGTCAGCTGGCGGAAGACGACGGTGGCATCGATGCGGTTGAGGAACTCCGGCCGGAACGTGTTCTTCAGCTCGCCGAGCACCTTGTCCTTCATGCGGTCGTAGTCCGCGGCGGCCTGCGCCGCCTCGGTGCCGCCGGCACGGAAGCCGATGCTCGTATCGCGCTGCAGCTGCTGTGCGCCGACGTTGCTGGTCATGATGATGACCGTGTTGCGGAAGTCCACCCGGCGGCCCTTCGCGTCGGTGAGGTGCCCGTCCTCCAGGATCTGGAGCAGGATGTTGAACACCTCCGGGTGCGCCTTCTCGATCTCGTCGAGCAGCACCACCGAGTAGCTCTTGCGCCGGACCGCTTCGGTCAGCTGGCCACCCTCGTCGTAGCCGACGTAGCCGGGCGGGGCCCCCACCAGCCGCGACACGTTGTGACGCTCCATGAACTCGCTCATGTCGATCTTCACGAGCGCGTCCTCGGAGCCGAACATGAACTCGGCGAGCGCCTTGGCGAGCTCGGTCTTCCCGACCCCGGTGGGGCCCATGAAGATGAACGAGCCGATGGGTCGCTTCGGATCCTTCAGTCCGGCGCGCGCGCGGCGCACGGCCTTGCTGATCGTCTCGATCGCTTCCTGCTGACCGATCACGCGGCCATGGAGCGCATCCTCCATGTGAAGGAGCCGCTCGGACTCCTCGGCGCTGATGCGGATGACCGGGATGCCGGTCCACATGCTGACGACCTGGGCAATGTCCTCGTCGGTGACGACCGGCGTTTCCTTGTCCTGCTCGTCGCGCCATGCCTGACGCATCTCGTCGATGCGCTCCTTGCCCTGGGATTCCTCGTCTCGGAGGCGCGCGGCGGCCTCGTAGTCCTGGCCCTCGATCGCTTCGTCCTTGCGACGGGTGATCTCGTCGAGCGCCAGCTGGGCTTCCTTGAGCTCCGGGGGTGCCGATGCGGAGCGCAGGCGGACCCGCGACCCGGCCTCGTCGATGAGGTCGATCGCCTTGTCGGGGAGCGCGCGGTCCGCCACGTAGCGGACGCTCAGGTCGACGGCCGCGTGCACGGCCTCGTCGCTGATCTTGACCTTGTGGTGCTCCTCGTAGCGCTCGCGGATGCCGAACAGGATGTCGACCGCCTGGTCCACCGTCGGTTCGTCGACCATGACCGGCTGGAAGCGACGCTCGAGCGCAGCGTCCTTCTCGATGTACTTGCGGAACTCGTCGAGCGTGGTGGCGCCGATGCACTGGAGCTCCCCACGAGCCAGGGGCGGCTTGAGGATGTTGGCGGCATCGATCGCACCCTCGGCCGCGCCCGCCCCCACCAGGGTGTGGAGCTCGTCGATGAACAGGACGCTGTCCGAGCTCGAGCGCAGCTCTTCGATGATCTTCTTCAGGCGCTCCTCGAACTCGCCGCGGTACTTCGTGCCCGCCACCAGCGAGCCGATGTCGAGGGTCAACACGCGCTTGTCGGCCAGGGTCTCGGGCACGTCGCCGGAGACGATCCGGTGCGCCAGGCCCTCCGCGATCGCCGTCTTGCCGACGCCGGGCTCGCCGATGAGCGCCGGATTGTTCTTCGTGCGGCGGCTCAGGATCTGGATGACGCGCTCGATCTCCTTCTCGCGACCGATGACCGGGTCGAGCTTGCCGGCGCGCGCCGCCTCGGTGAGGTTGATCCCGAGCTGGTCGAGGGTCGGTGTCTTCGAGGGACGCTTCGTCTCCTGGGCCGGGGCGGCGGTGCTGGACTGGCTGAGAACGTGGATGACCTGGTGTCGGACCTTGTCGAGGTTGACGCCAAGGCTCTCCAGAACGCCGGCGGCGATGCCCTCGCCCTCGCGCACGAGGCCGAGGAGCAGGTGCTCGGTGCCGATGTAGTTGTGCCCAAGCCGGCGTGCCTCGTCGATCGCCAGCTCGATCACGCGCTTCGCGCGCGGCGTCAGCCCGACCTCGCCGACGACCGGGCGGTCCCCACGGCCAATGATGAACTCCACCGCGGTGCGGACCTTCGACAGCTCGACGTTCATGTTCTCGAGCACGCGCGCCGCAACACCCTCACCCTCGCGCACGAGGCCGAGGAGAAGGTGCTCGGTGCCGATGTAGTTGTGGTTGAAGCGCTGCGCCTCGTCCTGCGCGAGGGTCAGCACCTTCCGGGCTCGATCAGTGAACTTGTCGAATCGGTCCATCGCTTGGGTTCCGTGCGTCTGTGGTGAGTGTACGGCACGACCGTGGCGGGCTGCTGCGCGCGCCGACCGCACCGTCGGTCCCTGCCTGAGATACGTCTGACGTCGCCGATCGGCTCATCGGTTTCACGAAATGAGAAGAGCGAGCCCCGATGGGCCCGCTCCTCGAACGCGGTTGACCGGCGCCGGCAGGCGGATCAGGCCTCCGGCTTCTCCGGCTGCGCTTCCCCGACGGATGCGTCAGCGGCGTCCGCTTCAGCGGCGGGCTCCCCGGGTTCGGCCGCGGCGTCCGCATCCGCGGCGGGCTCCTCCGCCTGGGCGGTCTCCGGCTCTGACGCGGCAGGCGATTCGGCCGGCTCGGCCTCGGCGGCCGGCTCGTTGCGGAACTGATCGAGCAGGCCCGACTCCGCGAAGGCCGCTGCCATGGTGTTGTCGATCCCGCCCTCTGGCTCGGCGGTCGCGTCCTCCGGCCGGTAGTCGAACCGATCGCGGCGTCCGCCGCGATCGCGACGCGGTCGCTCCTCGCGCGGCTGCGGCGCGGGCCGATCCTCCGCCTGCTTCAGGCTGAGGCCCAGGCGATGGCGCTCCGAGTCGAGGCTGATGATCCGCAGCTTCGTCTGCTGACCCTCCTGGACGACGTCCCCCGGATGGGCCACGCGCTGGTGAGACAGCTCGCTGATGTGAATCAGGCCTTCGAGGCCCTCCTCGACGCGAACGAACGCCCCGAAGTTCACCAGCTTGGTGACGGTCCCATCGATGACGTCGCCGATCTTGTACTTCGCGACCGACTCCTGCCACGGGTCGGGCTGCAGGCGGCGGATCGACAGGCTGATGCGGCCACGCTCATGGTTGATGTCGATGACCTCGGCCTCGACCTCGTCGCCGATGTTGTGCGCCGTCTCCGGGTTGTTGACCTTGTTCCAGGAGAGCTCGCTCTTGTGGACGAGCCCGTCGATCCCGCCGAGGTCCACGAAGACACCGAACGGCGCGATGCTGCGGACCACGCCGGTGACGCGCTGCCCCGTCTCGAGGCTGCTGAACAGCTCGTCGCGCTTCTCGCGGCGCTCCTCGTAGAGGGCCACCTTCTCCGACAGGATCAGGCGATTCGCCTTCCGGTTGACCTCGAGGATCTTCAGGCGCAGCGTGCGGCCGACGAACGGCTGGAGCTTCTCGGCGATCTCCTGCGCGGCGTCGCGTGGCTGCTCGTCGCGCGGCCGACGCGGGAAGTCGACGATCTGGCTGATCGGGACGAAGCCACGGACGCCGAGGTCGACGATCAGGCCGCCCTTGTTGTGGTCGATGACCCTGGCCTCGACGATCTCGCCCGCGTCGTGCTTCTCCTGCATCCCGCGCCACTTGCGCTCAAGGCCGGCGCGGCGCAGGGACAGCACCGCGTGGCCCTCGGGCGACTCGGGCTGGAGGACGTAGACGAGCACCTCGTTGCCGACCTGGATGTCCGGACGGCTCTCGTCGCCGTCGCGTCCACGACGGTGGGTGAGCTCGCGGTTGCTGACGACGCCTTCGCTCTTGCCGCCGAAGTCGACGAGGATCTCGTCGGGATCGATCCGAACCACGGTGCCCTCGACCACGTCGCCGTGCTTGAGGCTCTTCACCTCGTTGTCCGGCTGATCGAGGAGCTCCGCCATGGTCATCGGCTCGGACGCCTCGACCTCGGTCGCCTCGGTCGCGGGCTCGGCGGCCGACGCAGGGTCACCCGCGGCGGTGTCCTGGGTGCCATCGGCGGCCGGAACGTCCGTTTCAGCCGCGGGCATATCGGCGGGTCCGTCACTCATGGACGCGGCGGTCGCCTCGGCAGGCTCGGACGCCTCGGCGGGCTCACCCGCCTCGGCCAGCGGTGCTGCCTCGGCCGGCTCGGACGCGGCGGCAGCCTCATGCGACGAAGTTCCGGCCTGAGCCGGGCCGGCGGCCTCGCCCGAATCCTGCCCGTCGGACGTCGCCTGGTCAGCGCCGGGCAGCTCGGCCTCCGCGGGGGCGGTGGTGTCGGCGGTGGCCGGAGCCTCGGTTGCGGCCTCGGAGGTCGTCGGCTCATCGGCGACGGTCACCGCGGCCTTGGTCTCGGCCTCCTCGGTGCTGCTCGGGGTCGCCTGCTTGGTGTCGTCGGTCAACGTGTCAATACGCTCCTGTTGGTCAGAGTCCGCGGCAGCACAACGCCCTCCGCACGGGAGGGCGTTCATCGTTCGCTCGCTCTGGGGTGCTGCCTGCTGTCTCTCGGACGATCGGTGCTCCTTGCTGCCACCAACGGATGACGCGCTCACGCGCGACTATGGGGTTGTCTGCCACACGGCCCGAGTAGCATACCATAGGGTCAAATGAGGTCCGACCGCCGTGCCTGAGCTCCCGGACCTGACCGTCGTCGCCGAGGAGCTGACGCGACGGATCGCTGGCCGGCCCGTCCTTGCGGCCACCGCGCCCATGCCCATCCTGGTGCGTGCGACCCCCGAAGCCCTGTCCGCCCTGGAGGGCGCCCGGGTCGGGAAGGCGACGCGACGGGGGAAGTTCCTTCTGTTGCCATTCGAGCGCGAGGGGGAGGTCGATCGCATCCTGGCTGCCAACCCGATGCTCGCCGGTCGATTCTGGCTCACCGGTCCTCGCGATCGGGTCCGAGCCCGGACCGGGCTGCGCCTCGTGCTCGACGGAGAGGTCGAGCTGCGCTACGTCGATCGCGAGATGCTCGGCAAGCTGTACCTGGTGCGCCCTGACGAGATGGACTCGATCCCCGGCTGGTCCGACATGGGACCGGACGCCGATGACCCGGAGCTGACCCTCGAGGCGTTCCGCGCCCGCATCCGGCGCCACCCCGGTGAGCTCAAGCCACTGCTCCGCAATCCCCGATTCGTCGCCGGAATCGGCAATGCGTACAGCGACGAGATCCTGTGGGAAGCTCAGCTCGCCCCGTTTCGAAAGCGCAGCACGCTCGCCGATGCCGACGTCGAACGCCTGTACCACGCGATGCGCGACGTGCTGGCGCGTGCCGCCGAGAAGCTTCGTGGGCTGGTGCCGCCCGAGATCCAGACCCAGCACCGCGAGTTCCTGCAGGTCCACTTGCGCGGCGGGTCTCCATGCCCGCGCTGCGGTCGCGAGCTCCGGCAGATCGGTGGACGCGAGGCGACGACCTTCTGCCGCACATGCCAGCCGCCGTTCTGACTCACGGGATCAGGAGCGTCTGCCCGACCAGGATCTCGTCCGGGTCCTCGATCCCGTTCGCGGCCTGGATGGCCGCAACCGAGCTGGCGAACTGCTGTGCGATGGCGGCAAGTGTGTCCCCCGCCTCCACGACGTAGGTTCGCGCGGTCACCGTCGGCGCCGGCGTCTGAGCCGGGGTCGGAGCGGGAGTCGGCGCCACCGTCGGCGTTGGATCTGACGTGGCGGTCGGAGCTGCTGTCGCGGCCGGCTGGGAGGGTGCGGGCGGCGTGGGTGTGGGCGTGGCCGTCGGGCCGAGGGTGGGCGATGCGGACGCGCTCACGCGAGGCTCGGTCACCAGGGACGGCTCTGGCGAGGGCGTGGAGAGGGGCGCGGCGTCCACGATGGACAGCTCGCCATCGAGTGCCGGCCTCGCCAGGGCAGCGCCGGCCATGGTTGCGGCGAGGACGGCGCCACCGACCACCGCCGCTCGGCCGGACCGCCCACGTCGAGCGCGACCGGCAATCCCTCGCCACGCCGGCTCCGGGGCGAGCACCATCCGTGTCGAGACCAGGCCGTCGGCGACGGTGGCGCGACCCGGCCGCCCGCCGCGCTGCGCGACATGCTGGAGGTACCGCTCGCAGCGGTCATGGCGTGGGGTCAGGCAGAGCTGTGCCTGGAGATGACGGTCCAGGGAGATCGGCTCGGCAAGCGCGTGGCACGCGTGCGCGGGATCGACTCCGTCGACCACCGTACGTGCATCGACGGCCAGCGCGAGCAACGGACAGACCCGATCCACGGGCCTGAGCATAGCGAAGCCCCGCCGCTGCGGAGCGGCGGGGCGACACGGAGTATGAAAATCCCGGCGACGACCTATTTTCCCAGGAGGTTGCCCCCCAAGTATCTTCGGCGCTGGAGAGCTTAACTTCCGTGTTCGGGATGGGAACGGGTGGAGCCTCTCCGCTAGCGTCACCGGGATCATCTTCAATTGTCGACCTGCGCCCCAAGTGGGGGCGATCGAAGGTGGAAGCACCGGATCATCGTGGTGGCGACCTCCTCGGTCACCGAATTCCGAACGCGATCCAGCAACGTGCTAGTCGCGTGAACTAGGTCAAGCCCTCGACCATTAGTGCCTGCTTCGCTCAACGCATTGCTGCGCGTACACGTGCGGCCTATCAAACCGCTAGTCTCGCTGCGGTCTTACCTGGTTAACCCAGTGGGGAACCTCATCTTGAGGCGAGCTTCGCACTTAGATGCTTTCAGTGCTTATCCCAACCGAACATACCTACCCAGCAATGCCATTGGCATGACAACTGGTACAAC
>DATHTR010000128.1:0-16621 GCA_035463095.1 Candidatus Angelobacter sp. | reverse complement strand
CGGGATCCGACACGCTTCGCGCCAGGATCGGCGCCTCACCACGGCGTACGAGCTCACCTCCCGCTCGTGCAAGGGCGGTGCCCGATGCGATTGCCTCCACGTGGCCCACGCCGCCGCAACCACAGCGGGGACCGTTCATGTCGACGACAACATGACCGAACTCCCCGGCGGTCCCGCGCGGCCCGGTGAGCGGTCGGCCGCCGATGATGGCCGCCCCGCCCACGCCGGTGGACACGGTGAGGTAGACGAGATCGTCCGTGCCGCGGCCGGCACCGAAGCACCATTCCGCACGCGCGGCGACGTTCGTGTCGCGTTCGACGAAGGTCGGCAGGTCCAGGGCGTTCTCCAGGAACGGCCCGAGCTTGACGTCTCGCCAGCCGGCGAGGTTCGGCGGCTCGAGCACGGTCCCGCTCGCGGGGTCGAGCGGGCCGGGCGAGCTGACGCCGACCCCGATCGGATCGGGCAGCTCCAGTGATCCCGCCTCGAGGCGCGTCTCCTCGACAAGGTGCCGGATGCGATCCAGGACGGCCTCCGGGCCAGCGTGATCGTCGGTCGGCTCGGCTCGTCGGGCGTGTACGCGGCGATCGGGCGTGACCAGGGCGGTGCGGATCTGGGTGCCACCGAGGTCGATCGCCAGGACCGGCCGTTCGGCTGCGCTCTCCACGGGACCGATTCTAGCGGCCGCAGGTGGCGCGGACGGAGGGCCGATCGGCCCCCGAAGCGAGAGCGAGGCGCCCCGGCGAACCGGGACGCCTCGCTCTCGCGAAAGATCGACGATCAGCCGCCGATCTTGAACATCTTCGTGCCGCACACCGGGCAGATGCCCTCGGTGGCCGGCTTGCCGTTCTTCATCGTGATCTTGTTCTCGTTCTGCATCTCGCGCTTCGCCTTGCACTTGACGCAGTAGGCCTCGGTCGCCATCGGTGGTGTGCCTCCCTAGTGGCCGGCCTCTTCACGTGCCGGACGATGGTGATGGGCTGCCAGCCTGCTGGCCGATCAGTTCGCCGCGACGGTCGAGCGTGTCGCCGCCGTCGGTGTCGATCTGCCAGAGCAGGTGGATGCCGGCCAACCCGGCATCGATGCAGCGTGCTTCCGCGGCCTCCTTTGCCGCGCCTTCCAGGAACGTGCCGTCCGTTCGCTGTGCATACGCCGCACAGACGGTGCCGGACCGCAGTCCCGCCAGATGTGCCAGCACGAAGAGTGCCGACGACTCCATTTCGAGGTTCGCCACACGCTGGCGGCGAAGCTCGTCTGCGAGCTCAGGATAGCGAACGGGGAGCGTGCGCATCTGCCGTCCCTGCGGAGCGTAGAAGCCGCTCGCCGTTGCGGTGAGCCCTACGTGATACCGGATCCCGAGATCGCGACAGGCACGCTCGAGCGCCCAGACGACGTCACGGTGGGCCACGGCCGGGAATCCGGGGTGGACGTAGAAGTCCGTCGTGTTCTCGAGGCGCACTGCCCCGGTGGACACGATCAGGTCGCCCAGCCCGATCTCCGGCTGCAACGCGCCGCTCGATCCGACGCGGATGAAGGCCGGGGCGTCGGTGATCTCCATCACCTCGGCCAGCACGATTTCCACGTTGTCGGTGCCCATGCCGGTCGACATGCAGCTGATGCGCATGCCGCGATACGTCCCGGTGGCGGTCGTGATCTCGCGGTTGCTCCGCTCGACCTCGACTCCGTCCCAACGCTCCGCCACCTTCGCGACCCGTCCCGGGTCCCCCACCAGGAGGATGTGCTCCGCCAGCTCCCCTCGCTCGAGGGCGATGTGGTACTGGCGTTCACCGGTGCGCGGGGCATCGGCCCGGGTCGGTTCGGTCACGATGCGGCAACTCCTCCGTCGGTCTCGATCACGCTCGATCGAACGGGCGGGAGTATACGCTCCACGCTCATCCCGGTCCGCGCTCATTCGGCACGCTCACGAGCGTGAGGACCGGAGGTGCGGCCGGCTCCGCGCCCGGCGCGCCGGCCCCGGCCGCGTCGATGGCGTCGGGCGGCGGGTCGGGATCATGACGCGCCCGTCGCGCCGCCGCGGTCCCTCCGAGCAGCGAGAGCGCGCCGAGCGCGAGCAGCGCCGCCGTCCCGAAGCGGGGCTGCGGTGCCGTCGCGCCGCTCGGTTGCTCGGCGGATTCGCGCGGGACGCTGACCCGGATCATGCCGGCGTCGAGGGCGGCCGCCGCACGACTGATCGCCGGTGCGGGACGAGTCCCCTCGCATCCGGCGACGATGCGCGCCGGCTCGGACGTGCCGATGCCGATGACCTGGACCGTCCCCGCGCGAGGCGCCTCGGCTCGCTCGCAGCGCCACACGACCTCCGCCGTGAGGGTATCGGTCCTGACCTCGAGCCCGGGGCTTCCGGCGCGCAGCCGCCCCACGAGGCCCACCCAGGCCGGCTGCGCGGAGAGCGCGGCGGTCGGCGCATGACCCGGCCCGCCCGCGGCGACGACGTCCCCTGGAGCGTCGCCGAGCTCGACCAGTGGGACGCCGAGCGAGGCGTGGACGCCGAGCGCACGCAGGCCGGACAGCTCCACGAGCAGTGGCGGCCGCCGCCTGCCCAGCAAGGTGCGCACCTCGGGACCGGACGACGCGGCGATGGCCACCAGCCGGTCCCCGTCCCATAGCAGGCCGCCGATGTCGAGCTCAGGCCACGGCCCGTGCACCAACGTTGCTCCGACCAGGAGATCGGCAAGGTCCGCTTCCTCCAACGCGTCGAGCGTGGCTGGACCGGTTCCCGTGCTGCCGACCTCGCCTGCCGCGGTGCCGTTGGTGATGCCTTCGCGCGAGTCGGTAGGGGCGGCGACGACCCGGACCTCGCTCGCACTCCGCGGCCACACGCGATAGCCACGCAGGGGCTGCGCCCCGGTCGTCTCCTGGCCGAGCACGCCCACCGCCTCGACCCAGGCGCCGGCCGAGAACGCCGATGCATCGGCGCCGAGCACGGCCGGCTGATACACGCGAACCGGCCCCGAGCCGTCGTCGATCTCGAAGGAGACCGTGCCGCTGGCGATCCGCCGCGCGCCGGCGACCACCGCTCCGCGCACCCGCACCAGCCGGGCCTCGAGCCCCTCCCCGGCGTCGCCCGTTCGGACGGTGGCTGCCTCGGGCTCCGGAGCGATGCCCAGGTCCCGGGCAGGAGCCGTGACCCGGATCGTCTCCATCCCGGCCAGCGTCGAGCGGGTTCCCTGGACCTCGACGCGCCGGCCCTGGGGCATCGCACCGACCTCGTCTCCGATGCGGAGGAGGATGGCTCCCGTTCCGTCCTGGATCACGACGCTGACCGGGTCGACGATCCCGGAGGACATGGTCACCACCCCGCGCACCGTCACCCGCGTGCCCTTGACGGCCTCACGAGCTGCCGCAATGGTCACCACCCCGTTGGACGGCTCGGACGGGTCGGACGGCTCGGCCGATCCGGATGGCGACGCGCCCGGCGACGTCGGCTCGGGTGCGGCGACGCCGGCCACGTCCGCGGGATCGCGCGGCTGCAGGCGGTAGCCTGCGCTCCCGCTGCCGCTCGAATCGCGCTGGCCGACAACGCCCACGACGTCGACCCGCGCGCCCGTCGACCAGCTTGTCGTGTCGATGCCGGTCGCCGTCGCCACCAGCACGCGGACCGGGCCGGAGCCATCGTCCACGTCGTACGCGGGCCCGGCGCTCAGGGAGGTCGGAGCCCCGGCGATGACCCCGGCCACGCGGACCAGCCGGCCTTCGACGTCCTCGAGGACCGATCCGGTGGCGCGTTCGATCGGAGGCGGCTCGGCTCCCGGACCGATGACCTCAACGTTGGCACCGCTCGCTCGGATGGTGCGCTGGGCGAACCGGTCGTCGACCGTCCCGGTCACCCTGAGCACCGCTCCACGCTCGAACGTGCCGGCGCTCATGAGGACGGCGATGCCGCCGGTCAGGTCCGCGACGTACCCGCCTCCCTCGGCGAAGGCCGATGCGGTCAGCGCCACGGCTTCGACCGTCACCGTCGTGCCGTCCGCAGCCGCTCGTGCCTGCGCGATGGTCATCGCCGGCTGCGAGGTCGGATTGGCCGTGGGACTGCTGCTGGGTGTCGGGGGGAGGGGCGTTGGCGTGGCGGTCGGCGTCGATGAAGCGGTGGACGTCGCCGTCGGCGACGGAGGCGACGGGTCGGGAACCGGCGCGGAGCCGATGTTCTGCGGATCGGGCAGGAGCCGCACCACGAAGTCGGTCGCGTTGTCGTCCGTATCGCGTGTCGACCCGGCGCTCCCGCCGGGGAGTCGCTCGATGCTCGATCCGGCGGCGGGGGCGGGAGCCGGAGCACCCTCCAGCCACGTCGAGGCCGCCGTCCCCCAGCCGACTGCGTCGACGGCCGTCGTGGCGCCCTGGATGCGGATCGCCACGCTGCCACCGGTCGCCGCCATCCCGGACGCGTAGGTGGCGTCCGCGATCGCGGCATAGATCCCGAGCTCGTTCGCGATGAGCACGTGCCGTCCCGGCTCGAGCTCGGCAGCGCCGGCGTCCCAGGCCGCCCGGCGGCCGATGGTCAGGCCGCTGGCGCTCACGTACACCAGCTCGAGCCCCTCGAGCGGCAGCGAGGAGCCGGTCGGGTTGTAGATCTCGATGAACTCGTCGCTGGCGCTGGCGCCGCCGGTGACGATCTCACTGATCACGAGATGACCCGGGATTGAGTCGCCCCGCGCTCGCTGGCTGCCGACGGGCACGAGCAGCGAGCCGCTGATGGCGGCCAGGAGCAGGAGCGGGAGAAGGACGTTCCGCCGAGCGGACGAAGGGACGGCACGGGACACGGCACACCTCGACGCGGAGGCGCGCAGGTCGCCACATCCTGCCCGAGCCGGCCCCACCGTTCGCTTATCGGCCGCTTACTGCCCGGCCACAGTACAATCGCCGCCCATGTCGACCCCAACTCCCCGAGACCGCGCCGCCTCGCGCACCGAGGCCCGACGCCGGAGCCGCCTCGCGGCCCGCGGCGATCGTTCTGACACTGACCTCGAGACCACCGAGCCCGCCGCGGAAACCGGCGAACAACAGCCCAGCCTGCTGCGCAGGATCTTTCCGCCGGCGCCGCCACTCCCGAACAAGCCCGACCCGCTGCGCGGCTTCGAGCGAGAGGGACCGATGCCGGCGGTCCGTGAGCGGTGGTTCCTGCTCCGCCAGAACCTGCTCGCCTGGCTCCTGCCCGGCGCGCTCTCGTTCCTCGGCCTGTACGCCTCGTTCTTCTACGGGGGCTCGTTCATCGGCCTGCTCGCCACCTTCATCCAGTTCGGCGCACTCATCGCCGCGGGATGGTTCGGGTGGCAGCGCCCGACGCTGTTCGGGACGGCGGCCGGCGCGATCGGCGGCACGCTGACCGCGGCGCTGGTGCTCGTCGACTTCGCGCGCCTGGGCGTCGACGCCGAGACGGTCGGCGGGACGGGCGCGGTGATCAGCCAGACGCTGGTGACCATCGTCTGGCAGGCAGCGTTCGGCTTCATCGGCGGGTGGTACGGCGGATACCTCCGGCGCCGGCAGACGCAGGTCAACCAGCAGATGCGATCGCGGCGCTGATCCGGCACGGATTCTGCTACTGGGTCGCCGTGGACATCGAGGGCTGACACCGTCGGACGCCCTGATGGAGCCCGTCGCTGACGGAAGCTCGGGCCGGACGCGACCTTGTGCGGCTCCGATGCGTCAGCGGTGGCAGCGATCGATGTCTGTCTGGGGGCTGCCGGGTTCCAGGACCCTCCGTACTGGAGCTCCGGCGGCCCCCTTCTCCATGCCTGCCGTCTGGCGCGCCCGGCGCTAGCCCTGATGGGCCGCGGCCGCCTGCAGTGCCAGCTGGTGTGCTTCCCGAGCGTCGGTGGACAGGCCGAGCACCTCGCCCGTTGAGCGCATCTCGGGCCCAGGTCCCGGATCGACGCCGGGCAGGCGCCACAGGGAGCCGACGGGCGCCTTCACGGCCACCAGCGGACCGTCGACGGCCAGGCCGGGGGTGAGGCCGACTTCGGTGAGCGTCGCCCCGAGCGCACAGCGGACCGCGGCGGCCACGACGTCGAGCCCGGTGGCCTTGGCGACGATCGGCACGGTCCGACTCGCTCTTGGGTTGGCCTCGATCACCACGACTCGATCGTGGGCGGCGATCATCTGCACGTTGAGGATGCCGCGCACGCCCAGCGCCAGGGCGATCTGCCCGGCCGCCTCGGCGGCGGCCTCCTGGACGGCGCGACCCAGCCGCTGGGGCGGCAGCACGGCCAGGCTGTCACCGGAGTGGATGCCGGGATCGTCGAGCTGCTCGAGGATCCCTGGGACGGCCCAGCTCCGCCCGTCGCTGACCGCATCCACGTCGAGCTCGATGCCCGCGACCAATTCGTCGACCCGCAGCGGCCAGCCGACGTCCGTGGCCAGGTAGGCCTCGGTCTCCTCGGAGCTGCGAAGCACCGCGATGCCTCGTCCGCCGATGACCCACGACGGTCGCACGATGACCGGGAGCCCGCCGAGGGCCCTGATCGCCTCATGGAGCTCCGCGGGGTCGGAGGCGAGCGATCCCTTCGGCCCGGCAATTCCGAGCTCGTCGAGCAGGCCGGCGAAGCGCTCGCGGTCCTCCGTGATCTCGATCGCCTCCGCGGTGAGCCCGGCGATCGGTACGTCGGCGTAGGCGAGGTCCTTGGCCAGGTCGATCGCCGTCTGGCCGCCGAAGGTGAGGACGACCGCCGGAGGCTCGCCGGTCAGGGCCCGCTCGTGGTCGATGACGTCGAGCACCGACTCGGTGTCCAGCGGCTCGAAGTAGAGGCGCGTGCATGCGTCGTAGTCGGTCGAAACGGTCTCCGGGTTGTTGTTGATGACCACCGCATCGAGCCCAGCCTCCCGGATGGCCCAGGCTGCCCGGACGCTGCAGTAGTCGAACTCGATCCCCTGCCCGATCCGAATCGGGCCCGAGCCGACCACGATCACGCTGCGCCGGTCGGCCGGCGGGGCCACCTCGGCCTCCGCGTAGGAGCTGTAGAAGTACGGCGTCTCGGCCGGGAACTCGCCGGCGCAGGTGTCCACCCGCCGATACGCCGGATGGATCCCGGCACGCACGCGGGCGCGGCGGATGGCTGCCCAGGGCACGCCGGAGAGGCGGGCGATGTCGGCATCGCCGAATCCGGCGCGCTTCGCCTCGTCGAGCGGGGAGCCGACCACCTGTCCCTCGGCGGCAACGAGCTCCGCCAGGCGCTCGGTGAACCACGGCGCGATTCGGGTGGCCGCCGCCAGCCCGGCCGCATCGGCCCAGCCGTGCCGCAGCAGGGCGATCATGCGCCACAGGCGCGTGTCGGTGGGGGCCAGGAACGCCTCGAGATCATCGGGCGCTCGATCGTCGAGGCGCCAGGCCGGATCCTCCCACAGCCAACCACGACCGCGCGGCTCGAGGGACCGGATCGCCTTCAGCAGCGCGGGGCCGAACTCGCGGTCGATGGCCATCGCCTCGCCGGTGGCCTTCATCTGCACGCCGAGGCTGCGGTCGGCGGTCGGGAACTTGTCGAACGGCCAGCGCGGCAGCTTGACGACGACGTAGTCGACCGCCGGCTCGAACGCGGCGCTGTTTCCCCCGGTCGCCGGGTTCGGCATCTCGTGCAGCCGATGCCCGAGCGCGATGAGCGCCGCGATGCGCGCGATCGGGTAGCCGGTCGCCTTCGACGCGAGCGCCGAGGAGCGGCTCACCCGAGGATTGACCTCGATGACCCGGTAGTCGGACCCGTCGGGCGCCACGGCCAGCTGAACGTTGCAGCCACCCTCGAGCTTCAGCGCCCGGACGATCTTCAGCGCACAGCGACGCAGCCGCTGGACGAGCGGGTCGGGAAGGGTCTGGATCGGCGCGACGACGATGGAGTCGCCGGTATGCACCCCCATCGGGTCAAGGTTCTCCATGCCGCAGATGGCGATGGTGGTGTCCGACGCATCGCGGAGCACTTCGAACTCGATCTCGTACCAGCCGAGCAGGCTCCGCTCCACGAGCACCTGCCCGATGGGGCTCGCCTCCAGGCCCCGCGCGATGCGCTCCCTCGCCTCGTCGGGCGTGTGCGCGAATCCGCCACCTCCGCCGCCGAGCGTGAAGGCCGGACGGACGACGATCGGGGCGCGCAGCGCCTCGACGAATCGCATCCCGTCCTCGACCGTCTCCACCACGGCGGATTCGGGCACCGGCTCGCCGATCCCGGTGACGAGCGTCCGGAATCCGCCGCGGTCCTCTGCGGCGCGCACCGCGTCGAGGGGCGTGCCGAGGACGCGGACGCCGCATCGATCCAGGACGCCGGCATCGTCGAGGGCGACGGCCAGGTTCAGGCCGGTCTGTCCGCCGAGGGTCGGCAACAGCGCGTCGGGCAGGTGCTCCTCGATCACGCGCGTAACGTGCTCGAGCGTCAACGGCCCGATGATGACCGTGCCGCCCACGTCCGGATCGGTCATGACCGTGGCGGGGTTCGAGTTGACCAGGATGGTGTCGACGCCCTGCTCGCGGAGCGCGAGGCACGCCTGCACGCCCGCGTAGTCGAACTCGGCCGCCTGGCCGATGAGGATCGGCCCCGAGCCGATGACCAGGACCTTGCGCGGCGCGGTCATGCCAGCGCCCGCTCCAGGGCGACGTCGAAGACACGGCTCGCGTCGATCGGGCCGGGGGCACCCTCCGGGTGAAACTGCACCGAGGCGATCCGCCGACTGTGGTGCGCGAGGCCCTCCACCGTCCCGTCGTTGAGGTCCCGGTGGCTGACCACATAGCCCGCGGCGGCGAGAGCCGGACCGTCCAGGACCTCGACCTCGTGGTTGTGCGCGCCGATGTCGACCCGCCCGGTGGCCGCCTCGACGACGGCGTGGTTGCCGCCGTGGTGACCGACGGCCAGCCGATGCGTCAGCGCCCCGGCGGCGAGGCCGAGCAGCTGGTGGCCGAGGCAGACGCCCAGGACCGGTGGACCGCCGGCCACGGCCGATACGGCCAGCTGGCGCACCGTCTCGATCTGCGGCGCCATCCGGGACGGGTCGCCCGGCCCCGGCGATAGCACCACCAGGTCCGCCCGTTGAGCGTCGACGTCGGCGGCGGTCGCATCGGGCGGCAGGCCGGTGACCTCGATCCCACGCGAGGCGAGCGCCCGGAGGAGGGATCGCTTGACGCCGTAGTCGAGCAGGACCGCCCGAGCGCGACGCGTTCCTTCCGCAGCGATCACGAACGGCCGTGGCGTCCCGACCCCCGCGACGTGGTCGACGGCGTCCCATGGCGTGCTGGTCCGTGCCGACTCGACGGCGGCCGTGGCGCCCAGCTCGGACGGCACGATCACCGCACGCCGCGCTGCGCCGTTGCGCAGCAGCAGGGTGAGCGCGCGGGTGTCGATGCCGCTGATGGCCGGGATGCCGGCCTCCTCCAGGAGCTCGCGCAGCGAGCGGCCCGGTCCGGACGGAGGCTCGACCATGCGCGTCACCACGAGGCCGCGGGCGTGGGCCCGATCCGACTCGAGCTCGGAGGGATCGATGCGGTAGTTGCCGGCCATCGGGTGGGTCAGCACCACGATCTGGCCGGCGTAGGAGGGATCGGTCAGGATCTCCCCCCAGCCGGTTGATGCGGTGGTGAAGACGAGCTCGCCCTCGGCCGGACCCGCAGGCATCGCTCCATGGAGCCGGCCGGCGAGCACGGTGCCGCCCTCCAGGGCGAGGAGGCCCGGAGACGGCGACGACGCCGTGCCCGCGTCAGCGGGCGGCGTCGTCGGTTGCGGTTGATGCGCGGTCGCGAGGATCAATCGGTCTCCTTTCCGGCATCACGGTGCCGGCCTTAAAGGAATCCCGGCGAGTCTACCCGATCATGCGCCGCTCCCGTCGGCGGCCGGCGCCGCCGGAGGCGCGGGATGCGAGCCGGGGACCCGACGCCGCACCTCGAGCACGCCGCGCAGGACGAGGAGGCCGATGATCACCAGCACGAGCAGGATCGGCAGCCACACGACGATGAACCAGATGGCTCCGTCGATCAGGCCCTGGCCGACCCCCACCAGCGAGGCGAGCGCCCGGTCCAACTGCGCCCGAGGGTCCCATGCCTGCGCCTGCTCCGTGATCGGCTCGGCGCGGGGGACGAGCGTGATCGTGAGCGTCGACAGCGCGGCACGATCCTCGAGCGCGTCGAGCTGAGCCTGAAGCTGCTCGATCTCGCCGCGCACCTGGTCGAGGCGCGACTGGATGGCGAGGATATCCTCGATGCGCTCGGCCCGGGCGAGCAGCTCTCGATACGAGCGCTCCGAGGCACCGAGGTTGTCGATGCGCGCCGCGAGGTCGACGACCTGGGTCGTGACCTCCTCCTCGCGGGTGACCTCGGCGACCACCTCGGCGTCGAGCTCGTGGAGCCGCGCCAGGGCGGCGTCGAATCGGTCGGCCGGGATGCGCACGGTCAGCGTTGCGCGGTCGTCGAGCGTGCCGGCCTGCGAGCCGCCGACGTAGCCGCCGAGCTCGCTGACGAGCGACCGCACGCGACCGAGGGTCTCGGCCACGTTGCCGACCTCGAGCGTGACCTCGCCGGTCTTGATGATTCGCTGGTCGAGCGGCGTGAAGAAGCCCGGGCCGCTGTCGGTGTCGATGACGCCGCCGCCGTCGCGGCTCTCGTCCTCGGACGAGGGCTGTCCGGCCAGCCCGGTCGCGTCCTGTGGGCCTGCGTCGGGCGCCATGGCCTGGCCAGCCGATCCGCATGCCGCGAGGAGAAGGATCACGACGAGGATGGTCGAAACGGGAATCAGGGTGCGTCGTCGCATGGGATCGGTCCCTCCAATGGGTTGTCCGCTGCAAGGACGCTCCGGGGCCGCACCACGTTCCCAGCGCCGCTCCGCCCCTCGTCGGCTAGCATCGGCCCACCATGACCGACGAGATGCCCGGCGACCGCACGGCGCGCCTCATGGAGGACGAGGATGCGCGGGCGCTGATGGCCGCCGCCGAGTTCGACCACGAGTTCCTCCGGACACACCTGGCTGACGAACGGCGCAAGGCGAGCCTGCTCGGGGAAATCCGTGAGGCGATCTTCGGCGCGCAGGACGGCCTCGTCAGCACCCTCGCGGTCGTGAGCACGGTCGCCGGCGCCACCAGCGATCGCTTCACGATCCTCATCGCCGGGATCGCATCGGCACTGGCGGGGATCTTCAGCATGGCGGCGGGCGAGTACATCGGCTCCAAGAGCCAGAAGGAGATCTTCGAGGCTCAGATCGTGGACGAGCGGAACGAGGTCCACGAGCGGCCGGGGGAAGCGGAGGCCGAGATCGCCTTCATGCTCGAGGAGGACGGCTTGCCGCACGATCGAGCCGTCGAGGTCGCGAGGATCATGGCCCAGCACCCCGAGGCCCTGCTGAAGACCATGGTCGAGAAGGAGCTCGGACTGGCCGTGGAGTCCGACGAAGGGACGCCGCTCCAGGGCGCGCTGGTGATGGGAGGCGCGTTCGGCCTCGGTGCGATCCCGCCGATCCTCCCCCACCTGCTCCTCCCGGGCACGCTGGCCGTCCCGCTGTCGGTTGCGGCGACCCTCGCGGTCCTCTTCGCGATCGGCGCTGTCAAGAGTCGGTGGACGCACCGGCACTGGCTGCCGTCCGGCGTCGAGATCGTCGCCATCGGCGCCGTCGCCGGGATCGCGGGGTACTTCTTCGGGAGCGTTCTGCCGGCGCTGCTCGGCGCGCCTGCGGCCGCCGGGTAACCGGGCTCAGATCCCCTCGAACACGATCCCGAGCAGCATCACCACGCAGCCCGCCACGAAGGCCCAGACGCCGATGGTCGCCGAGTCGAAGCCGGCGATGGTCGGCAGGAGATCGCCGAACGTGCCGAGCAGGCCGACGAGGGTCAGCGCCAGCGCGACGATGATCGTGGGCATGCGCGGGGCGAAGTTCATGCGGTTCATCGGTCAGATGCCGGGCAGGAGGGAGCCGGCGATGAGCAGGAGGTTGCCGGCGAGGAGCGCGAGCCAGGCGATCTCGGTGGTGACCTCGATGTTCGTGCCGACGTAGCCCTGCACCACGTCGAGCGCCGCGTTCACGAAGTCGAGCGGGAAGACCGTGGCGGAGATCCCGACCAGCACCAGCGCCACGGCGAGGACCACGGTGACGAGGCGAGGCGGATTCGGGCGAAGCACGAGCCGGAGTATAGGCAGCGACGCGACCGGAGGATCACCCGGCGTCACGAGGCGGAGCCTGAGCGTTCGCCCTTCGGCGGGTCAACGCTGCGAACCACCCGGTGAGACGAGGAGCGACGAGGTAGGCAGCCCACGCGTAGACGACACCTCCGAGCACGTCGACCACATAGTGGTCGCCGGTGAACACGATCGACCACCAAACCACGAACGCATAGGCAAGTGCCAGCCAGCCGACCGCGCCGAACGTCGACCGCAGGACGAGGAAGGTCAGGAACGGATACGCGGCGTGCAGGGACGGGAACGCCGCCACGTGGTTCGGATTGAAGCCATAGAACACGTACGAACTCACCTGGCGGCCGTCCGGAAAGCCGAGGAACTCCGCGACCTCGGCGGCACCGGCGTGCTTGAGGTAGCGGATCATGGGCTCGCCGTCCGGTCCATTCAGAATGCCTTCGTTGGCGGCGAACCACGGTGGGGCGACCGGAAGGAACAGATACGTGACGAAGCCGGCGAAGCTCAGAAGGATGAAGGCCATGATGAACGCGTGGTAGAGGGCTCGATCGCGTGCCCACAGCAGGAATCCGGTGACGATGGGCAGCGCGAAGTGGAGCATGTACACCACGACCGCGGCGACTGCCCACGGGCCGACGCCGTCAGCCGGTGCCAGTCGCTCCTGAAGCCACGCGGTGGGCAGGATGCCCCCGAACATGGCCATCTCGATCGCGGCCACGTCGGCCACGTGGACCGGGAAGCCTGCGTCATCCGCGATTCCGCGCATGAGCTCGTACGCCAGGAAGATGACGATGAACGGGAGCCAGTCGCGGAAGAAGAGCCGCGTGCGTCCGATGAGGACCGCCGCGAGTGCCAGGGCGACGAACAGGACGTCGGGCGTGAGGCGCAGGCCGCCGACGAACATCAGTGCAGCCACCACGGACCCGTACCCGGCAAGTCCCCACAGAAGCCAGCGCTCGGTCCGCCGCGTGAGCTCGTCGTGGCTCGACGGCCGCGCGACGATTGGTCTCGGCTCTCCTCGAGCGTCGTGAGTCGTCACGGCGGAGAGGGTAGATCACCACTCCCGTCCCGCGTCTGAGCGATGTCGCCAGCGATGGGGCCTGGCTGACGCGGGCGAGCAACCCAACCATTCAAGGGATGGAGTCTGGACGACCGCGCGGTGGGGTCCGATGATGGGAGCGTCCATGAACGGAGGTCGCGTGATGGCAGGCGTGGAAGTCCGGCGATTCGACCAGCCGGACGACACCTGGGAATTCGGGGATCGGGGGCGCTCGGAGATCGTGACCGTGGGCGGCGTCATGGTCGTCCGCTCGACCCTCCAGCCCGGCTGGAGCTGGGTCGAGGACATCAAGCCCGAGGCCGAGGGACTGGAGCACTGCCCGCTTCACCATCGCGAGTACATCGTGGCGGGCCACATGCGCTACGAGATGGTTGACTCCGGCGAAGTCATCGAGGCCGATGCGGGCTCGTACCTCGACATCCAGCCCGGCCACCTCGCCTCGGTGGTCGGCGACGAGCCGGCGGTGCTCGTCGACTTCGACGAGGACTGGGGCGACTGACTGACTGCCCCACGGGCCCTACTGGCTCGCGTCGTCGACCAGGGCGATGAGGCGCTTCGGGGCGACGAGCCGATAGCTCTCGGCGATCCAGCTCGTGACCATGTCGAGCGGTGCGTCTCCGGGCAGCGCGCAGGTCACCCACCCTCCGCGGTCCAGCCCGTAGCGGGCCGGCTGCACCCATTCGAAGGCCGTCGCCTCGTCCAGCGAGTCGCGCAGCTTGACCGTGACGAGGCCGCGATCCTCGAGCCCGCCAAGGAACACGAACACCTTCCTGCCGACCTTGAAGACCCTCTCGCCCCACGGGTGGTCCTCCCACGCTTCCGGCAGCGAGGCGGCGTAGTCGCGAATCGAATCGGCGAGCGGATGGACGGTCACCGGCGACGGACGATCGACATCGGGGCCCCTCTGGATGGCTGAGCATGCTACCGCTCGCGGAGGACTCGATGATCGCGTCTCTAGCGGAACATCCGCTGCTGGCGGGCGAGGTCGAAGCGCTCCGGCGGACCGTCCAGGACGTCGTCCACGCTACGGAGCCGGGTGGCGACGACGTTGAGCACGGCGCCCTCCACCTGGAGCCGACCGTCGATGACGAGCAGCGGGTGCCGATGCAGCAGCGCCCGGTGCGCCTGGTAGACCCTCGGCCGAAGGGTGACGTTGATCATGCCGGTCTCGTCCTCGAGCGCGATGAACACGAAGTTCTTCGCCGTCATCGGGTGCTGGACGCTGACCGCCAGGCCGGCCAGGCGGATGGTGGACCGATCGCGCCGCCGGCCCGCCTCGGCGATCGTGATCACGCCGCGTGACGCCAGGCGCTCACGGAACAGCTCGACCGCATGGAGGTGCGGGCTGACGCCGGTGTCGCGGTAGTCGGCGGCGACCTTCTCGGCCGGGGTCATCGGTGGCAGCGAGGCGCCCAGGGCGCGCTGGGCGTCATCGGTCAGGCCCAGGGCGGGCCGATCGGGATCGGCGTCGGCCAGGGTGCTGCGCAGCTGCCAGAGGAGGTCGCGACGGGACGCATCGGTCCATTCGAAGGCGCCGATGCTGATGAGCCGCTCGACGACCTGCTCGCCCAGGCCCGTGCGGGCGACGAAGTCGCGGACCGAGGTGTACGGGCCGCGCTCGCGTTCTCGCTCCAGGGTCTCGCGGGCGCGCTCATCGATCCCCTTCAGCTGGCGCAGGCCCAGGCGGATGGCCCAGGCGGAGGCGCTGTCCGGATCGGGCCGCGTGTCGTGCTCCCAGGCGGACTCGTTCACGTCGATCGGGAGGACGCGGATGCCGTGGCGCTTCGCGTCGTTGATGACGACGGCGGGGCTGTAGAAGCCCATCGGCTGGTTGTTCAGCACGCCGACCGTGTAGTGCGCGGGGTAGTACCGCTTCAGCCAGGCGGTGTCGTAGCTGATCTTCGCGAAGGCCGCGGCATGGGCACGGGCGAAGCCGAACTCGGCGAAGGCGGAGCACTTCTGGAACAGCTCCTCCGCGTCCTCCGGCGTGAGGCCGGTGCGGATGGCGCCGCCGACGAACCGGCCGCGCTCGGCCTGCATCTTGGCGTGGGACCGATGCGACCCCATCGCCTTACGGAAGATGTCGGCCTCGACCGCGGTGTAGCCACACACCTCGATCGCGACCTGCATGACCTGCTCCTGGTACAGGATCACGCCGAGGGTGTCCTCGAGAATCGGCTGCAGGGAGGGGTGCGCGTAGGTGACTTCTTCCTCGCCGGCGCGTCTCCGCAGGTACGGGTGGACGGCGTTGCCCTGCACCGGGCCGGGCCGGATGATCGCGACCTGGACAACGAGATCCTCGAACCGCTCGGGGCGCGCCTTGGGCAGGGACTGCATCTGGGCGCGGCTCTCGATCTGGAACATGCCGACCGTGTCGGCGGCCTGGATGGACCGATACACCTCGGGATCGTCGTGCGGGAGGGCGTCGAGGTCGATCCTCTGGCCCGTGTCGCGTTGGATGCGGTCGAGGGCGTCGCTGACGACGCCGAGGGTGCGGAGGCTGAGCAGGTCGATCTTCACCAGGCCGAGCTGCTCGATGTCCTCCTTGTCGTACTGGCTGACAACCCGGTCGGGCATCGTGGCGCGCTCGATCGGAACGAGGTCGATGAGCGGGGTGCGGGTGACGAGCATGCCGCCGACGTGGATGCCGAGGTGGCGCGGGAAGCCGTCGATCTCGGCGCAGAGGGTGAGGAGCCACTGCCACCGGTTCCTGGGGGCGTGCGGGGCGTGGGCGTGCGCCTGTTGCCAGATTCCAATGTCAGCGACCTGAGGCGAGGAATCAGAGTCCGCAATCTCGGCAATTCTATGCCGTAGACCTCCGTCAGAGACGTGTTGGTCGCCTGAGGCGTCGGTGGTTGGAATCTGGCGGACTCGCGCGACGGCATCGGCCTCAGGCACCACCCGCACGCGCCGGCGCTCCTCGATCGGCATCCCGCTCTCGGGATCCACGCGCACCAGCGCCGGCCGCCCGCTCGACGGCCCCGGCGACCCGTTGTCGCGCGGCGTCGGCACGCGAAGCTCTCCCCCGCTGAGCTCCCCGGAGCGGGCGTAGCGCTTCTGCTCCCAGCCCTCGTGGCGGACGTTGGTGACCGATGCGTCGAGGACCTTCGGACGCTTCGGCGGGTACCAGCCGCCCTCCGACAGCGGCCGTCCGTCATCGGGATCGTGGGTGCCGGCTCGTTCGGCGCCAGCGACGAGGTCCGGCCGAAGCTGCGGGCGTGGCCGCGGATTCCATGACGGGTCCGAGCCGCGACTCACGTGCCCCGCGCCCCCCCCGCCACTCCCTCCGCCACGGCCGTCGCGACCCGGCGGGACGGCCGCATCGGCCATGTCGATCCCGAGCTCGTCGAACAGCCAGCCGAAGCTGCCGTCCAGGGCGAGGTCTCGCGCGACATCCGTGGCGTCGCGGGTGTCGAGCGCCTCGGCCAGCGCATCAACGCCGTCCGCCGGGAAGCCGAGCGCCTTTG